>JAJZVF010000127.1 GCA_021845825.1 Pseudomonadota bacterium | reverse complement strand
CTGAAGCCGGACGCGCGCTGCCGCAAAAAAAATCGCGCAACTCAGGTGGACTTGGGCGCCGTGCGGTAGCTGCCGCGGGTTGCGGCCATCCTGTGTGCCGCGGCGCGCAGCACCCACGGCGCGAAGCGCTCCAGCGCGACAAACAGTTTTCCGTGGCCGGTGATGATGACTTCCCTCTGCCTCCGGGCGATCGCCCGCAGCATCTGGGCCACCGCATGGGACCTGTGCGCGACCAGCCAGCGCGGCACGGGCTCGGCAGCCTCGGCATGCAGTTGGCCCTGGTTGTCGACGCGGCGGATATTGCTCTCGACGAAGCCGGGGCTGATCAGTGTGACCCGCACGCCCATCAGCGCCAGCTCCGGGGTGATGGAGTTGGCCAATGCCCGCACGGCGAACTTGCTCATCGCATAGGGTGAGGCGCCGGGCGAGGCGATCCAGCCCGCCACACTGCCGACGATCACCAGCTGTCCGCCGGTCTTGACCACCTCGGGCAACGCCGCGTGCAGCGTGCGCAACACTCCAAATACGTTGGTCTCGAATTGGCGACGGTAATCCTCCACGGTGAGCTGTGCGAAGCTGCCGACGACTCCGAAGCCGGCATTGGCGATGACAATGTCGAGTCTGCCCCTGCTCAGGACGGTCTCCGCGACAGCGTGCCGCGGGTCTTCGTCCTGCGTGACGTCGCACTGCATGATCAGCGGCTCCACTCCTCCCGCCGCGCGGATCTCCTGCCCGAGCACCTGCAGCAGCTGCGTGCGGCGCGCCGCCAGGGTGAGCACCGCCCCTGCCCGGCCAAGCTGGCGCGCCAGCTCTTCGCCGATCCCGGAAGAGGCGCCGGTGATGAGGACGATCTTGTCGCGAAAGCTCTCTTCTATGCCGGTAAGCATGGGGCCCCCTGGATTCGCAGTCCCGACCAACTCCCCGCACCTGCCGAACGGCAGGTGTCCGCCTTCAACAATGTCACAGGCCGTCGCGGTATTCCACCGATGCCGGGCGTGCGCACCGGCGCATGTGCCGCCTGTCTGCCGGTTCGTGCCCCACAAATCCCGCGCACGCCTGCGCTCCCGAGCCTCGTTCGGCACTACTCGGGCCGGTATACATAATGCCTCCCTGAGCGCAGGCGCTGCGTACGGGATGCGGCCGATGCCCCGAGGCGCTTCCAGAGTCCCGCGGCGCTCGACCGGCGCCTGTGTGCCCCTCGCTCCGACCATTGTGGGCCGGGGACGCGTGGATTTGCGCTCGAGCGGGACCACGGCGGCTTGCGCGACCATAGGCCGCCGGTTACCTTCCTCGACATGTCCGGCGTCGTATGTTTCGGGGAGTTGCTGATCCGCCTGTCTGCGCCGGGGCGCGCCCTCCTGACGCAGGCGCCGATGCTGGAGCTGCACGTCGGCGGCGCGGAGGCAAACGTCGCCATCGCGCTCGCCTGCCTGGGCCATCCGGCACGGATGGTGAGCGCCGTTGCCGACAATCCTCTCGGCCGGCGCGCCCTCGAATTCCTCCGGGCCAACGGGGTCGACTGCGATGCGGTGCTGGTCCGCCCGGGGCGCATGGGGCTGTACTTTCACTCCCCGGGCGCAGGCCTGCGGCCGGCACAGATCCTCTATGACCGTGCCGGATCAGTCTTTGCCACCGCTTCGCCCGACTCGTTCGACTGGGAGCGCGCGCTCGCGGGCGCCGAGAGGCTGCACGTCTCGGGAGTGACGGCGGCAGTTGCAGCGGGCCCGGCGCAGGCGGCTGCCCGTGCGGCGTGCGCCGCACAGGCCCGGGGCATCGCGCTCTCCTTCGATTGCAACTATCGCGCGAGCCTCTGGGCTCATCGCGATGCGCAGCCACGCTCGGTCCTCACACCGCTGATCGAGCCCGCTGATGTGTTGTTCGCCGATCATCGCGATGCCTCTGTGCTGCTCGGGCGCGCATTTCCGGGCGAGAAGCCGCAGGAGCGCCGCGCGGCGGCACTCGCGCTGTTCGCCGCCTTTCCTGACCTGCGGCTCATCGCCTCGACGCTGCGCCGGGTCGACAGCGCCGACTGCCACCGGATCGCCGCCCGCATCGACACGCGGGAGGGCGACTTCGAGACGGCCGAGACAGCCCTGAGCGGCGTCGTGGAACGGATCGGCGCAGGAGACGCCTTTGCCGCGGGCGTGCTGCACGCGCTCGCCGCAGAGGCCGATCCCCGCCGCATCGCGCAGAGCGGACTCGCACTGGCGTGCCTGAAGCATTTTCTGCCCGGCGATGCGAGCACATTGACCGAAGCGGAGCTGCGCTCGGCTTGCACGGGCGGACTCGACGTGCGCCGCTGACCGCCCGCCGGCAACAGAATGACTCAGCGCTTGAGCGCTCGCGCCAGCGCCTCGGCCATCACTGAGTTGCTCGGCGGTTGCGGCTGCCGGCGTCCCGGCGCTCTCGGGTCATGACGGACCGGCGGACCACCTTCGTCCCGCTGCGCTTCGCGTTCACCTCCTGCAGCACAGCGCGCACCGGGCGGCGCCTGCAGCTTCATGGTAAGAGCGATGCGCCGGCGCTGCAGATCGACCTCGATCACTTTCACCTTGACGACATCCCCCGCCTTGACCAGCTCTCGCGGGTCCTTGATGAAGCGGTGCGACATCATGGAGATGTGCACCAGCCCGTCCTGGTGCACGCCGACATCGACGAACGCGCCGAAGTTGGTGACATTCGTAACGATCCCCTCGAGCAGCATGCCCGGGACCAGGTCCTTGAGGTCCTCGACGCCTTCATGGAAGACGGCGGTCTTGAACTGCGGTCGCGGATCGCGTCCGGGCTTCTCGAGCTCGCGCAGGATGTCGCGTACGGTCGGCAGGCCAAAACGCTCGTCCGCATACCGGCCGGGGTCGATCCGCGCCAGCAAGACCGTGTTGCCCATCACCTGCGCAAGCGGCTTGCCGAGATCCGCCAGGATGCGCTCCACGACTGGATAGGCCTCGGGATGCACCGCCGAGCGATCGAGCGGATTGTCTCCGCTGAGCCGCAAAAACCCTGCCGCCTGTTCGAAGGTCTTCGCACCGAGCCGGGGCACGTTGCGCAGACCTTCCCGGCCGCGGAAGGCGCCGTTTTCGTCGCGGTAGCGCACGATGGCCTCGGCGAGGGATGCCGAGAGCCCCGAGATGCGCGCCAGCAGCGCCGGCGAAGCGGTGTTGACATCGACTCCCACGGCGTTGACGCAGTCTTCCACCACTGCATCGAGAGAGCGCGCGAGCCTGCTCTGGTTGACGTCGTGCTGGTACTGTCCGACGCCGATCGACTTCGGATCGATCTTGACCAGCTCGGCGAGCGGATCCTGCAGCCGGCGGCCGATGGACACCGCCCCCCGCAGGCTCACATCGAGCCCGGGCAGCTCGCGCGAGGCGAGCTCGGAAGCGGAATAGACCGAAGCGCCCGCCTCGGACACCACGATTTTGGTGAGCTTGAGCTGCGGATGCCGCTTGATCAGATCCGCGGCCAGCCTGTCGGTCTCCCGCGAGGCCGTGCCGTTGCCGATGCTGATGATGTCCGCCGAGTGCTTCTTCGCGAGCGCGGCCAGTGCATGCAGCGCTCCTTCCCAGTCGTTGCGCGGCGCATGCGGGTACACGGTCGCGGTGTCCAATACCTTGCCGGTGCGGTCCACCACGGCCACCTTGACTCCGGTGCGCAGGCCGGGATCGAGTCCGATCGTGGTCCGCGGGCCGGCCGGAGGGGCGAGCAGCAGGTCATGCAGATTGCGCGCGAACACGCCGATCGCCTCCTCTTCGGCGCGAGAGCGCAGCTCTGCGAACAGCTCACCCTCGAGCTGCCAGGCGAGCTTCACCTGCCAGGCCCAGCGCACGGTCTGCGACAGCCAGGCATCGGCGGGTCGTCCCTGGCTCGACACCTGGAAGCGCGCGGCGATCCTGCGCTCGCAAGCGTTCGGCGCCTCGGGGCAAGCGCCGGGTCTTGCCTGAGCCTCTGCAGCCTCGAGCTCCTCGGGCAGCTTCAAGGCGAGCTGCAGCATCTCCTCCTTGCGCCCGCGGAACAATGCCAGGGCGCGGTGCGATGGAATCGCCTTGATGGGCTCGCGGTAGTCGAAGTAATCACGGAATTTCGCGCCGGCCGCCTCCTTGCCCGCCGCTACCTTGGAGACAACCCAGGCGCGCTCGCGCAGCTGCTCCCTCAGCTCCCCGACCAGCATCGCGTCCTCGGCGAACTGCTCCACGAGCACCTGCCGGGCACCGTCGAGCGCTGCCTTCACATCCGGTACGCCCGGGTTGTCGCCCGCCTCCGTGGTGAAGGGCGTCCTGAGGTACTTGTGCGCCTCGGCCTGCGGATCGAGGTGCGGGTCCGCGAGCAGCGCCGCGGCAAGCGCATCGAGACCCGCCTCGCGGGCGATCTGCGCCTTGGTGCGGCGCTTGGGCTTGAAGGGCAGGTAGAGGTCCTCCAGGCGCTGTCTGGTGTCGACGGTCAGCAGGCTCTGCCTGATCTGCGGTGTCAGTTTTCCCTGCTCCTCGATGCTCTTTAGGATCGTGGCGCGGCGCTCTTCCAGCTCGCGCAGGTAGCCGAGGCGCTCCTGCAGCATGCGCAGCTGCGCGTCGTCGAGTCCGCCCGTGGCTTCCTTGCGGTAGCGCGCGATGAACGGCACGGTGGCTCCGCCATCGAGAAGAGCGACAGCGGCGATGACCTGCTGCGGCGTGGCGGCGAGTTCCGCCGCGATACGAGATTCGATTGAGAGCATCGGCAACCGTCAGATGAGGAAAAGGAACGGCACTATGCGCAAACGGCCGGTGGACAACAAGACTTGCGCAACGACCGCCGGATGGCCTATGGGGTTCGCTCGGATAGCGAGCGCAGCCGAGTTTTAGTAGGCTGCACGCAAGATGGAGACGCGCCGGAGGAAAATCACTCCCTTCGACAAATCCGCCCTGGGCGAGCCCCTGGCGCTGGCGTTGCATGCCATCAGCGCGCCGCGCCGCTACATCCGCCCCTGGTATCTCGCCTACCTGCTGCTCGGGATGGTCACTTCAGGCCTGCTGCCGGTGCTGCTGCCCCTGGCGGTCGAAGCCCGCGCCCACAGCCTCGCCGCCGTGGCCTATGTCATGGGAACGTACAATTTCGGCCTGTTGACCTCCCCGCTGTGGGGCTTGCTGGCCGAGCGCAGCAAGACGTACCGCAAACTGTTCCTCGGCAGCTTCCTGCTCACGGCCGCGGGTACACTCGGCATGCTGCTGATGAACGGTCTTCCGTCCTGGCTGAGTGCGGCTTTCACACTGGGTGCAGGCTCGGGCGGTGCGGCAACACTGGCGACGCTGTTCGTCGTCGATTTCGCGCCCCGGACCGAATGGGAGCCGCGCATCGGCTGGCTGCAGACCTTCAATGCCGCCGGCCAGGTTGCGGGGCTGATGCTGGCCGCGGCGTTCACGGGTGGGAATTTCGCACCCGCGCTCTGGGTATGCATCACTCTTCTCCTGTTGGCCATGGCGCTGGGCGGCATCGGCCTGCCGGGCTCGCCTGCGGCTGCGGCCAGCGCCGCCGAGCACCCGCACCCGCATCTCAATGTCCGGGCACTCGCGATCTTTCCGAAGCTGATCCTGCCTTCCGGCATCGACCTGCACGTCTACCATTTGAACTTGCGCGGGCTGCGCAGACTTCCGCAGACGCTCGGCACCCCGTTCGGGCGGTTCCTGCTCTCCTGGTTCGTGTTCGCCTTCGCCGTGGCGGCGTTCTTTTCTTATTTCCCGCTCATGCTGTCCAGGGGCTATGCCATCCCCGCGCACACCAGCGCGATGATCTATGCGTTGACCGCTGCCGTGGGCATCGGGCTTTACATCCTCGCCAGTCAGCTGACGGCCCGGTTTGGCCCAGGCCATGTCTACCGCGCCGGCCTGGTGTTGCGTATCGTCGGCTTCGGCCTGCTGCTCGCGCCGCTTCTGCTCCCCACGCACGCTCGGTCGCCGCTCGGGATGGCGGGCTTCGCGCTGATCGTCGTCGCCTGGCCGCTGTTGAGCGTTTCCGGAACCGACCTGGCCGCAAGCCTGACACCATTCAGCGAGGGTGCGGCGGTTGGGCTGCTCAACGCCGCCCTGGCGCTCGCCACGGCGCTCGGCATCGTCGTCAGCGGCCCGCTCGTGGCCCGCTGGGGTTACCAGACCATTCCCGCGACGGCGATAGCGGGACTCGCCGTTTCGCTCTGGCTCGGGATGGACCCACGCACGCGCAGCCGCGGCATACCCGAGACAAACCGCCCCGGCGGCCCGCCCGCCGTGGCTCCGCCGGTGCGGCGACAAGATGGCGGCGCGAGCGGACTGCGGCTGACCGGCGGGTAGCGCGGACATGGCCCGAACCGAATTCGCCATTCTCGGGTCCGGCGCCCTCGGCTCCATCCTCGCGGCGCATCTCGCGGCAGCCGGGCACGCCGTGGTCGTGCTGGCGCGCGGGGAGCGCGCAAGGAGCATCAAGGAGCAGGGTCTGCGCATCACGGGCCTGGCACAGATCTTCACCCCGGTTCCGGTGATCACGCAGCCTTCAGAGCTGCGGGCGGCCGAGGTGTTGATCGTGGCGACCAAGACACCTGGTACCCAAGCCGCGCTCGAGCGCCTGCGGCATGTCGAGGTGGGCGTGGCGTTCTCCGTGCAGAACGGAGTGTTGAAAGACGAGCTGCTCGCCCGGACCTTCGGGGCGGATCGCGTGCTCGGCGCGCTCGCGGACACGAGCGGCGAGCTGCTGCCCTCCGGCGAAGTGCTGTTCACGCGCAACGTGAGCTTGCCGCTCGGCGAGCTCACCGGCGGCACAGGCCGCGCCGCGCGCATCGCGCAAGTGATCGATGCCGCGGGCATCCGGTCCTGCGCCGTTCCCGACATCGTGGCGAGGGAGTGGAGCAAGTTCACCGCTTGGGTGTCGCTCATGAGCCTGGCGGTCGTGACGAGGTCAGCCACCTGGCGCTACCTGAGCGACCCGGACTGCGCGCTCGTGCTCGTGCGGATCACCCGCGAGGTCGCCCGGCTCGCCGAGGCGCTGGGGGTGACACTGAGAGAGGAGGGGATTCTCTTCCCGCTCGGCACCGTCCTGCGCGCCACGGAGGCCGACGCCGTGCAAGCGGTCCGCGCAACCGGCGAGAGATTGCGCTCGGACGCCCCGGACCATCGCATGTCGTCCCTGCAGGATCTGGCAGCCGGCCGGCCGCTCGAGGTCGATGAGACCCTGGGTCATGCGGCACGCAGGGCTGCGGAGCTGCGCCTTTCGCTGCCGCTGCTCGAAGCCATGCATCGCCTGGTCGCGGGCATCGACCGGCTCTGTGCCGCAGGGCGCTGCTGATCCGGCCTCCCGGGACCTGCGGCCGCCGCCTCGAATCCCCGGTGGCGCGACATGCAAACGACGCCCGGGTAAAATTGGCCCAGGCGGCCAAGGCTGCACGGCAAACGAACGGCCTCCCCGGCACGAGCGGGTCCGTGGCCGCCCGGGGGCATCCGCGGCCGCAAGTTCCCGACCGCACATTCAGATACGTATGAGCGACAAGCTGAAGGCCAACTCACTCTCGTTCTTCGAGTCGATCATCATGGGGGTTGCCGGCAGCGCGCCCGGCTTCTCGATCGCGGTCGCGATCTCCGGCCTGTTGGCGACTGCCGGATTCTTCGCGCCGAATGCCGTGCTGGTTTTCGCGCTGCCGATGCTCGGGATCGCGCTCGCCTACAAGGGCCTCAACCGGAGGTTGCCGAACGCCGGCGCCGCCTATGAGTGGACCAAGGTCGGCTTCGGCAAGCTCCCCGGCTACTTCTCCGGCTGGGCGCTGCTGATCGCGTCGATGGTCTTTATGGTCACCGGCAGCCTACCGCTCGGGACCGCGACGATCGACTTGGTCGATCCGTCTTTCGCCGGCCACGTGCTGCTCACGACGGGCATCGGAGCCATCTGGTTCGTCGGCATCGGACTCGTGCTGATCGCCGGCATCGAGATCACCAGCAAGGCTCAGGTCGTCATGAGCTCGCTCGAGCTGCTGATCCTGCTGGCAATCTCGTGCGCCGCCTTCGTGCGCACGGCGACCGGGCACGCGATCAATCCGTTCTCCTGGAGCTGGTTCGGCTTCCGATACTCGCGCGCGAGCTTTGCATCCTCCGCACTGATCGTGGTGTTCCTCTACTGGGGATGGGACGTCACGGCGAATCTCTCCGAGGAGACGCGCAACGACCGCCCGAACGCCGCCGGTAACGGCGGCTTCCTCAGCGTGTTCGTGACGATCGCCGCGTTCGCCGCGTTCACCGCGGCGACATTGATGTTGTTCTCATTGCGCGATGCCTCGGGTTTTTCCGACAACCTGATCTATGAGGTCGCGATCGCGGCCGGCCTGGGCAGGATCGGCGGCTATGCCGCCTCGCTTGCGCTGATTCTCTCCAGCATTGCCACGCTGGAGACGACGATGTTGCAATTCTCGCGGACACTGTTTGCCATGGGGCGGGACCGGGCGCTGCCCGGCTACTTCGGCAAGGTGCACGCGCGCACCGTCACGCCCGTGCGCACGATGTACCT
>JAJZVF010000126.1 GCA_021845825.1 Pseudomonadota bacterium | reverse complement strand
GCGCCGGGTGTCGGCGAAGATCTCCGCGGCCACGGTCGGGGAGTTCCGCGTGCTGGTGCAGGAGCTTACGTTCGCGGTCAGGGTTTTTTTCTTCTTTCTGCTCGGCTATTCGACGAATCTGTCCGATTTCGCCGTCGCGCGCTCCTGGGTGGCTGCGGCGGTGATCCTGGTCGTGATCTATGGGCTGCGCCGCGTCCTGTTGCGCGTGGTCGACCCGCGGCTCGCCGCAACTCTCACCTGGATCGCTCCACGCGGGCTCGTCACGGTACTTCTCTATATGGGAGCGGCGCAAAGGTTGCACCTGCCGCCGTACCTCGATGGCACGGTACGCCTCGTGGTGGTCCTGTCGGCTACCGTCATGGCCTTATCGCGTCGTCTCCCCGCTAATGAATCCGCCCGCGAGCCTGTCGTTTGAGCCGTCCCCGCATGAGGTACGGTGCTTGCCGACACACCTGCGCCGCGGGGATACCTGCCCGGATCTGGCGCAGTGCGCATCGCCGCGTTGCTCTGCAATTGCGAGACGCGCACGTTTGGCCGATGATGGAAGCGAGCGCAATCCCCCGGGGGGTATCACATGAGCGAGCACAAAGGCAGATGCTTTTGCGGAGCGGTCGAATTTTCCGTTAGCGGCGAGCCGGCGGCGATGGGTTATTGCCATTGCGAGTCCTGCCGGCACTGGTCGGCGGGGCCGGTGAACGCCTTCACGCTGTGGAAGCCGGATGCACTGAAGATCCTGAAGGGCGTGGACCACATCGGGACCTACCACAAGACCGCGAACAGCCTGCGCAGGTGGTGCAAGCTCTGCGGTGGTCACGTCTTTACGGATCATCCGTCGATGAAACTGGTCGACGTCTACGCGGCGGTGCTGCCTACTCTCGAGTTCAGGCCGGCCGTACACGTTTCCTATGGGGAGAAGGTGCTGAGCATCCGGGACGGCCTGCCGAAGATGAAGGACTTCCCGAAGGAGATGGGCGGCTCCGGAGAGTTGCTGCCGGAGTAGGCGACCTGCCGGAAGAGCCTGCAAATCCATCTGCGGGCACGCGCCGCGGATAGCGTAAAATCGCGAGCCCCGGGGGTGCCCGCGGCACAGCGCAGCCGCAGGCCGCTTAGCGGGAGATTGAGGCGGGTTTCGTCCGGCGCCTGCCGCTCGGCGGGGAGGCGGGGATCGTTGCGGCGGAAGTTGCAACGGCCGGCGTGCTGCGGCGGCTGCGGTAGTAATCCGGATAGCCCGGGCTCAGTCCCTTGAAGCGGCGGTGTATCCAAAGATACTGCTCCGGAGCTGCCCGCACCTGAGCTTCGATCAACCGATGAAACTGCGCCGCATCGGCCGCGGGTGAGTCGCTCGGGAAGTCCTGCAGGGGCGGCAGGATCCTCAGCCGATAGCCGCGGCTGCCGGCGAGGCGCTCGACGAAATAGGGCAGCACGGCCGCGCCGGTCATGCGTGCAATGCGGGACGTGGCGGTATTGGTTGCGGCGGGCACGCCGAACAGCGGCACCATCTCGGCGCCTTTCTTGCGGTAGCACTGGTCCGGCGCAAACCACACGCATTCGTTGTTCCTCAAGGCTGCAATCATCCGCTGAATGTCGTCGCACCGTATCGCCCGCCCGCCGTTGCGGCTGCGAAGCCGCTCCTGCAGACAGGCCAGTACCTCGTTCTTGGCAGGCCTGTACAGAATGTTGATGGGAAATCTCTCCGAGAGGATTCGTCCGCCGATCTCGAGCGGAGTGAAGTGCGCCGTCAGCAATATCGCTCCGCGTCCACGCGCGAGCGCTGCCGCCACGTGCTCACATCCCTCGATACGAGCCAGCTCGAGGATGCGGACTCCCCTTCCCCACCAAGCCAGTGCGATTTCGACTATCGAAATGCCGAGGCTGTCGAAGTGCCTGTCGAGCAGCCGTCTGCGCTCGCCGGGAGGCAGCTCGGCGAGGCACATGTCAATGTTTGTCCGTGCAATGCGCACATAACGCACCGGCAGGCGCCGCAGCAGCGCGCCGAGCGCGCGCCCGCAGGCGAGCTGAATCGGGAAGGGCAACAGCACGAGCAGGCGCAGCATGCCGATACCGGTCCACACCGCCCAGTGGCGTGGAGCCAGCAGGCGTCTCCAGCGCGCAACGAAGGTGTCCGCGGCTGCGTGATCGGCTTGATGCATGTGCAATTGGCCCAATTTACCGGCAGGTGCGCGGCCCGTCCGGTCCGTTGCCCCCCATGTCTTGACGCCGCCCCGAGGTCCGCGCAACGGACTCGATGCTACCGGCAGGGGCGGGCGCCGGCATTTCCCCCAAATCCCCGCCACCCCCGGTGCACGGACTCTATACCACAAAGTACCCGCTGGCGAGGGCACTGTGCGGGAGAGGTCAACCCACGGGCGCCGGCAACGGTGGAAGTTTGCCGGGATGCCGGCGTGAGGCTAGGCTGCGTGCACGGGTGCCCCGAAGGCGCGTATGGCGTGCGACCAAGTCATCGCCCGAGGGGCCGGGCGGCATACGCTCAAGCGGCCGCCCCCCGGAGGCGGCCGCCTTCACCTGCGGCGCCGGCCGGGACCGTTCAAGAAGGGCACGAACAGTCGGTGCGGACTTGTTTCGCCTGGCCTGCCCCGGCGCTGGAAAAACCGGAGGTTTTGCCCGCAGCCTACCGGGACGACGTCACGGCGGCCGTGGTCGTTGCCGACAGTCTGTCCAAGCCAGCACGCACATCCGCTTTCAAGTCATCCAGGTCCTCGAGCCCGATCTGCAGCCGCAGGCCGAAGCCGCCCGGATTCCATCGGGTGGCCGTCCGGTAGGCGCTGCAGTCGAACGGGATGATGAGGCTCTCGAAGCCTCCCCAGGAATAGCCCATCCCGAATATCGACAGGTGATCGAGCATGTTGGCGAGCGCCTGCCGGCTGAAGCCGGGCCGAAGGATGATCGAGAAGAGACCCGACGAGCCTGTGAAATCGCGCTGCCAGTGCTCATGGCCCGGGCAGGACGGAAACGCCGGGTGCAGTATGGTCATGACCTCCGGTTGTGATTGCAGCCAGCGCGCCATCTCGAGGCCTCTGCACTCGGCCTCCTTCAGCCTGATGTGCAGCGAGCGCATGCCCCGCAGGGCGAGATAGCAGTCCTCGGCTCCCGGCAGCATCGCCATGCTTTGCGCGGTCTTCTTCAGTACGGGCCACGTCGCTGCATTCGCGCTCACCAGCCCGAGCAGCAAATCGGAATGCCCGCTCAGGTACTTCGTCCCGGCCTCCACCGACAGATCGCAGCCGTGTGCATGGGCGGAAAAAAAGAGCGGCGTGGCCCAGGTATTGTCGATGATGGTCTTGATGCCCCGCCGGGCGGCGAATTCGGCGATTCCCGGCACGTCCTGCACTTCGAAGGTCTGCGATCCGGGAGACTCGAGGAAGATGGTCGACGTATTCGGCCGCACGAGTGACTCGAGACCGCCGCCCGCAAGGGGATCGTAGAACGTTGTCTCGACCCCGAACCTTTCGAGCAGATTGGCGCACAGCGATCGCGTCGGGAGGTACACGCTGTCCGGCATGAGCAGGTGGTCGCCATGCTTGAGCGTCGCCATCAGGGCGATGGCGACCGCGCCCAGGCCCGAAGGGCACAGGACGGTGCCGGCCGCCCCGGTGAGCGCCGTCCAGGCGCTCTCCAGGCTCTCGATGGTCGGTGTACCCGCAGTGCCGTAAACGTAGCGCGCCCGCATGTGCTCGAGGTCGTCGAGGGTCTTGAACAGCACGGTCGAGCCCCGGTAGATGGGGGTGTTGACGAAGCCGAAGTGCGCGTCGCTCATTCTGCCGAGCTGGACGAGCCGGGTGCCGATTCCTGACGGGATGCGGGTCTCTTTCATGCATGGCGGGACCGGTTGGGATGGATGAGACTGTAGCAAATGGCGGGCACACCGGTCATGCGGAACCTCGCCGGCGTGCGAGGTGTCCGCCCGGGGCGATGCGCCCGCCTGCCGGAGAAAGACGCGTCGGACCCTGGCACACCACCCTGCGCGGCGCTCGCTACGCCCGTGCGGCGCATCCTGGCCGGGCGGGCAGCGCGACCCGCGGGCTTGCACGTACACGTGTGTGCGTGAAGACACCGCCATCCTCCGCGCGTATTTGCCCCCCGGCGCGGTACTTGCCGTCATGCCTCCGTGCACGCGTCCGATCCCGGCACGATGGCCGGCTGGGCGCGGCGGCGCTCAGAACCGGATCGTGCCTCTCACGTAGTAGTATCCGCCGTCGATGCCGAAAGGCGAGAACATCGGGTACTGGAACACGCCGAGCGTGTCGCCGTACTTGAAGTCATCGTAGTGCGCGAGCAGGGTCGCGTTGTAGCGGTTCGGATACCGATCGAACAGGTTGATCGCGCCGGCGCTCAAGGTGAAGTGCTCGACAAGCCGAAATGCCACATCGAGGTCGGTGATCGGGGTGACGCCGATCGTGGTCTTGAAGTATTCGGGAATGTTCGCGGGATTATCGCCGTCGTCGTTCTCCCACTCCGAGCTCTTGCCGTATATCTGCTCCTCGAGATGTACCCGTAGCTTCCCGTGCGTCCATGAGCCGCCGAGATCGAGCACGTACCGCGGACTCGCCGCGGTGAGATCCGAAATGGCCGTGGCGTCATAGAGCGTTTGTCCGGCGAGCGATGCGGGCGCGGTCGGCACTTTCGTCACGAGGGTTCGATTGAAGGTACCGCCGACCGACCACTCGATGCGTCCGAAGGGGCAGGTCTCCGGAATGTCGAATACAAGGTCAGCGCCCTGCGTGCTCGTATCGATGCCGTTGGCGAACAGGGTCACTCCGGTCGTGCCGGTCGCGAGGACCGAGGGATCGAGCTGATTGCCGTTGGCCGCGATCGCCGCATTGATGGCCGCGGCCGCGGGCTGCGGCACGCCGTTCAGCGTTCCGTAGAGATCACCCGTCGCGACGATGCGATTGGTGATGTTGATCTGATACAGATCGAGCGTGCCGATGACCCCGGGCAGCGGGCGCCACACCAGGCCGATGCTGAAGTTGACCGAATGCTCGGGCTTGAGCCCGTCGCCGAGGCCGATGCGCCGCCCGCCGGGGGAGTTCGGGGGCAGCTGCACGAATGCGCTCGTCGGCGTGACGTTGGTCGAGGAGTAGTACTCTTCGGCGAGCGTCGGGGCCCGAAAGCCGCTGCTCACCGTGCCGCGCACCGCAAGCCGCGGTGTGAGCTCGTATCGCGTGGTGAGCTCACCGACCATCGTGCGGCCGAAGTCGCTGAAGTGATCGAAGCGCCCGGCGAGATCGACCCGTAGCGCTTCCATGGGCTGTGCGGCGAGATCGACATAGGCGGCCTCGACGTCCCGATGGTGCGTGCCGGCGTCTGTCGGTGTGAAGCCGGGATAGGCTTGCGCCCCGCCGTCGAGGTACGAGAGCGGAACGCCGGCCCCGATGCCGTAGCTGTCACGGCGGTATTCCAGGCCGTAGGCGACATTCAGCGGTCCCGGAAGGCCGACGGCGAAGTCCCGGCTCACGTCGAGGTTGGTGGTCCACTGGGTCGTTTGCAGGTAGCCATCGTAGTAGTTGCTCGGCGTCGGATGGCCGGTGCTGTCGTAGATGCCCGCGTTCGCGGAGTTGAGCGTGTAGGCATTGAAGTGATCCCGTCCATAGGTGCTGCTCAGATCCCACAGCCAGTGGTCGAGCACGCCCTTCAGTCCCGCAGTCCCGGAGTAATCCGTCTCGCGGCTCGCCTCGAGCGGCACGAAGCCGAAGGGGAAGGGATAGGTGGTTACGCCGGTGCTCGGGTCCGTGTAGGCGACCTTGTCGGGCAGGCGATACTTCTGGAACGACTGCGCATCCTTGACCCCATAGGTGCCGAAGACGTAGAAGTCGATCCGGCGGATCGGCAAGCCGGCGTTGAGCGCGAAGGTCTTCAGGTCGTCATTGCCGTCGCCTTCCTCGGCGCCGAGGTACGGGTATCCCGGGACCTGAGTCATGTTCGAGTCCGGATACGTCGCGAGATTGGCGGGATTGACGACCCGCTCGTCGATCGCGCTGCGATTGCTGCTGCCGTGGTGGTCGGATGCCCCCGTCAGGTCGAAATACCCGTGCCTGATGGGCTCGAATCCGGCGTGCACGGACACATCGCCGGTGATGCCGCCGCCGTCCATGTATCCCCCGTAGGTTCCGGCGAGGCTCCCTCCGGAGGGGGTGTTCTTGAGGATGATGTCGATGACGCCCGCGATGGCGCCGCTGCCGTACTGGGCGGCGGCGCCGTCGGTCAGCACTTCGACACGCTTGATGGCGGCCACCGGGATGAAATCGAGGTCGACGCCGGCGCAGCCCTGGAACGGCCCGCTGTCGACCTCGATGTTGGCGGTCGTGTGCCGCCGCTTGCCGTTCACCAGCACCAGCGTGTCGTTGCACGAAAGTCCCCGCAGTTTGGCCTGCAGGGTCTGGCCTGCCATATCGTTGCCGAACGCCTGCAGCGTGAACGCAGGGACGGTCTGCGCGAGCGCCGACATGAGGCGCGGGCTGCCGGCGGCCGTCTCGAGCGCGCGTGCGCCGATGATCTGCACGGGCGCCGCGCTATCGGCCGCCGTGATGCCGGGCTCGCGACTGCCGAGCACGATCACCTCGTGGAGGGCGCTGCGCGTCGATCTCGCCGTGCCTGCTGTCGCGCCGAACCGTCCGCCGACGGCCGCTTGCGCGCGTGCGCCGACGCAGCCCAATAACGCCAGCGCTGCGCCCGTCACGATGAACAGCGCGCCCTTTCGTGCGCGCGCCGGCTCAGCGCTCACGCCGCCTGGGGCGCTGGCCGTAAAGGTGCGGACCGTTTTCCGGGCGTGCGGGCGCGGCATGCGAGACCTCGATCTTTTTTTGCGTGATATTCATTAGAATATAACGAAGGATAACGCCGATCCGCAAGTCCGGTGCACACCGGGGGCGCTCAGTCGAGGGGCCAGACCTGGATGCGCGCGGGATCGATGTCGAAGCGGCAGAGCTCCCCGGGCGCGAGATGCCCTCCACCGGTCACGCGAATGTGCGTGTCGCCGAAGCGCAGCAGCAGCTGGGGCTCCGGCCCGCCATTGACGGTCTCGACGATGCCCTCGTGGGCTCCGGCCGGGCTGATCCACGTCCGATCCGGCGGAATGCTCCAGCCGACACGGCCGGGCGCAAGCGGCGGGCCGGACACGGCGACCCGGGCGCCGCGCCCCACATCGATGCAATTGCCATCGGCGCACCCTTCGGCCGCGTTGTCGGCCCCGAGCAGCCGAGCGGCAAGCTCGCTGACCGGCCGGCGGAAGACCTCCTGCGTGGCGCCCGCCTGCAGCGGCCGTCCGCTCTCGAGAATCAGGATCTCATCGGCCAGCAACGCCGCTTCCTGCGGGTCGTGAGTGACCAGCAGCGTGATACCCGCAAACTCCCCCTGCAGGGCGAGCAGCTCCCGGCGCAGCGCCACGCGCCGCGGCGTATCGAGCGCCGCGAACGGTTCATCGAGCAGCAGCAGATCCGCCGGTCTGACGAGCGCCCGCGCGAGCGCGACGCGCTGCTGCTGGCCGAGCGACAGCTCCGCCGGCCGGCGGTGCTCGAGGCCCGCGAGGCCGAGACGCTCGATCCAATGGGCCGCCGCCGCGCGATCGGCCCCAACCGGGAAGCGCAGCTGCGCGGCCAGATCCAGGTGTGGAAACAGGCCATAGCTCTGCGGCACGTAGGCGACCGCCCGTGCGGCCGGCTCGTGACGCGACAACTCCCGCCCGCCGATCCTGACTGTGGCCCGGTCGGGGTGCACGAGTCCGGCAATCAGCTTCAAGGTCAGTGACTTGCCTGAACCGGAGGAGCCAAGGACCGCCAGCCGGCGCGCGTGGGGTTGCCAGGCGACGGCAAGATCAAAGCCCTCGAGATGCTTTTCGACATCGATGGCAAGTTGCGCCAGCTCCGATGTCCGGCCAGTGCGCAGCTCCGGCCGGCTCGCCGCGGACCGGGTCTGCGGGCGCACTGGCCTTGTGCCTGCGGCGCTGCGCGCACCCACGGTGCCGCTCAGTGCCATGACCGCGAGCGCCAGCACCAGCGCCGGCAGCAACACGGGCAGCATGGCCGGCAGGCCCTGCGCGCCAAAAGCGACGTAGGTGTAGACCGGGAGCGAATACGGGTGATAGGCAACCATGACGGTGGCGCCGAACTCGCCGAAGGCGCGCAGCCAGGCGAGCAGCAGTCCCGCGAGGAGCGACGGCCCTGCCACCGGCAGGCTCACCCGCGAGAACACCTCGAGCGGCCGGCGGCCGAGGGTTGCCGCCACGTCCTCGATCGCAGGATCCATGGCAGCGAACGCCGAGCGTGCCGCGATGATCACGAACGGTGCCGACACGAAGGCCTCGGCCAGCACGATGCCGGCGAACGAGTCGGTCAGCGCGCCGTGCGTGAGGCGGCCCAACGGAGAGTCGTAACCGACCAGGAACAGCAGCAACACGCCGCTTGCAAGCGGCGGCAGGGCGAGCGGCAGCTGCACCACGAAGCCGAGCAGCGCCATGGCTCGCCCGCGCAGGCGCGCCAGCAGATATCCCA
>JAJZVF010000125.1 GCA_021845825.1 Pseudomonadota bacterium | reverse complement strand
GCTCAGATCGGGATTCCATTGGAGGAAATCCAGCTGACGGCCATGCGTGCCCAAGGCGCCGGAGGACAATCCGTCCAAAAGAACTCCAGCGCCATCCACCTGCGATTCGACATCGCGGCCTCCTCGCTGCCCGCTGCTTGCAAGGAGCGCCTGTTGCGCCTGGCCGATCAACGCATTACCAAGGAAGGCGTGCTGATCATCAAGGCGCAGCAATACCGGACCCAGGAGAGAAACCGCGCCGCGGCACTCCTGCGGTTGCAGGAGCTCGTTCGCGGTGTCGCCATCGTAAGAAAAAAACGGATCGCAACAAAGCCGACCGGGAATTCTAAACAGAGGCGCCTCGACGCCAAAGTCAGGCGTGGAAACGTCAAGGCGTTGCGTCGCAGCGTCGAAGACTAGGAGTCGCTCCCAGTGGCGCTGCCGCCCCGCCGAGCGATCAGCCCGCGAACCGCCGAGGCGGGGAAACAGGCAAGGGTAGGCCGATCCTGCCCTTGCCCATCGGTACCGTGGCGGCGCGGACGGGCAATTCTCGCGAGCGGGGATGCCGATGGCGGAGCTTTCCGGGCCGGTAGCCCCGGCATGATGCGCTTCACAGCCGGTAATTGACGCCAACGGAGAACAGGTTTGAATCGTAGGAATGGCCGGCATCGCTCCCCCCCGGCAGATGGGTCCATTCGAAGTTCAGCCCGAGCTTCTGCGTGAGCTCGAAATCACCGCCCACGCCGGCGGACAACCCGGTGTTGGTCGTGTCGCCGTCCAAAAAATTGCGATGCAGGTTCGTCACGGCGATGCCGGCCACGCCGTAGATGGAGAATCTCGGCGTGAGCGCGAGAGATCCTTTGGCGTACGCCCCTCCGAATGTTCCGATGCTTACCGAGGCGCCGTTCGTCTGGTCGCTCGACAGGCCCGTGCCCAATCTTCCCTCGATGGCGAGAAATGAGGTGAGGGGCACCCCGGCACGCACCACGAGAACGCTCGGCGAAAGCGACGGCAGTCCGCTCTGGTTGTATTCCAGCAGCCCAATGCTCGCTCCGACGTATGGATCGAGGCTCTGAAATCCGCCGGTCAGGTGGGTCTGCGCAAAGGCAGGACTCGCCAGTGCACAGGCTGTGAGAGACGCGAGCAACACAAATCGGGCTTTCATGGACAGACTCCTTCGCTGCAGTTCGGCCGGCGACGATTATCTGTTCCGCGGCTGAATTGCCGCTGAATGCATTCGCCCCGGCGTGTCGCCCGCGCGCGACGGCGAGTGCGACTGCAGGCACCTACGTTCGCGGACGCGGGTTCGTCCAGCATGGCGTGCAAGGCTCGGGCGCGACGCGTCGTCGCGGTACGCCGGACACGGGCTGTGCGGCGAAAAATGGCCGCTGTCTCCAAACCGCAGGCCATTTGGCTATGCGCGTGCTCGTCCGCAGGACATTCACCTCTGTCGGGAGCAGACCAAAGGCGCCATCCGGCTCAGGATTGGCTGCCGCCGGGCTGCCGGGCAAGAGTCCTGCTTCGGGGTGTCCCCTCCCGGTCACGGCAGGGGACGGTGGCGGCAAAATGGACCCGCCGGGCGGCGCCGCCTGCGCACACTGCTTCGCAAGAGCGCGCGAACAGCCGCATCATCGCCCATGAGCAAAACAATTCGAGGGAAGCAAGCCAAGAGCCTCGCAGCCGGCGGCGGTCGCAGCTCGCAGCCGGGCTTCTCCCTTCTGCGCCTTGCCTTCGAGCTTGTTGAATGCAGCGATCTGCGCCGGATCGACTGCCCGGAAGTCGAGACCAATGTTCGATTGCAGGTAGGCCAGGAAGCTCCGCAACCGCACGTTGTGCATTACATCCCCCTCGCTCGACCGAATGTGGCGCTGCACGACGTCGTGAACAGCGGCATGCAGGGCGGCGATCGCGGGCGCAGCCGCTGAGGCATCGACCTTCTGCCCGGCGACCGCGGCGACGAGACGTCTACGGAGCAGGATGGCTGCATTGATGTCCTGGTCAAGAACATTCACGGTGCGGTGCAGGGCCAGCTGCAACGCCAGATGCTGCTGCAAGATCGCCGGGGTCGTGTGCAGACGCGGGTCAAGCTCCACGCGCATGGTCTGTTTGTAAGCGTGATCGCCGTAGCGCAGAACCACGGTGTACACACCCGGATTGACCAGCGGCCCGATCGCCGCTGCCGTCATGCCATCCGTGTACTCGGGCGGCTCCCAGCCGATTACATTCGTGGCGCTCGCATAGCGCAGATTCCACTGGAAGCGGTTCATACCCGGCGAGATCGCCGTCAATTTCCGCTTGGCGATTCGCCCCGCCTGCGAGGGCAACAGGTTGTCCCGGATCGTGGCGGGAAGCTTCCTCGGATGCTTTGTCCGCAAGTGCAGCGTGAAGTGCTGGACCACCGTGCCCCGTGCATCGATGAAACTCAGGCTCACGGGCGTTTTGCCGTGGTAGTTCGCCGGAATGTGAAAAAACACCGTCGCCCCGAAGGGCGGGTTCTTGCCGACCGGCCTGCGGCGGCCGGCGTGAGGACGCTGGCCGTACGCGCGGGTCAGCCAGGCCGTCTCGGGTGCGTATAGAAACGCCACGCCGGCGGCCGGCTGCGCCTCGTGCGTCATCTGCTCGAGCAGCACGAGGTTGTCGAGAATCCAAAAGGAGCGGCCGTGTGTCGCCGCGACGACCTCGCCTTCCCGTGTGTCAATGGCAAGGTCCCGCACTTGCGCGTGGGCGAGATTGAGGCCAAGGGGTGTCCAGCGCGCCCCGCCGTCAAGACTGACATAGACCGTATCCGCCGTGCCGAGGAACAACAGCGAGGCGTCGTCCGGATCCTGCTTCACCACGAACACGTACTGGTTGTCCGGCAGTCCACGGGTGAGCACGGACCAATGCCGGCCGTAATCCGTGGTCTTGAAGACATACGGCCGATAATCGTCCCACATGTAGCGCGAGGCGGTCAGGTAGGCCGTACCCGCCGCCACATGCGAGGGCTCTATGGAAGTGATGGTCGCCCACTCCGTCAGTTGCGGCGGCGTCACCAGGCGCCAATGCTTGCCGCCATCGGCGGTCACGTGCACCAGGCCGTCCTGGGAGCCCGCCCAGATCACCTGTGCATTCACTCGCGACACTGCCAGAGCCGAAATGTCCGGGAACACCTCCGCGCCCGTCTGATCCAGATCGATCGGGCCGCCGGTCGGCCCTTCGGTTGCCGGATCGTTGCGAGTCAGGTCCGGGCTGATTACCTTCCAGGTGTCGCCGCCGTCATAACTGACCATGACGTACTGGGACGCCAGAAAGAGCTCCCGCGGATTGTCCGGCGAGAAGAAGATCGGATGGGTCCAGCCGAAGCGGTATCGCATGCGCGCCGCGTCCCCGCCGTCGCGGTAGATGGGCGAAGGGCTCACCGACTCGCGCACGCCGGTCAGCCGGTTGTAGCGCTGCATGATCGTGTAATAGTCGCTGCCGTAGGTCACGTGGCGGCTCCCCGGCTTCGGGGCAATGAAAGAGCTCTCGCCGAGCGCGACCGGATGCCACGCGGACACCGGTATCGCGCCGCCCGGCAGCGCGCTCGGGCCCTCGAATGAGGCTTCGTCCTGCTGCGCGCCAAACACGTCGAACGGGAACTGATCGTCGATCGCTACATGATAGAACTGACCGGTGGGCTGGTTGTGCTCGGTGCTCCAGGTCTTGCCGCCGTCGGTGGAGACCGTGGCGCCTCCGTCGTTGCCTTCCAGAAGAATCTGCGGATTATCCGGGTTGATCCAGACGATGTGGTTGTCGCCGTGGGGAGTGTGCAGCTCGGAGAAAACCTTGCCGCCGTCGCGCGAGACCCACAGCGCGTCCACGTTGGGGGCGTAGACGATGTCCGGATTGCGCGGGTCCGCATAGATGGTCGTGTAATAGAACGGTCGCTGACGCAGACTCCACTTGCGGTTCACGCGTTTCCATGTCCTGCCGCCGTCGACGGAACGGAACACGCCCCCGTGTTTCGCCTCGATGATCGCGTAGACGATCTCGGGATTGCTGGCTGCAATGGAAACGCCGATGCGGCCAAGGAGGCCGCGCGGCAAACCGGGATTGCGCGAGATGTTGCGCCAATGCGCGCCGCCGTCGGTGCTTTGGTAAAGCCCGCTGCCCGGTCCGCCGTCGACGAGCTTCCACGGCAGGCGCTGTGCCTGCCACATGGCCGCGTACAGTATTTGGGGATTGCGCGGATCGATGACCACGTCTATGGCGCCGGTCATGGCGTTGACGTACAGCACCTTGCGCCAGGTCTTGCCGCCGTCGGTGGATTTGAATACCCCGCGGTCGGTATTGGGCTTGAATACGTGGCCCATGGAGGCGACGTACACGATATCCGGATTGCGCGGATCTATGGCGATTGCGCTCGTGGTGCGTGTATTGCGCAACCCCCTGTACTTCCATGTCTTGCCGGCGTCGGTAGTTTTGAACACACCGTCGCCGGTAACCATGTCACCGCGGATATCCGCCTCGCCGGTGCCGACATAGAGCACATTGGCGTCCGAGGGGGCGACTGCGATGGCGCCGACGCTGTCGCTCGCCGACGTCCACCTGCCGCGCGTGATGTTTCGCCAGCGGATGCCGTAGTCAGTGCTTTTCCATACCCCGCCGTCGACCGCGCCCATGTAGAAGAGATCCGGGTCTGCCGGCACACCGGCCACCGCGACCACGCGCCCGCCTATGTCCGGTCCGATGCAGCGCCATGTGAGCTTGCCGTTAAGAAACTTCTGCAGAGGCGCCGCGTGCGCCATGAACGAGATGCTGAGGAGCGCTGCAGCCGCCACCAGGTGTCTGCCGCGGATGAGTTGCCTATCGGGACGGGCGTCGAACATTCAAGCTCCCCTTCTTTGCCGCCGGCGCACGGAGCGCAGGACGTTTTGTATCTGTCGAGCTTAACCGAGGTCGCTTCGGCCCTGCAATGAACGCGGTGTTTTTCGGGAGAAATGCGCTGGGTCGACGATGGTCCACGCGATCTCGGACGCGATCCTGTGTGTCCGCCCGGGCGTCTCACGAGCGCCGCGCAGCGTGTCGGCGCGGCGGTCTCGTGCCAAACAGAACGGTGTCGGTATACGCAATATCGGCATAGACCGATGCCCGGACGCAGGCGGCAGTTCCCCGGTAAATCGGGCAGGTGCACTCGCTCGACTTAGGGGCGCCGGGCCCGTGTTCTCGCGCCTGCCGGCCGGGGCGCGCCGCCTCTGGCGCTTGAATCCCATCTGCGCAAGGATGAACTTGAGGCTTTGCCCGGATTGGCCGCAGAATGGCTTCGGAGCGGCTGTTCGCATGCACGTCGAGCACGCCGAGGCGAACTCGCCTTCTTTCCGATGTACATTGGGAGACTGGGTGTCTTGCCGGTAATCTGGACAAAAGTGCCAGCCGATGATTGAGAGATCGGAAGAAGGCGATGTGCCCGAAGGGACTCCGCGGGGAAACCTGCTCGTGCTGGGGCTCGTTGCCATGGTCGGGGGCGCCGGGGCCGGACTGATCGGGGCGTTGTTCCGGCTGGCACTCGAGGATGCGCACCGGCTGCGGGGCGAGCTGATTGGTTGGGCGCACGGCTGGGCGATCGGCGGGTTTGCGCTGCTGTCGGTCGTGATCATGCTGGGCGCCGCACTCGCGGCATGGATGGTGCGGCGCTTTGCGCCCCACGCCGCGGGCAGCGGGATTCCGCAAGTCGAGGCCGAGCTTGACCGGCGGCTGCCGCCGCCTCCCGTGCACCTGATCGCGGTGAAGTTCGTGGGCGGCGTGCTCGCGATCGGCTCCGGTCTTGCGCTCGGCCGGGAGGGACCGACCATTCAGATGGGCGCCAGCATCTCCTATCAGATGGGAACGTGGCTGAAGCGCAACTGGGAAGATTGCCGGGTGCTGCTCGCCGCCGGTGCCGGCGCGGGACTCGCAACTGCATTCAACGCGCCCATCGCGGGGGCCGTTTTCGTGCTCGAAGAGCTGGTCAAGCGCTTTGAGGCGCGAACCACGATCGCGGCGCTTTCCGCGTCCGCTGCGGCAATTGCGGTCGAGCAATTGATTCTCGGCGATCAGCCGGACTTCTTCGTTCGCCGCTTGGCATATCCCGGCATCGCGCATGAACCGCTTTACCTGTTGATCGGGGTCTGCGCAGGCTTCGCAGGCATCCTATATAACTGGACATTGGTATGGGGATTGAACACCACGGACCGGTTTGCCTTCGTGCCGGTTGAGCTGCGCGCCGCTGTGGTGGGTGCGGCGATCGCCGTTGTTGCGTGGTTCGCGCCTGCGATGGTGGGCGGGGGCGATCCGCTCACCCAGAGGGCGCTCGACGGGGTGGGCGTGCTCGCGATGCTGCCCTTTCTCTACCTATTGCGGCTCGTGCTGATTTCCGGTTCCTATGCCGCGCGAACGCCGGGCGGGCTGTTCGCACCCCTGCTCGTTCTGGGCGCCGTGCTCGGCCTGTGGTTCGGAAAGCTCTGCGCACTCGCCTTTCCGGGCATGGCCATTCAACCCGTGGCGTTTGCCCTGGTCGGGATGGCGGCGCTGTTCACCGCAATCGTGCGCGCACCGGTTACCGGCATCGTGCTGGTGAGTGAAATGACCGCGAATGTGAGCATGCTGCTGCCGATGATCGTGGCTTGCTTTGCCGCCATGCTCGTCCCGACGCTTTTCGGAGATCAACCCATCTACGATGTGCTGCGGGAGCGACTCGTTCCGCGTCAGCCAATTGCGGTGGGGGAGACCGACTGACTCGCTTCGTCGACGAGTAGGGTCGCGTCCGCGGCAATGCCGGCGAGGATGATGGCACCAGCCCACCGCGGCGCACCGCACCTTCGCTGTTCGGATTCGGGGCAGGCCCGAGCCGGTCATGGTCCGGGCGGGGCCTTGCGCCATACTTCGAGCGCGAGGAAGTCTTCCGGCGTATCGAGATCGAATGCCGCGCTTTCCATCGGCACGCGCACGATCTGCCCGGCATGGCGCTTGAGAAGCGCTCGGGCGCCGACGTCGCCTCTGAGCTGGGCGAGCTCAGTGAAGAGAAAAGACGGAAAGATCGCCGGTACGCCGACCGTCGCGCCGTACTGGGCGGCGACGATCGAGTGCGGTTGCCGCCGCCACGCCCCGGCCAGTCGGCCCAGATCCTCCGCCGTCACCGCGGCCTGATCGGCCAGAACCAACATGGCCCCGGTGCAGGAGACCGGTAGCCGCGCGATCCCGGCGCGGATCGAGCTGGCAAGCCCCTCTCGCCAACCGCGGTTGATTACCACCGAGGCCGGCGAATGCTGAAGCATTGGCGTCAGCTGAGCAGCGTTTGCGCCGAGGACCACGAGCACGCCTTGGCCCACGACCTCGACGGCACGGCCGATCACCGCGCTCAGCAGGGGGCAATCTGCGATGCGCGCCAGTTGCTTGGGTGAGCCGAAGCGACTCGACGCGCCAGCCGCGAGGATGATGGCGTACAGTCCCTGCGGAGCTGGCGTGCTCTCGTCGCTCATGGGCCGCTCGCGGTGTCGCGCACGGCGATGAGCAGCGCGGCGCGAGTGTGTCCGGCGCCGCCGGGCGATCGGGTCATCCGCGTGTCGATCACGGATGAGCCCTTCTTTCGCGATGCAGCCCTCCGCATAGGAAGGCGTGAATCTCCGCCACGATCGCGAGGGCTATCGATTCCGGCGTCCGACCGCCCAAGTCAAAACCCACCGGCGCCCGTAACCGCCCGTTCAGCATTTCCGCCCGCGACCCGAGCTCCCCGAGCAGCTTGTCTCGGCGTGCAGGCGGTCCGAGCAGCCCGATGTACCGAGGCGCGGGACTTGCCGCCAAGGCCCGCAGATACTCGAGATCGGAAGGCAGGTGGTGGCTCATCACGACGGCGGCCGAGAAGCCCGCGAGATCCATAGCTTGCGCAAGCGCCTCCGGCCGGGACAGCACCACTTGCTCGGCCAGAGGGAAATGCGACGGCTGCGCACGGGCGGGCCGATGGTCGACCAAGGTCACTTTCCAGTGCTGGCGTGCCGCCAGGTCCGTTAGCGGCGCGGCGTCCGGTCCGGCGCCGAGCAGCAGCAGGCGTGGAGGCAGCGACAAAGGCAGCAGCAACAGCCGCCATCCGGTCCCGGATTCCTCGACCCAGCCGACCGCGGAGGCGCGCCGTGCCGATTCCAATGCGGCCGCGACACGCGGTCCGGTCAGCCGGACTTGCGCCCGCCGGGAGAGCGACCGCGGCAGCGCGCGAGGCCCGCTGGCTTCGGGCAGCACGAGTGCGCCGACGGGCACCCCCGCATCAGCCGATTCCGTGACGATGCCGACGGCAGTCGGAGCGTGCAGGGCGAGTGCCGAGGCGAGGTGCGCGAGCGGCTCCCACTGCTCCTCGGGCCCCGTGCGCAGCAGCAGAATGCGCATCGCCCCCTCGCAGCCCAGACCGAGGCCCCAGACGAGATCCCCCTCGTCTCGCAGATCGTAGGTGATGACGCGCGCGCACCCGGTCTCGATTACCTCCCGCGCGTGTTCCGCGAGATCGCTCTCGAGGCAACCGCCGGAGAGCAGTCCGGCGTATTCGCCGCTTCGGGCGATCAGCAATA
>JAJZVF010000124.1 GCA_021845825.1 Pseudomonadota bacterium | reverse complement strand
TGCGTCCCGGCAGGCGCTTGATCTCGATCTTCATGCCGGGAATGTCCTGCGTCCGGCACCACTCGGCCATCAGCTGGATCGCGGCCTCCATGTGGCCGTGCTTCTCCCATTCGGGGTCGAACAGCGGGGACTTGTTCGGGATGCGCACGTAGGCGGCGAGCCGCTCGACGATGGAGCCGCGCCAGGCGGCGCCGATGTGTTCACGCAACGCTTTCAGATCCACACGCTCTCTCCCGCAAAGTGTGTGCACGGTGTGGTGCCAAGTCCCGCACCGTGCCCGATTGGACCATTATGGTAATCGGCGCCCGCCGGTGCAAGGCGCTGCGCCGGGGCACGGAGGGAGAAAATGTCAGCAAAATCTGCGTTCTGCACGCGCTGTAGTGCCGCCGTCGGCGTCGGAACGGGAAAAATTGGTCTGATTGCATTGGACCTGTTTTGGTTCTAGCCTGCCGCGCACCTTAGTGTTCAGGTCAATGACAACACTGACATGACATAACGATATCTGCGGGGGGATGGGTTTGCCGGATCGCGTTCGCGCGCTGCAGGAGCGCGGCGCAGAGCGGTGCGGCGGATCGGATGACGTCACGGTGATCACGTGGAACGACTGTGCCCGGATCGATCGATCCGGTGCGGGCGATCCCTGTGCGGCGGTGCGGGCGCGGGCGCGCACCGCCGGTTCGGCCGAGTGTTGACGCAACCGCCGGCATGTCCGGCATTCCCTCCAAGAGGTATCGCGATGACTGTGAATCAAGCAAGCATCCGCACGCGGCTTGCCGTGCGAAATGCGATGGGCATCATGTTGACCGTGGGACTCCTGGCGCTCCTGCCGTTGAAGGCGGCGCACGCCCAATCGTGTGTAGCCTGGAGTGACACGAACACCACCTACACGAGCGGCGAGGTGGTGACCTACAGCGGGTCGACGTATACCGCAACGCAGACCTTCACCAACGCGGCCGGAGCGGGCTGGGAACCGCCGAACGTGCCGGCGCTCTGGACGCCGGGCGGCTCGTGCGCTTCGCCCAGTCCAACCCCGACTCCGACGCCCACCCCGACACCCACACCCACCCCGACGCCTACTCCGACACCCGCTCCGGCGCCCACTCCCAGCCCCTCCGGCAGCTGTGCCGCGGCATGGGACCCGTCGACGGCGTATACGCAGGGAGAAGAGGTCAGCGAATCGGGCGTCAATTACCAGGCGAACTGGTGGACGCAGGGCAATGACCCGGCGAGCAACAGCGGACCGTCGGGCAGCGGCGAGCCGTGGACGTCGCTCGGCACCTGCAGCGCCTCGCCCACACCCACTCCTACGCCGACCCCGACGCCCACGCCGACTCCGACTCCGACGCCATCGCCGGCACCGAGCGGTCTGCTCTTCAGTCCCTACAAGGACGTGACCATCAACCTCAACTGGAATACCGACGTGATGCAGACGGCGGTGACCGGTTCGGACATTCCGGTGGTGGGTCCGGGCAGTCTGGTGTCGGATGACGTGCCGAATCTCGGCGCGATCACGCTGGCATTTGCCACCGGCGAGTGTGGCAGCGAGAACTGGGGTGGGGTCGCCGGCAGTGCGTTCGCGGCGGCCAACATTCAGTCGCTGGTCAGTGCCGGCATCCATTACGTGGTCTCGACGGGCGGGCAGGCCGGAACCTTCACCTGCAGCACCAATGCCGGCATGCAGACCTTCCTGTCGCGCTACATGAGTGCGGACATGGTGGGCGTCGACTACGACATCGAGGGTGGACAGACTCAGGCCGACATCGACGATCTGGTCAATGAGTCGGTCTACGCGCAGTCCCTGTACCCGAATCTGCGCTTCTCGTTCACGCTTGCGACGCTGGCGGCCTCCGACGGGAGCTACGGCGGTGTCAACTCGCTCGGCAACGAGGTGATGCAGGCCGTGCTCGGTTCGGGATTGAAGAACTACACGATCAACCTGATGGTCATGGATTACGGCGCGCCCTCGTCCGGCGTCTGCGTGGTCGTGAACGGCTCCTGTGAGATGGGTCAATCGGCCATCCAGGCGGTCGAGAACCTGGAACACACCTACGGGGTCCCGGCGAGCAAGATTGAAGTCACACCGATGATCGGCGTGAATGACGTGAACACCGAGACGTTCACGCTTGCGGACGTCGATACCGTGGTGAGCTACGCGGTCAGCAACGGGCTGGCGGGCGTGCACTTCTGGTCGCTGGATCGTGATACGCCGTGTCCGAGTGCGAGCAGCACTGCCTCACCGACCTGCAACTCGTTGAGCGGCAGTACGAGTCTCGAATACACGGACCGGTTCGTGACCGACCTCGGACGGTAAGCGGGCAGGGGAGGTCCGGCGGCCCGGCCGCCGGACCTCGGCGGGCGCAATGAGCGGCCGATCACGCGCTCGCGTAGCGGCGCTGGCGCATCCACTTGGTGGCGATCCACTTCTCGCCCGAGCGCACCGGCAGTCCGCCGTGCAACGTGAGGGGATCGAGTTGACCGAGACTGTTGCAGTACTCGAAATACACCGCCGCGCCCTTGCGTGGCGTGATCGTGAGATTCAGCTCCGGGAACACAGTGCCACCGCCCGCGGCGACGTCGTTCAGGTACATCACCAGGCTCGCCACGCGCTGGCCGCCGATGGCCATGGCCGCGGCGCTGCCCGGGTCCTCCGGCGGGAAGTAGTCGAAATGCGGGGTGTACTGTCCACCCTCGCGATAGCGCAGAATCTGCAGTCCTTCGCCGTTCTCCAGCGGCCAGTTCATTAACAGGCTGGTGAAAAACTATTTTGCGAGGTGCAATTTCTCACCGAGTACGTCATAACTATCTGATTCATGGTCCGTGATTGCTCAAGTTTTGATCGAATCGACCTTGGGAAAATAGAATTTCAACAGCCTGTTAAGGCGGCGATGCGCTGGTCGAGGCGGGCGATGAAGGGGTCGGCATTGAGTGGAAAATAGGTTCCGTCACTGCTGCGGTCGGGAATGACTTCGTGCGTCCCGCGCTGCGGGTCTACCGTGGTCGAGCGGCGCAAACGGTGGGTGCTGCGCTCGATGAGCTCATCACATTCCTCGGCGCTGAGTACGTCATCGAGTACGGCAATTGCGGGTCGCTCCAGGCGCATGGAAACCGTTACCGCGTGATTCTCCGCGCGAATGCAATTTCCGGGCACAAGTCGCGACGGTTCATAGCGGTAGGGGCTGCCGGGTGCCGATTGCGTCACAGAGGCCGCCGTGATCGCATGCTGTGCAAACGCCGGCTCAAATCCCTCGCGCATCATATCGGTCAGCAGCGACTGCGGCGCGCAGCCGCGCGCGAGATTCTCGGCGATCCACGCGCGCCACTGCGGCGTCAGTTCTTTGCAGCGATCTGGAGAGTCCATGATCATCGGCGGGCCGAGTGAGAGTGGTACAGACATGTCATAAAGAAGTTGACTCGTCAATTTGGCTGTGTGGATGGACGTTGCGGTTGCGGTGTCGCGGCCGGGTCGGTCTGCCGCGCCGGACTTCAATGTCGATTGACATTGTTGGGTGGCGGCGTTGGCCTTGTGGTGGGGTGGCCGATATCCCGTCCAGTGGCCTGTAGTGGCCGTCAGTGACGCAAGCCCGAGTTGCGCGGTGGACATGCCGTGCGTCCGGCGCTCGTGGTGGCCCGGTGCCGAGGGCCGAGCGCATCGTGGTTGGGCGTGTGGATGACCTTGGGCGCAGCGGCAGTGGGGGGGGATCGGTGCGGCCCTGAGGGGCACGAGGAGGACGCGCGATCGGTGTGACTCCGTCGCGGCGCCAGGGAGGTGCGCGCGCAACAGCGATGGTCGATCGGCCCAGCGGTGAGCCGCGTCCGCAGGCGCTCTGGGTCGACGCGGGTTGCGCTCAGCCAGACTGGAAATCGGCCAGACGCCAGCGCACACTGTCGCAACCGGCCATAGAAGCCGTCGTTCAATCCAGGCAGATTCAGGGGGCGCGTCGTGTTCGCAGAGTGAGCGGCCGAGGTTCTCGGTCCGTTTTGGCTCGTGTTCGAGGGTCGTTTGCCCCGGGTCTGGGTGTTCCTGGTCTTCACTCACCGAGAGCAGCGCGGCGGCGAGAATCACTCACTGAACGTTCTGTGCATAAGTGATTGAATTATATAAGTAAAAACGAATGCGGCAATCAGTCGTGTCGCAAGAGCGGTACGCCGCTCCGGGGTGCCGGAAGGTGCACAGGGCATGCGTGCCCATGAATTTCCCAGCGGCTTTTGGCGTTCAAATCGAACGGATGCCCGGCATCCGTTGCCGCGGTTGCGTAGGAGAAGGGACGTGAGAGTGTTTCGTTCATCGATGTTCGGGGTGCTGACCGTGCTCGCCAGTCTTGCGCCGGGCGCCATCGTCCACGCGCAGATCTACAACCCGCAACTGTTTGCGCAGTTGCGCTGGCGGCCGATCGGACCGTTGCGCGGCGGCCGCGGGCGTGCGGTCGCGGGTGTGCCCAGCGAGCCGAACGTGTTCTACATCGGCAACGACGACGGCGGGGTCTGGAAGTCCATCGACTACGGCAACAGTTGGCAGCCCATTTTCGACCGAGAGCCCACCAGCTCCATCGGTGCCATTGCGGTGTCGGTCTCCGATCCGAATGTGATTTATGTGGGCACTGGCGAGAGCAACATACGTCCCGACCAGGCGACCGGCATGGGCATGTTCAAATCGACGGACGCCGGCAAGACCTGGTCGTTCATCGGTCTGCGCAAGAGCGAGGACATCGCGATGATCGCGGTGGATCCGCACAATCCGGAGCGGGTATTCGTCGCCGCGCTGGGTCACGTCTATGGACCGAACCGGGAACGGGGGATCTTCCGCTCCCTCGACGGCGGCAAGACCTGGCAAAAAGTGCTGTATGTGAATCAGTACACCAGTGGGGATGACATCGAGATGGATCCCCGCAATCCCAATATTCTCTACGCGACCCTGTGGCAGCAGCAGCAGGCGCCCTGGGAGAATGGACAGTTTGGGGGCACGGACGGAGGCATTTTCAAATCCACTGACGGGGGCACGACCTGGAAGAAACTCACCCGGGGCCTGCCGGCGGTCCAGCAGGCGCTGCTGCGCATCGCGCCGAGTGATCCGCAGATCCTGTACGCCTCGGTGTCGAGCGGACCGGGGGCGCCTGACGGCACGGTGGGGATTTACCGCTCGAATGATGCCGGAGCGCACTGGTTCAAGGTCACCCACGACCCCAGGCCGGCGGAGAGAATCGGCGGCGGTGACTTGCCGGTACTGGCGATCGATCCGAAGAACCCCGAGATCGTGTACAGCGATACCCCGGTGCTGTGGAAATCCGTCGATGGCGGCAAGACCTGGTTCGGCTTTCGCGGAGCTCCGGGCGGGGACGATTACCAGCAGACCTGGATCAATCCGAACGACCCGGACATCATGGCCGTCAACAGCGATCAAGGCGCCATCGTGACGGTCGACGGCGGCAAGACCTGGAGTTCCTGGTACAACCAGCCGACCGCCGCCATGTACAAGGTCGGCATCGACGATACCTGGCCGTACCAGGTGTGTGGCGGCCAGCAGGACAGCGGCTCGGCCTGCGTTGCGGAGCGCGGCAATGACGGTGAGCTGACGGCCCACGACTGGCATCCGGTCGGCATCGAGGAATATGGCGGTGCCGCGCCGGATCCCCTGCATCCGAATCTGATCTACGGCGGACGGGTCACGGTCTACAACCGCAACACGGGTCAGATTGCCGACGTCGGCCCGAAGGCCATCGGCAGCCGAGACTATCGCGTGCTGCGCACGATGCCGCTCGTGTTCTCGCCGATCGACAAGCATCGGCTGTATTTTGCCTCCAATACGGTCTGGCAGACCGACAACGGCGGCCAGAATTGGCGGCAGATCAGTCCGGACCTGAGCCGCAAGAGCTGGACGGATCCGCCGAGTGTCGGTGAGTACAGGAATACCCCCGCGGCCCGACCGACAGATCGGGGCGTCGTGTATGCCCTGGCGCCTTCGCCGCTGAACAAAGATCTCATCTGGGCGGGGACGGATGATGGTCTGATCTGGGTCACGCATGACGGAGGGCGGCACTGGAGCAATGTCACGCCGCCGCAGCTGAAGCCGTTCTGGAGGGTGTTCAGTCTGGAGGCGAGTCACTTCAATCCGAATGAAGCGTACGCCGCGGTCAATACTCTGTTTCTCAACGACATGCGGCCCCATCTGTTCCGCACCGAGGATGGCGGCAAGCATTGGACGCAGATCGACCGGGGAATCACCCCGGATGCCACCACCAACGTCATCCGGCAGGATCCGAATCGCAGGAACCTGCTGTTCGCGGGCACCGAGACTCAGGTCTGGGTGTCCTTTGACAATGGAGATCACTGGCAGTCGTTGCGGCTGAACATGCCCGCGGTATCCGTGCGTGACCTGAAAGTGCACGGCGATGATCTGATCGCGGCGACACATGGCAGAGGGTTCATGGTGCTCGATGACATCACGCCGCTGCGGCAGATTGATGCCGAAGTTGCGCGGGCGCCGGTGACGCTGTACCGGCCGCAGACTGCCGTCAGGGTCCGCTGGGACATGAATCCGCCGACGCCCTGGCGCATGCCGGCGCTGCCGAACCCGCCGCCCGGAGCGATCATTGACTACACGCTGGCGATTCCCGCCGCAACGCCCGTCACGCTCGATATCTTCGATTCAGCGGGCCAGATGGTGCGGCATTTCTCCAGCGCCGATCCTGAGCAGCCGCTCAATCCGGCGCACCTGGACGTGCCGGCGTGGTGGCCACGGCCGCCGATGAATCTCTCGGCCGCAGCCGGAATGCATCGTTTCGTGTGGGATATGCATTATCCGCCCGTGCCGGGTGCGCCGCGGGTCCTCGATGCCAATCAGGCGGTCCGGCATGACACGCCGGTGCTGTCGAGCTCGCCCTGGGTCATGCCGGGCCGCTATACCGTGCGGTTGACGGTGGCCGGCCACACCTACGTTCAGCCGCTGACCGTCATCATGGATCCGCGTGTGCACACCCCGATGGCGGCGCTGCGGCAGCAGTTCGAGGCCTCGATGCAGGCGTATCGGGACGCGATTGCCGCGAGCGGCGCAGTTCGCCAGGTGGGGGCGCTTGAGCGGCAGCTCGCGGCACGCAAGCCGACGACGGTGCTGGCGGCGTACCGGAAACGTCTGGAGGATCTTTCGGGGCGGCCGGTGAGTGAGCGGTCGGCCGTGTTCTTCCGCCGAGGTCCGCCGTCATTCGGTAGCGTCGGGGTGGCTCTGCAGCGGCTCATGCGGCGGATGCAGGCGGCCGATCGCGCACCGACGGCTGCAGATCTGCAAGCCCTCGCGAAGCTCGATGCAGAGTACCGGGGGCTGCACCGGCGCTGGGAGACGCTCAGGCGCCACGACCCGTTGGCTCATTGAGGCGGGACGCGGCTCGCCCGGGCACGGCCCCTGTGAGGGGTCACCCGTGCTCGGGCGGTTCGGGCAGATGGAACAGGCGTCGAGTGGCGGCCGAGGTTGAAGCGCCGAGCGATTCAATTGATTCGCCGCGCGCCGCCGCGATCGTGCGGGCAATGTGTGGCAGGTAGGCCGGCTCATTGCGCCGCGATGCGGGCTTCGGCGTGAGGTCGCGCGGCAGGAGATACGGACCGTCGGTTTCGATCAGGAGGCGGTCGGCCGGGATGTGCGGCACCAGTGTCAGCAGATGCGCTCCGCGGCGCTCATCGCAGATCCAGCCCGTGATGCCGATGGCCAGACCCAGTTCCAGGTAGCGCTCCAGTTCCTCCGCCCCGGCGGTGAAACAGTGCGCCACCCCGCCGCACAGTGTCGGCCAGTGCTCACGGAGGATGGCCAGAAAGTCCGCGTGCGCGTCTCGTTGATGCAGAAAGACCGGTTTGTGTAGGCGTGCGGCCAGCTCCAGCTGGCGATGGAAGGCGCGCTGCTGCGCGGCGCGCGGGGCGAGATCACGGAAATAGTCGAGGCCGCATTCGCCCACGGCGATGACTTCGGGGGCCCCGGCGAGGTCGGTCAGCTCCGTCAGTAGTGCATCGGTCAAGTCCGTCGCGTGGTGTGGATGCACGCCCGCGGTGGCGAACAGGCGCTGCGGATGCGATCGGGCGAGTTCGATCGCCTTGCGAGTGCTCGGTGCGCATGATCCGGTCACGATCATCTGAGTGACGCCGGAGTGAATCGCGCGTGCGATGACGTCGTCTCGGTCAGCGTCGTAGCTGTCGTGAGCGAGGTTGATGCCGATGTCGATGAGGTCCGGCGGGGCGCAAGGCATGGGGGTGTTCGCGGATGGGAGTGGAGCGTCCGCAGTATGCGGGTTGACCGCCCGGTTTGTCACGGAAAAATCCTTGATTTGATCCTTGATTGTGGGATCATGGGGCATGACCCGCGTCACCGGTAAATTCCAGATTACCTTGCCGAAGCGTCTCGTTGACACTTATGGCATTCGGGTGGGCGATGAGGTGGAGCTCGTTGCGGCGGGTGATTCGATCGTGATTGTTCCGGCGCGGTCGTGCCGGCAGGAACTGTCCACGGAGGAGCAGCTGCGCCTGTTTGACGCCACGAGTCAGTGGCTCGAATCCCGTGAGTGGCCCGTGACC
>JAJZVF010000005.1 GCA_021845825.1 Pseudomonadota bacterium | reverse complement strand
GGGGCGGCTTACGCCACGGTGCAGGACGCCCTGTACGAGCTGCCGTTGGTGTCGATGGACGGTCCGCGGGAGGACCTGGGTGTCGATGACAACTACCAGTATGGGGCCGGCATCAACCTGCGCGGCCTCGGGGTGGGGGCCACGCTGGTACTGGTGAACGGGTATCGTCAGCCGCTCGGAGGATTGACGGGCGATTTTGTCGACGTATCCACCATCCCGTGGAGCGCCGTCAAGCGCATCGAGGTGTTGCCCGATGGCGCCTCGGCATTGTACGGCTCGGACGCGATCGCCGGCGTTGTCAATATCATCATGCGCAATCGGTTCAAAGGCGCCGAAACGGACCTCAGGTACACCACGGCGCCGGGTGGGCGCGCCGAGACGATGGTCTCGCAGCTGCTCGGCACCGACTGGCCGGGCGGGCATGCGATGTTGGCTTACGAGTATTCCGACGCTACGCCGCTCACGGCAGCCGACCGGCCGTATGCGGCGAACGCCGACAAGGTTCCTTACGGCGGCACCAATTACGACAGCTATTACAGCGACCCCGGAAACATTCTCGATCCTCTGACCTTGCAACCGGCCTACGGCATCCCCGCCGATCAGGACGGCAAGGCGCTGAGTGTGGGCGAGCTCACCTCGAGCATCAACCTGCAGAACCCCTTCGCTCAATTCCAGATCTTTCCCGAGCGCACCGCGCATGAATTCTATGCCGCGGCCTCCGAGGACCTGCTCCGCGGACTGAAGCTGTTCGTGCAGGCCCGGTACACGCGGCGGGCAACGCAGCTGAGCACTCTGCCGGACCAGCAGGTGCTGACGGTCCCCGCCTCCAACCCCTTCTACGTCAATCCCTATGCGGGCGCACCGTACACGCTGGTCGCCTACAGCTTCCAAAGCGACTTCGGTCCGACCCGGCTTGCTTCGCGCTCGCGCCTGTACATGGGCACGCTCGGCGGCACCGCCCGGCTGGGCGCCGGCTGGCAGGCCACGCTCAGCGAGTCCGACGGCGACCAATCCCTGCTGGACGATGAATATAACGTGCCGGATCCGGCGCAACTTGCGGCTGCCCTGGCCGACCCCAATCCAGCCACCGCGTTCGATCCCTTCGGTGACGGCTCGTTCACCAGCCCGGCCACCCTGGCCATCATCCGCCGTGATTACCGGCTGCATTCGAGCGATGGCATCGAGCAGACCGAGCTCGTCGCGGATGGGCCCCTCGTGCGCTTGCCGGCGGGCGAGGCCAAGCTCGCCGTGGGCGTGCAGCGCAGGAGTGAGACACTGCACGAAGACGTGCCGGATCCACAGGGGTTGCTCACCGCCGAGCGGTACGGCCGTCACGTCTGGTCGGTGTTCTCCCAGTTGGATGTGCCGCTGGTCGGCGATGCGCACAACCGGCGCGCGACTCCGCGGCTGACGCTGGGCCTCGCGGGCCGGTACGATCACTACAGCGATTTCGGCGGCACCTTCAATCCCACCGCGCGCCTGCGGTGGACCGCGGCGCACTGGCTGAAGCTGCGCGGTAGCTGGGGCCGCTCGTTCCGCGCGCCCAAGCTCGATGATCTCTACGACACCTCACAAAACATCGCTTTCATGACGGTGCTGGCCGACCCCAACTCTCCAACGGGCCGATCCCTCGTACTGGGTGAGCAGGGCGCCAACCCGGACCTGCGCCAGGAGACCGCCCGGACCTGGACCGTGGGGCTTGATATGGCGCCCGGGCGAGGCGCGGAGGTGTCCTTGACCTACTATGCCATCGATTACTTCAACCGCATCGAACAGCCTGCCGCCGACGATCCTCTCGGTATCCTCGCGCACGCGAGCGAGTGGGCGCCGGTGATCACATTCGATCCCACCCAGGCACAGATCGCGGCGGTGTGCGAAAGTCCCGTGTTCGTCGGCTCGACCTCGAGCTGTCTGACGAGCCGGCCGGCGGCCATCGTCGATCTGCGCCTCGCCAATCTCGCCGCCACCCGCACGAGCGGGCTCGACCTGGAAGCCCGCGAGCGTTTCGACAGCCGGCGCCGGGGTCATTTCACGTTGGGGCTTGCGGGCAACTACGTGTTCCGCTTCCTGCAGTCGGTGACCCCCGCTTCCCCGCCCGTCAGCATCCTGAACACCGTGGCCAACCCCTTGGCGCTGCGATTGCGGGGTACGGCCGGCTGGAGCCGCCGCGGCCCCGGTCGCCCGGGGTGGTCGCTCCATCTGGCGCTCAACTACATGGGTGCGTACCGCGATCCCAGCAGCACCAAGCTGCCGAGCGTATCGGCCTGGACCACCGTGGATGCTCGGGTGGCGTACCGGATGGCCGGTGTGCTCGAGTCAGGCAGTACGGACCTGTCGCTGAATGTCGTAAACATTCTGAACCGCGCACCTCCTTTCGTCGACAGCCAATTTGGCTACGACATCGCCAATTTCCAGGCTCTCGGACGCGTGCTCAGCGTGAATCTCAGCGAGCAGTGGTAAGGCGCACAGTGGCGCTGCTGAGTGGTTTGCCGTCCGAGGCGGCCGGACTCCACGGATTGAAGCGACGGCGCGCCACAGCCACGCGGACCAGCCGGCCGCCACAGGCGGCGAGCGGCCGGGGAAAGCCCCGTTTTTTGAGCGCCGTCGTGCCGGACCTGGCGCGCTGTGCGGCTCCGGCGCTTCTGGTATTACTAGGATTAATGCCAGCCAAGACCACTGTCGACTTTATAGCCGACGATGCCCCCCTCGGTGCCGGATACCTTGCCGAGTTCCGTCAGGCTCCCCGCTTCCTCATCCGAAGCCGTCTGCTCCACGCGCTCCGTCTCACTAGGCGGCTTCCGGTCGTCACTCTTGGGACTATTCATGGCTCTGTATCTCCAACCGTTGTGCGCCACACTCATTACTTCTAAGCATGCGCTAGGTTCAGCAACATTATGTTCAATTCCAGCTTAACGCAGGCGGCGCAGACCGCAAAATTTCTTGCCGAGGTGGGGGATGGACGCCACTTCGGCATCTAGGCACATAGGGAATTAGGGAATGGACAAGACTTTGGGCGAAGTGAGACGTTTTCCCGGAACAGGGGGGGGTAACGAGTTTTTCGCGAGGCTGTGCCGGAACCACGAGGCGCAGCTGCTTGCGTACCTCACCCAGATTCTCGGCAGAGCGGATCTGGCCCGTGAGGTGGCGCAGGATGCCTATGAAAAGCTGCAGCGGATGTATCGCCCGGAGCAGCTGCAATTTCCGCGCGCGATGCTGTTCAAGATCGCGACCAATTTTGCTCTCATGCGTCTGCGTCGGCGCCGGTTGGAGAGTGAGCTGTTCGCAGGTTCTGCGGGCATGGAGGAGATCCCCGACCACGACCTGGATCCGGAGCGCAGAGTCCTCGCCGATCAGATCACAGGCCACCTCGTGCAGGTCATCAAGGGTCTGCGCCCGGCACTGCGTGAGGTGTTCGTCATGGCGCATGTGCAGGGCAAATCGCGCAAGGAGATCGCCGGGCGGCTCGGCATCTCGGAGAAGAGGGTCGATAAGCGCATGACCCGGGCGCTGAAGCAGTGTCGTGTGAAGTTATCGTCCCAAGGTATTGATTTGGCGGAGGTGGATTGAGGTCTCGCGGATTCCTTTGCAGGTGGCGGCGCCGTCGTGCGCGTGCGCAGGCGGCAGCGTGGCTGACTATCATGGACGAGCCCTTGGCCCCGCAGTGCCAGCGCGCCTTCACCGCTTGGCTCGCCGAGCCTCTGCAGGCACGCGAATTCCGCGAGCTGCGGACCGTATGCGATGTCGCGGCCGACCTGTCGGGACCCGCGAAGGCCGAGGTACTGCAGAGCATAGCCGAGCGAGCCGCGTGCGAGCGCGGGCGGCCGGGAGCGGGGTGGCTCTCGGCGGTGACAGTGATCGCCGTGTGTGCCGCCCTGACGGTCGGGTGGCTGTGGTTGAGCGATCGGGGCTATCTGCCTCGAACGTATCGGACCCGGGTCGGGCAGATGCGCAGTTTCGTGCTGCCTGACGGCAGCGTCGCCTACCTCAATACGCATACGCGGCTGGAATGGGTAGGTAGTCCCGAGAATCGGCGGGTTCGGCTGCTCAGCGGCGAGGCGTACTTCGAGGTGGTGCACGAGCGCCGGCGCCCATTCCGTATCCTGCTTGCGCACAGCGAGGTGCAAGTGCTCGGTACGCGGTTCGACGTCTACCAAAAGGCCGACGGCAATGTCGTCGTCACCGTGGTGAGCGGCAGGGTGTCGGTCGAGGGGCTGGGCAACGGGCCGGCCGCACGGCCGTCCTGGAGCCGTCGACTGACCGGCAATGAGCAGATCGAGTACTCCGCGGTCGGCTTGGTGGCCGATGTGCACTCCGTGCGGGCACGGAGTGCCATTCGCTGGCGCGAGGGCATCATCGAGACCCGGGGCGAGCGGCTATCGCAATTCATCGGCGATCTGAGCCGCTACACTTCCCAGCGCATCGTCATCGCCGATCCACGCGCCGCGCGCATGAGGATCGGCGGAGCGTTCAGCGTTCGCAACGTCGACGCCACGCTCGAGCGAATTGCCGCAATCGAGCCCATCACCGTCACGCAACGGCGCGGGGAGGTCATCGTGGGTTATCGATCGCATCGGGGAGACGGGCGGACCATGCCCTGACTTTCGGGAAGATCGAGCCGGGTACGGCGGCGAATCGGACCGTTCTTTGGAATCAAAACATACAGAGGAACAGCAGATGCTTATACTTACAAGGCGGGTCGGCGAGACCGTGATGATCGGGGACGAGGTCACTATTACGGTGCTCGGCGTCAAGGGCAATCAGGTCCGTATCGGCATCAACGCGCCGAAACACATCGCGGTGCACCGCGAGGAGATCTACGAGCGAATCAAAAGGGAGCAGCGGGCCGCGGCGGCGGACGGGGAGCCGCCGAAGCCTGTGCCGAGCTTCGCGCCGCCGGGGAACTGAGGCCGGCCGGAGGCGGTCGCGGCTGCACCATTGAGAAGCGCGGAACGGACTGCCCCGCGCGCCCGCGTCCCGGCGCGCACACCCGGCCGGACGCTCCTTGGACCACCGGACCGGCGGAGCGAAGCGCCGATCCCGCGACCGTGTCCTTGCGGGGCCAACGCATGCCGGCAAGCGCCGCGGGCATTGCCCGTGGCGCTCCTCAACGGCGTTTGCCCTCCTGCGTAGGGGTTCAATACTCTCTTGGAGGATGCTATATTTGTAACAATAAGTAAAAAACACCGCTCAGCACCCGCCGCATGCGCTACCAGCAGTCGAGGGAAGAAAGCGCCGCCATCCTGCGTCGAGCCCTGCAGCTCATGTCACCGCACCGGGCCGGCTACCATCCCTTGAGTTATGCCGTCTGGTACGAGCACGTCGCCGAACTCAATCCGGCGCTCACTCAGGAACTCAAGAAGCTGCTTGCCTCCGAAGGCTTGCTGTCGGATGCCGAGATCTGCCGCCTGCACGCTCTGCACATCGCGGCCCGGGATGTTGAGACATTCGAGCTCGCGGGCAGGGAGCTGCGCGAGCTGCTCGGCAAGGCCGGGCAGGATACCCTGGAGGCAGAGACCACGGTACAGCGCTTCACCGTCTGCCTGGAAGAGGCCAAGCAACAGCTGAGCGGCCCCGAAGGGGCGCAGGCGGCTCGCCGCGTGATTTCAGAGGTGCTGCAGCGGGCGTGGCAGGCACGCACGACGTTGAAGAGCCTGCATGAGCAGCTCATCGGGCAGCGCGAGCAGTTCGCCGTGGTGATGGAGCGGCTGGAGCGGGCGCAGGCAGAGCCGCTGCGCGACCCGCTCACGGGCCTCAACAACCTGTACGGCTTCAAACGCGCGGTGGAGATGCGGGCGCAGTCGGCCGATTTGTCGGCAGCGGCGTTCCTGGCCGTGGACGTCGATAACTTCAAGCGCGTCAACGACACCCATGGCCATGTCATCGGGGACAAGGTGCTGCAGAAGATCGCCGAGATCCTGTCCGGGCAGCTTGCCGTCGAGGACGTCGCCGCCCGTGTGGGAGGGGATGAGTTCGTGGTCTTCCTGCCCGCCAGGACGCTGGCGGCAGCCGCCTCGCTTGCCGAGAAAATCCGCGCCAGCGCCGAGCGCACCTTGATCGTGCGGGCCGACGGCGGCCGCTTTGCCGGAGAGGTGACCCTGTCGATCGGCGCGGCGGCGGGATGTCCGGGCGACACGCTCGAGTCCTTGCGACACAACGCCGATGTCGCCCTCTACAGCGCCAAGGCCGCCGGCCGCAATCGCGTGGTGCTCGCCGCCGACAGACTGACGTCCTGATGCGGCGCGCACCGCTTGCTCAGGCGCAGCGACCCGGTCCGCCGCCACAGGCGGCGCAACATCGGACGCAAGCCGCGCCTTTTGCCCGACGCTCACCCGGGCCGGGCAAGCTGTCCGCAGCCGCCTAGCACTCCGGCACGTTCACCGCGAGCCCTCCCTGGGAGGTTTCCTTGTAGATCGTCGACATGTCCTCGCCGGTCTGGCGCATGGTGAGGATCACGTGATCGAGCGAGACCTTGTGGGTGCCGTCGCCGCGCATCGCCAGGCGGGCCGCGTTGATCGCCTTGATCGCGCCCATGGCGTTGCGCTCGATGCACGGGATCTGCACGAGCCCGCCCACCGGGTCGCAGGTGAGCCCCAGGTTGTGCTCCATGCCGATCTCGGCGGCGTTTTCCGCCTGTTCATTGCTGCCCTGAAGCGCTGCCACCAGGCCCGCCGCCGCCATGGAGCAGGCGACGCCCACCTCGCCCTGACAGCCCATCTCTGCGCCCGAGATCGAGGCATTCTGCTTGTAGAGCATGCCGATAGCCGCCGCCGTGAGCAGGAAGCGGATCACACCGTCTTCGCTCGCGCCGGGCTCGAACCTCCGGTAGTAGTGCAGCACGGCCGGCACGATGCCGGCCGCGCCGTTGGTCGGGGCCGTGACCACCCGGCCGCCGGCGGCATTCTCCTCATTCACCGCGAGTGCAAACGCATCCACCCAGTCCATGGCCTCGAGCGGCCGGGTCGCTGCGCTCTCGGTGAGCTGCCGATACAGTTTCGGGGCGCGGCGGCGCACCTTCAGAGGACCGGGGAGCACGCCGTTTTGGCGAAAGCCTCGCTCGACACACGCCTGCATCACCTGCCAGATGTGCAGCACCCCCGCGCGCACTTCGTCCTCGCCGGACCATGCGCGCTCGTTGGCCAGCATCAGCTCGAAAATCTCCAGGCCGTTCTCGCGGCACTGGCTGAGCAGCTCGCGGCCGTTGTTGAAGGGGTAGGGCGCGGGCGCGCGCATGGCGGCCTCGTGCGCCTGCGTTTCGCCGGCGCGCACGATAAAGCCGCCGCCGACCGAGTAGATATCCTCCTCGCGCAGGCACTGGCCGCCGGCCCCGCTCGCCGTGAAGCGCATGCCGTTGGAGTGCCCGGGCAGGCGCTCGGTGCGCAGAAGCAAGAGATCTTTCCTCTCATCGAACCTGATCTCGTGTCGCTCGAGCAGGCGGATGCGGCCGTTTGCGCGGATGCACTGCAGGGCCGGCTCGATGCGATCCGGATCGACTGTCTCGGGCTCGGCTCCCGTAAGGCCCATGAGCACCGCCCGATCAGTGCCATGGCCGAGGCCCGTCAGGGCAAGCGAGCCGTACAGGCGCACGGTGAGTGACTCCACCGCGGGCAACAGACCTTCCTGCTCGAGGCTCAACAGGAATTCACGCGCGGCGCGCATCGGGCCCATGGTGTGCGAGCTCGACGGTCCGATGCCGATCTTGAAGATGTCAAACACGCTAAGAGACATTGAGGGAACCTCGCGCCCGCGGTGATACAGAGGGCGCTGCATGGTGATCAAGGGCGCCCGGGCTCGAATCTTCGCCGCCCCCGGTGCCGTCCGGCGCACGCTCATGACGATCGGCCACATTATCGGCCGCAGGGCCACCCGAGCACTTGTCTTGGGGCGACAGCGACCGGATCAACCACGACCGCGCAATCGGCGCAGCTCACGCCGCTGATGCTTATCCGGACGCTGCTGCGGTCGTGGGGGGTGCGCTGATGCCAGGCGCATTCGCCCGGCAAGCTCGGCCCGGCGTGCCTGGCTGGCGCCGGTCTCCTGATAACAGTGCCGCGCCTCCGGAGCGGGTCCCCGGCGTGCCGGAATCTGCGCCACCACACACTCGAACAGCGCTTCCGCCCGCACGAAGCTCAGCCGGTCTCCCGGGCGTAGCGTGTGTGCCGGTTTGACTCGCCGGTCGTTGACGCGGACTTTGCCGCCGCTCACCGCCTGAGCGGCCAGGGAGCGGGACTTGAAGAGGCGCACCCCGAAGAGCCAGCGATCGACTCGCGCCGCAGCGCCTCCGGTGCCCCGCGCAGCTGCCTCGTAGGGACTCATCGGCGCATGGTACCGGGGTCGGCGGGCTTGCGTCGCGGGCGGCGCAAGCCTCGAGGCCCCTATAAAACCGCGGACGGCAGAAAATCCTATACTTGCCCACTCGTGTCGGCGTACAATGCACGCCTTCGCAGTGCCTCGGCCGTGGGGATCGGAGTGGCTATGCCCTCGGGGCTAGCGCCCCGAAGCCTGTTCAACAGGAGAATAGCCAGAAAGCCCCCCGAGGGGCTTTTTGCGTTTTTATGGTTGGCCCGAACAGGCTGAGGCCGTTCGGGCGTGGGTGGGCCGCGGGGCCCATTCTTTTTTTTGGCCCGGGGCGCGGGAGCATCGATGTCTGCGACGTTGCGAGAGCGGCTCATCGCCCTCATTGAGCCCTTGGTCGGGCGGCTCGGCTTTGAACTGGTCGACCTGGAGCACGGCGGGGGCCGAGGCAGCGCCGTGGTGCGGCTTTACATCGATCATCCGGGCGGGGTAGGTATCGAGGACTGCGAGCGCGTCAGCCGTGAGGTATCGGCGCTGCTTGACGTCGAGGACCCTATGCCAACGGCCTACACCCTTGAGGTGTCTTCGCCAGGCTTCGACCGGGTGCTGCGCACGAGGGCGCACTTCGAGCGCTTCGTGGGCGCGAGGGTCTTCGTGGAGCTCGCCGCTGCGCGCGAGGGACGGCGCCGCTACACCGGGACGCTGCGCGCGGTAGGCGATACGGGGATCGAGCTCGAGGTCGACGGCGAGCGGGTTGCGGTGGGTTTTGGGGACGTGGCCAAGGCCAGGTTGGCAGGTTAGGTTGGCGAGTCGGGCGAGCGGTCCGCACGGACCGCCGGTTGCAGAGGTGACAGTAGTGAACAAGGAAATCCTGATGGTTGTGGATGCCGTCTCGAATGAGAAGGGCGTCGACAAAGAAGTGATTTTCGAGGCGCTCGAGGCGGCGCTCGCCTCTGCGACGCGCCGCAAGCACGGTGAGGAATGGGACGTGCGCGTGGCCATCGACCGCAAGAGCGGCGATTACGAGACGTTTCGCCGCTGGAAAGTTTTCGCGGACGACTCCAACGAGCTGCAGGCGCCCGATCGGGAGCTGCGTTTGGAGGATGCGCGCGACCTCGATGCGAAGGTTGAAGTCGGCGGCTTCGTCGAGCAGCCGATTGAATCGGTGTCCTTCGGGCGCATCGCGGCGCAGCAGGCCAAGCAGGTCATCGTTCAGAAGGTGCGCGAGGCCGAGCGCCAGCAGGTGGTGGACGCCTACCGCGATCGCGTCGGTACGCTCGTCAGCGGCGTCGTCAAGCGTGTCGATCGCAACGGCATCTACATCGACCTCGGCTCCAATGCAGAGGGGTTCGTGCCGCGCACCGACATGATCCCGCGGGAGCAGGTCAAGGCTCAGGACCGCATCAAGGCCTACCTGCGCGAGGTGCGCTCGGAGCTGCGCGGGCCGCAGCTGTTTCTCACGCGCACCGCGCCGGAGTTTCTCATCGAGCTGTTCAAGCTCGAGGTACCCGAGGTTGGCCAGGGTCTGATCCATATCCTCGGGGCGGCGCGCGATCCTGGCGTGCGCGCCAAGATCGCCGTGCGCAGCACCGATCCGCGTATCGACCCGGTGGGCGCATGCGTCGGCATGCGCGGGTCGCGTGTGCAGGCGGTGTCCAACGAGATCGCCGGCGAGCGTGTGGACATCATTCCCTATGACGAGAACCCCGCGCAGTTCGTTATCAACGCCATGTCGCCGGCCGAGGTACTGTCCATCGTGGTCGATGAGGACTCCCACAGCATGGATATCGCGGTTGCCGAGGACAAGCTCTCCCAGGCGATCGGCCGCGGCGGGCAGAACATCCGTCTGGCGAGCCAGCTGAGCGGCTGGGAGCTCAATGTCATGACCGAGTCGGACGCGGATGCGAAGAGCGAGTCCGAGGCCAAGGCACTGGTGCAGCTGTTCATGAAGCAGCTCGATGTCGACGAGGACGTCGCCACCATCCTGGCGCAGGAAGGGTTTTCGACCATCGAGGAAATTGCCTACGTGCCGCAGGGCGAGCTCGCGTCCATTGCAGAGTTCGACGAGCAGATCGTCAAGGAGTTGCGCAACCGTGCGCGCGATGTGCTGCTCACGCAGGCCATTGCCAGCGAGGAATCGCTGGATCAGGCCATGCCGGCCGACGATCTGCTGTTGCTCGAGGGCATGAGCCCGGATCTGGCGCTGGCGCTTGCGCGTCACGGGGTGCGTACGCGCGAGGATTTGGCCGAGCAGTCGGTGGACGACCTTGCCGATATCGAGGGCCTGGCTCCGGAAAAGGCAGGCAAACTCATCATGACCGCGCGGGCGCCTTGGTTCGCGCCCGGCCACTGATCTCAGGGGTGCATGACATATGGCGGAAGTGACGGTAGCCCAGTTTGCCGAAGTCCTGAAGGTGCCCGTGGACCGGCTGCTCGTGCAGCTCGATCAGGCGGGTATCCAGGTCAACGGCCCTGAGGATCGCATCAGCGATGATGCCAAGCTGGAGCTCCTGACCCATCTGCGGCGCAGTCATGGCGCGGGAGCGGCGGCCGAAGGCGATGCCGCGCCCCGTCGCATCACGTTGAAGCGCAAGACCCAGAGCGAACTGAAGCTCGCGAGCGCGCAGGGACGCTCTCGCACCGTCAATGTGGAAGTGCGTACCAAGCGCACCTACATCAAGCGAGACGTCCTCGAGGAGCAGGCCCGCAAGCAGCACGACGAGATCGAGCAGAAGCGGCGCGAAAGCGAAGAGGCCGAGCGCGCCGAGGCCGAGCGCCGGGAAAATGAGCGGCTGGAAGCCGAGAATCGTCGCCGAATCGAGGAGGAAGAAGCCGCTCGCAGACGTGCTCAAGAGGAGGCGCGGCATCAGGCCGAGCAGCGTGCCCAGGAGGAGCAGGAGCGCCGGGAGCGTGAAGACCGGGAGCGCGAGGAGCGCGAGCGCCGCGCTCGGGAAGAGGTCAAGGCGACCCTGGCGCCGCCGGAGGCAGAGGCCGAGGGGCAGGCTCCGCCGGCACCGGCGCCGGCGCCGGTGCGCGGCAAGCCGCTGGTGGACGACCGCCATACCCGTTATGGCAGGGAAGAGCTGCACGTCGCCACGGATGTCAGCTCGCGCTTCAAGAAAAAGCGTCACGCCAAGACGCGCCCCGTGCCGAGCGCGGGCGAGGGCCGTCATGGTTTCGAGAGACCCACCGCCCCGGTGGTGCGCGAGGTCAGCATCGGCGAGACGATCACTGTGGCCGAGCTCGCCCAGAAGATGGCGGTGAAGGCTCCTGCGGTCATCAAGACATTGATGAACCTCGGTGTCATGGCCACCATCAACCAGCCGCTCGACCGGGATACCGCGGTGCTGGTCGTGGAGGAAATGGGCCATACGCCGAAGCTGCTGCAGGAAAACCAGATCGAGGTCGATCTGCAGGGCGAGAAGGCCGAGGAGGTCCAGCTCGAAGCCCGTCCGCCGGTCGTGACGGTGATGGGCCACGTCGACCACGGCAAGACCTCGCTCCTCGATTACATCCGCCGCACCAAGGTTGCGGCCGGCGAGGCCGGCGGGATCACTCAGCACATCGGCGCCTATCACGTCGAGACCCCGAAGGGAGTGGTGACCTTCATCGACACACCCGGTCATGCCGCGTTCACCGCCATGCGCGCGCGCGGCGCGAAAGCGACCGATGTGGTCATCCTGGTGGTTGCGGCCGACGACGGGGTCATGCCGCAGACGATCGAGGCGATCCAGCACGCCCGTGCGGCGGGGGTGCCGATCGTCGTGGCGGTCAACAAGATAGACAAGAGCGGGGCGGATCCGGATCGGGTGCGCACGGAGCTCGCCAAGCAAGAGGTCATTCCCGAGGAATGGGGCGGGCAGAACATGTTCGTCAACGTCTCGGCGCACACCGGCCAGGGGATCGATGCGTTGCTCGAGGCGGTGCTGCTGCAGGCGGAGGTGCTCGAGTTGCGCGCGCCGCGCGCCGGGCTTGCAAGCGGCGTGGTGATCGAATCGAGCGTCGAGAAGGGCCGGGGGGCGGTCGCCACCGTGCTCGTGAAGAAGGGCACGCTTCGCCTCGGCGATCCGATCATCGCCGGTCCGGAGTTCGGTCGCGTGCGCGCCATGTTCGACGAGAACGGCCGGCCCGTCGAGGAGGCTCCGCCTTCCATGCCGGTGGTCGTGTTGGGTCTTTCCGGCGCGCCGAACGCGGGGGACGAGATCCTGGTGCTCGAGAGTGAGCGCAAGGCTCGCGAGGTGGCGCTCTATCGCCAGGGCAGGTCTCGCGACGTGAAGCTTGCGCGCCAGGCGACGCGTGCGGAGGACGTGTTCTCGCAGCTGGGCGAAGAAAAGGCCGGGGTCGTAGCGATCCTGATCAAGGCGGACGTGCAGGGCAGCGCTGAGGCGTTGCGCGAGGCGCTCACCAATCTCTCTACGGACGAAGTCCAAGTCAAACTGATCGCGAGCGGCCTCGGCGGCATCACGGTCTCGGACGTGCAGCTGGCTGCGGCATCGAAGGCGCTCATCATCGGCTTCAATGTCCGCGCCGATTCCGGCGCGCGCGAGGCCATGAAGGAGACCGGCGTCGAAGTTCGCTACTACAGCATCATCTACGAAGCCATCGACGACGTGAAGCAGATGATGACCGGGCTGCTGCGCCCGGAAATCAAGGAACAGATCGTGGGCGTGGCACAGGTGCGCGAAGTGTTCCGCTCCAGCAAATTCGGCGTCGTCGCCGGCTGCCTCGTGACCGAGGGCTTGGTGAGGCGCAACAACCCCATCCGCGTGCTGCGCGACAACGTGGTGATCTTCGAAGGCGCGCTGGAGTCTTTGCGCCGCTTCAAGGACGATGTGAGCGAGGTGCGCGCCGGCACCGAGTGCGGTATCGGCGTGAAGAACTACCAGGACGTGCGTGTGGGCGATCAAATCGAGTGCTTCGCGCGCGTTGAGGTCGCCCGGAGCCTGTGAGCGGTGCCCGTGAGTCAGACCAGCTCGAGGGGGCGCAAGATCGAGGCACAGCTGCAGCGGGTGCTTGCGGCACTGATCACTCGCGAGGTCAAGGACCCGCGGGTGGGCAACGTGACCATCACGGCCGTCAGTCTTTCGGCCGACATGGGGCTCGCCCGCGTGTTTTTCATTCCCTTCGCCGGTACGCATCCGCCCGAGGAGGTGCGTCGCGGCCTGACGCACGCGGGGGGCTTCCTGCGCGGGGAGGCGGGCCGCTCGCTCGGGCTGCGGCATGCGCCGCGGCTCGAATTCGTATTGGACGACACGGCCGATAGGGCCGCCGGGCTCACCGGTCTGATCAATCGGGCGGTGGAACAGGATCAGGCCAAGCACAAGCTTTCCTAGCGCGCCCGGGAGCGTACGCAGACTGCCCATGCTCACCGGCATCGTGTTGCTCGACAAGCCCGAGGGGCTTTCCTCAAATGGCGCGCTGCAGCGCGTGCGCCGGCTCCTCGGAGCGGCAAAGGCGGGTCATGCCGGCAGCCTTGACCCGCTGGCGACGGGCATGCTGCCGATCTGCCTCGGCGAGGCCACCAAGATCGCCGGGGAGATTCTCTCGAGCCGCAAGCGCTATCGATTCACCCTCACACTCGGTGTGCGCACGGCCACCGGCGACCGCGAAGGAGCGATCCTCGAGCGCTGCGCCGTGCCGGAGCTCGCGGCCGAGCGGATCGGTGCAGTCCTCAGGGGATTCCTCGGGCCGGGGCGTCAGGTTCCCCCGATGTACTCTGCCCTGAAGCGCGCTGGCCGGCCGCTTTACCAGCTGGCCCGCTCGGGTGTGGTGGTGGAGCGGGAGGCACGCCCCATCGAAATCTTCGAGTTGCGGCTCCTCGGGCAGCGGACCGGGCAGATCGAGCTGGAGACGCACTGCTCCAAGGGCACTTATGTGCGCACGCTCGCCGAGGATATCGCCCGGGAGCTCGGCACCTGCGGTCACGTCGCGTCGCTTCGACGCTCGAGCGTCGAGCCTTTTGATCTAGAGCCGATGCAGACCCTGGCGTCCATCGCGCTTGCTTGCGAGCGCGGGCAGACACCACGGATCTTGCCGGCGGACTGGCCGCTGCAGCACCTTCCGGCGGTGAATCTCAGCGCTTTGCAGGCCGGGCGCATCCGCCACGGACAGCCGGTGGAGCTCGAAAAGGCAAATATCGCCGCCGGCAAGGTCAGGTTGTACGAGGATGGGCGCTTCCTTGGCATAGGCGAGGCCGATGGCCGTGCAGGCGTGCGGCCGAAGCGGCTGTTTACTTGAGCGATCCTGCCCCCGTCCGCCGGGGCTCCCCCCCGCAGCGGGCCCCGTTCGGGAAGCGGCGCCGCCTACCCTAGGGGGTTCCTACCGCGGTGACGTCCGGGTCGAGGCTCTGCAGTGCCCGCGCCAGATTGGTGTGGCCGGTCTGGCGAATCTGCCGTTGCGAATACGAGCTGCCTGGAGTCATGCACGGACTCTTGGAGGGTATCAGGCTGTCTGCGCTGCGGACACAACCGGCCGGTGTGGTGGCGGCGAGGCGGCTGTGCGGCCGTGGTGCCGGCAGGCTCGAGCACGCTGCAAGTGCGAAGGCAGAGCCGATGACGATGAGAATCGATCGGATCATGACCATTGCATCATAGCGCAAAAAATCGTCCGGAAGGATTGCGCTCGGCACGGCCACGGTGCTGCGGGCTCGCGGTCCTGCGCGCAAGGGGTCGTGCACTGACAGCCGCCGGAGGCTACGCTTGGCCGTTCGAAGCGGCGAGGTCGGGGACCGGCCGGGTAAACTTGTGGTGGAGGCAGCTCACCGGGTAGAATCGCCCGCTTCCTCAAAAGGATACCTGATACAGTAACTTAGGACCATTGTGCAATGGCTTTAACCACCGAGAAAAAGAGCGGGATTCTGGCGCAATACCGGCGCGGACCCGCTGACACCGGTTCCCCCGAGGTCCAGGTTGCGCTGCTCTCCGAGCGCATCAGCGGCTTGGGCGGGCATTTCACGACGCATCGTCGTGATCACTCCTCGCGCCGCGGGCTCGTGAAGCTCGTGAATCAGCGCCGTAAGCTCCTCGATTATCTCAAGGCGACGAAGCCGCAGAAATACCAGGAGCTCGTGGAGCGCCTGGGGCTGCGCCGCTGACGACACCAGAGGGCCGCCGCACAGAGCGGCCCTTTATTTTTCCACTGGTGTTTCTGCCTGAACCTAACATTACGAGGACCGAAGATTGAGCGTTGTCAGAAAGTCGTTTTCCTACGGATCCCACACAGTCACCCTGGAGAGCGGCGAACTCGCCCGCCAGGCCGACGGCGCCGTACGCGTTTCCATGGGCGATACGGTGGTGCTGGTCACCGCGTGTGCGCAAAAGACCGCTGCGGCGGGTCGCGATTTCTTCCCCCTGACGGTCAATTATGTCGAGAAGACCTATGCCGCCGGGCGCATCCCCGGCGGGTTTTTCAAGCGCGAGGGTCGTCCGACGGAGAAGGAGACGCTCACCTCGCGCCTGATTGATCGGCCGATCCGGCCGCTGTTTCCGGACGGCTTTTACAACGAAGTGCAGGTGGTCGCGACGGTCCTGTCGCTCGACCCGCAGGTCGACTCCGATATTCCGGCGTTGTTGGGCGCTTCGGCGGCCCTGGCGCTCTCCGGTATTCCGTTCAACGGACCGATCGGCGCGGCGCGCGTCGGCTGGAAGGCCGGCCAGTACCTGCTCAATCCGACCGCCGCGCAGCTGACGGAATCGGACCTTCATCTGGTGGTCGCGGGCACCGAGCAAGGCGTGATGATGGTCGAATCGGAAGCCAAGGGGCTGTCCGAGGACGTGATGCTCGGCGCCGTAGTGTTCGGGCACGAGCAGATGCAGGCGGCCATCCGCGCGATCCGCGAGCTGGCCCGCGAGAGCGGCAGGCCGCGCTGGAATTGGCAACCGCCGGCCGAGAGCGCTGAGCTCGTGGCCGCCGTGGCGCGGCAGGCGCGGGAAGCGCTCGCGCAGGCGTACACCATCACTGAGAAGCAGCAGCGCTATGCGCGCATCGGGGAGATCAAGGCGCAGGCCTTGGCTGCGCTGAGCGGCGGTGAGGCGCCCAAATGGGCGTCCGAACAGGTCGAGGGAGCGCTGTTCAAGCTCGAAAGCGACATCGTGCGCCAGCGGATTCTCAACGGCGAGCCGCGCATCGACGGGCGCGACTGCAAAACGGTGCGTCCGATCACCGTTAAGGTCGGTGTCTTGCCGCGTACACACGGCTCGGCGCTGTTCACCCGGGGCGAGACCCAGGCGCTCGTGGTCACCACGCTGGGCACCACCCGCGATGCGCAGATCATCGACGCGCTGGAAGGCGAGCGCCGCGAGCCGTTCATGCTGCACTACAACTTCCCGCCGTTCTCGGTTGGCGAAACGGGCATGATGGGCTCGCCCAAGCGCCGCGAGATCGGCCATGGCAATCTCGCCCGCCGCGGCGTCAACGCCATGATGCCCGACATGACGAAGTTTCCGTACGTGATCCGCATCGTCTCGGAGATTCTGGAATCCAACGGCTCGAGCTCCATGGCGAGCGTGTGCGGCTCCTCGCTGTCGCTTATGGACGCCGGCGTGCCGATCAAGGCGCCGGTGGCGGGCGTCGCCATGGGCCTCGTGCTCGAAGGCGGCCGCTACAAGGTGTTGACCGATATCCTCGGCGACGAGGATCACCTCGGCGACATGGACTTCAAGGTGGCCGGCACCCGGGACGGCGTTACCGCGCTGCAGATGGACATCAAGGTCGACAGCGTCACCCCCGAGATCATGAAGGCCGCGCTCGAGCAGGCGCGCGAGGGCCGGCTGCACATCCTCGGCGAGATGAACAAGGTCATCAGCGCGCCGCGCGCGAGCATGTCCGAATGGGCACCCTCCATCATCACGCTGAAGATCGATCCGGAGAAAATCCGCGACGTCATCGGCAAGGGCGGGGCGGTGATTCGCCAGATCACCGAGGAGACCGGCACCACCATCGACATCGAGAGCGATGGCACGGTGAAGATCGCCTCGGTCAACGGCACCGCCGGCCGCGAGGCGCAGCGGCGCATCGAGCTCATCACCGCCGATGTGGAAGTCGGTCGTATCTACGAGGGTAAGGTGGTGCGCCTGATGGACTTCGGCGCGTTCGTGACCATTCTGCCGGGCCGTGACGGCCTGGTGCACATCTCGCAGATCTCCAACGAGCGCGTCGAGCGCGTGAGCGACAAGCTCAAGGAAGGCGACATCGTTCGGGTGAAGGTGCTGGAGATCGACCGCCAGGGCCGTATCCGCCTCTCGATGCGCGACGTCGAGGCGGCGTAATCAGGCGTTGCACGTGGGCCGTGCGGGGTTCGTCTGAAGCGGCGAACCCCGTCCATGAAGCGGCGTTTCCTGCCGAGGAGGAGCGCTGCGGCTATTTCACTTCGATTTGACGAGTCAGCCGGAAGGCGCCAGGGTTCCAATGGGCGATGGCCCAGCCCAGCACCTCCGGTGCCGGGGCGCCGCAGAGCGCCGCCGGTGGGGCCTGGTTGAGCAGCCGGAGCACCGTCAACAGCTCCGCACCGGCATGGGCAGGCTCGATGGCCACCGAGCGGCGTGATTTGGCAAGCTTGGCGCCGCCCGGCTCGGTGAGCACGGGCAGATGCCCGTGACGGGGCGTCGGCAGCCCGAGGGCCCGTTGCAGCGCGAGTTGCCAGCCGGTGCTTGCCAGCAGGTCCGAGCCGCGCACAACGTCCGTGATGCCCTGAAGAGCGTCATCGACGACGACTGCGAGCTGGTAGGCGATCACGCCGTCCCGGCGCCGCACAACGACATCGCCGAGCGAGCCGGACGAGAAGGTGATGGAGCCTTGAAAACGGTCCTCGAGCGTGATCGTGCCGCCATCCATCCTGAATCGCGTGGAGGTGGGGCCCGGTCGGCGAGGGCCCGAGCGGCAGGTTCCCGGGTAGATCCGGCCGTCGGGGCCCGCGAGACGGGCGTCGCCGGCAGTGAGCACACGTCGGGAGCAGCTGCACTCGTAGGTGGCCCCGGCGGCTCGCAGGCCAGCGAGTGCCTCCAGGTAATGAGTTGTGCGGCGGCTCTGGTACTCGATCGCTCCGTCCCAGTGAAGACCGAAGCGCTCGAGCGTTCTCAGGATCTCCTCGGCGCTGCCGCGAATGATGCGCGCGCTGTCCAGGTCTTCCATCCGGACCAGCCAGCGGCCGCCGCGGCAGCGCGCATCGAGGAAGCTGCCGGCGGCGGCGAGCAGCGAGCCAAGATGTAGTGAGCCCGTCGGCGAAGGCGCAAAGCGCCCGGTGTAACCACTGTCCGGCGGGTAGGGGTTGTTGCTAGCGGTAGCGGTCGTCGCGGTCGCCGTACTGCTTTTCACGCCGCTCCCGGCGCTCCTGGGCCTCTATGCTGAGAGTGGCCACGGGACGGGCCTCCAGACGCTTGATGCCGATCTCCTCACCGGTCTCCAGGCAGTACCCGTACGTGCCGTCCTCGATGCGCTTCAGCGCCTCATCGATCTTACGGATGAGCTTGCGCTCGCGGTCGCGTGTGCGCAACTCCAGGCTGAATTCCTCTTCCTGGGTGGCCCGGTCCGAGGGGTCGGGGAAGTTGGCGGCCTCGTCCTTCATGTGCGAGACCGTGCGGTCTACTTCGATCATGAGGTCGCGTTTCCAGCTGTTTAGGATGTTGCGGAAGTGGTCGAGCTGCTCCTTGCTCATGTATTGCTCGCCACGCTTGGGGATATAAGGCTTGACGTTGCGCGGACCGGCGAGAAGACTGCCGGGCTCTATCGCATCGCTGTCGTCGCCATCCGATGCGGCGCTGCTCATCGGCGCCGTCGCCGCGGAGCGCGCCCCGGCGGCGATTTCCCTCGCATTGGCTGTGGATTTGACCGTGGCCGGTGCGCTCGCGCCCGGCTTGCGGATGTCTTCAACTGCGTCCGTCATGTGGTGAGGAGTCGGGTCGAGGCGGGCACGGCGGGCTTCCCGCGCCGCAGTCTCCGCCTTGTGGTGAATCTGTGGAGCCGCCTTGTGATCGGCCGCGCGTTTGTGGGCCGCGGACTTCTTGGCGGCGGGCTTGGCTGCCGGTTTGCCAGGTGCGGCCTTTTTACCCTTCGCGGCCTTCGGCGCGGGTTTTTTGGCCGGCATCAGTTGCTCCTAAAGCTTTAAGCCTCGTGCAGGACGCGCGATTATACCGGCGCGCCGAGCGCTGTACAGTCTCAATATGCGCCCCTGCCGCGGCCAGCCAAGGAAGCGGATCGGTCAGGGGAGGGTGACCGGCGGGGCCGGCTGCCAGCCTGCCTGACGTCGCTCCACGATCACGCGGGTGTAGATCCCCCCTCGCACCTTGAAGCGCGCCTCGAGCCGCAGAAACCGCGGCGAGAGTTCCCCGGCGAGAAGGTCGGCGATCTCGTTGGTCACCGCCTCGTGAAACACGCCCCGATTGCGGAAAGACCAGACATACAGCTTCAGGGACTTCAGCTCCACGCACTGTGCACCCGGCACATAGGCGAGTTCCAGGGTGGCGAAGTCCGGCTGGCCGGTCCGCGGGCAAAGGCAGGTGAATTCCGGGATGCGCATGCGGATGGTGTAATCCTGTCCGGGGCGCGGATTCGGGAAGGTCTCGATCGTGGCCGAAGGCTGTGAGGGCATGGGCATTTACTCTACACTAGCCGCACTCGCTGCGGCGAGCACCAGTCCGCCGGGCTAGGGCGGCCATTTCAGAGACCGGAAGACACAGTAGATGCGGCTGACCAAGATCAAGCTAGCCGGCTTCAAATCCTTCGTCGACCCGACACAAGTCAACTTTCCGAGCAACCTCACCGGCGTCGTCGGTCCGAACGGCTGCGGCAAGTCGAACGTCATCGACGCGGTGCGCTGGGTGATGGGGGAGCTCTCGGCCAAGCACCTGCGCGGTGACAACATGGCCGATGTGATCTTCAACGGCTCATCGGCCCGCAAGCCGGTCGGCAGCGCCTCGGTCGAGCTTGTCTTCGACAACTCCGACGGCAAGATCGGCGGTCCCTACGCCGGCTATAACGAGATCTCCCTCAGGCGCCAGGTCGCGCGCGACGGCTCCTCGGGCTACTACATCAACGGGGCGCGCTGCCGGCGCAAGGACATCACCAATCTCTTTCTGGGCACGGGCCTCGGCGCGCGCAGCTACGCCATCATCGAGCAGGGCACCATCTCGCGCATCATCGAGGCGAAGGCCGAGGATATGCGCGCTTTTGTCGAGGAAGCCGCCGGCATCTCCCGCTACAAGGAGCGCCGCCGTGAGACCGAGAGTCGCATCGCCGATACGCGCGAGAATCTCGATCGGCTGCAGGACGTGCGCGATGAAGTGGAGAAACAGATCCGCCACCTGCAGCGCCAGGCGGCGACCGCACGGCGCTATCAGGGTCTGAAGGAGGAGGAACGGCGCGTGAGCGCGGAGCTGTTGGCGCTGCGCATACGCGAGCTCGACAGCGGAGCCGAGGTTCACGACAGCGCCACCCGCGAACGCGAGCTGCAGATGCAATCGGCGCTCGCCGATCAGCGGGCCGCAGAGGCGGCCATCGAGAGCCGGCGCGCGCAGCACACCGCCTGCGCCGAGCGGCTCTCGGCCGTCCAGGCTCGCCATTATGAGATCGGCGCGGAGATCTCCCGCCTCGAGCAGGCGATTCAGCATACCCGGCAGCTGCGCGAGCGCCAGCGGGCCGATCTCGCCCAGGCGAGCGCGACGCTGGCCGAGCTCGCCGCGCACATCGGGCGCGACGAGCGCGAGCTTGCCGCCGTCCGCGCGGAGCTCAGCGCTGCGCTCCCGCAGCTCGAGGACGCCCGGCGGGCCGAGCAGGCGACGGCGCAGGCGCTCGAGACGAGCCAGGCAGAGCTTGCCGCCTGGCAGGAGCGTTGGGAGCGGTTGAACGGTGCGCTCGGCGACGCCGACCGCACCACTCAGGTCGAGCGGGCGCGCAGCGAGCAGCTCGAGAGTCAACTGCGGCGCCTAGAAGCGCAGACCGAGCGGCTTGCCCTCGAGCGCGACTCGCTCGCCGCTCAGGACGTGGGCGAGCAGCTCGATCTTCTCGCCGGCGAGGAGAGCGCCGCGCGCGCCGCCGGCGAGACGCTCGCGGAGAGTCTGCGGCTTGCCGTCGAGCGCGTGCAGGGCGCACGCGCCGGACGGCTCGCTGCGGAAAAAGAGCTCGAGACGGCTCGCGCCGACCGCGAGCGCTCGCGGGCCGAATGCACCTCGCTCGAGGCGGTGCAAAGGGCCGCGCTCTCGGCCAGCGCCGGAGAGGCGCTCGAATGGCTTGCCGGCGCCGGCCTTGCCGGGTGTCCGCGGCTCGCCGAACGTCTTGCGGTCGAGCCCGGCTGGGAGCGCGCGGTCGAGACCGCCCTTGGGGATTACCTGGAGGCGGTGTGTGTCGATGGCCTCGATGCGCTTGCCCGGCCGCTCGAGCAGCTCACCGAGGGGCAGCTCACGCTGGTTGAGGATGGCGCCGTCTCCGCCGGTGCCGGGGGCGCTACCCTGGCCCGCAAGGTGTCGGGACCGCCCGCGGCGCTGGCGCAGCTGGCGGGCGTGCGCGTCGCGGACTCCCTGGCCGAGGCGCTGCAAATTCGGGTCACGCTCGAGTCGGGACAGTCGGTCATCACCCGTGCCGGCGAGTGGCTCGGCCGCCAATGGCTGCGCGTCAGCCGCGGCGTCGACCCGCATGCCGGCATCATCGAGCGCGGGCATCGCCTGAAGAGCCTGCGTGCCGCTGCCGACGCCGCCGAGGATCGAGCGCGCATCGCCGAGGCGCACCTCGTGCAGGTGCGTGATGCGCTCTCCCAGGCCGAAGTCGAGCGGGACAGCGTGCAGGCTGCGATTCAGGATGCGCACCGGCACCAAACCGAGCTCACCGGGCGACTGCAGGCGGCGCGCGCTCGCCTCGAGCAGACGATGCAGCGCCGCTGCCGCCTCGAGGCGGAGCGTGAGGAGCTCTCGCAGGAGATCGCCGCTGCGCAGGCGGCGTTGTACCAGGCGCGCGAGGCGCGCGAGCAGGGAGCGATGCGGGTCGGCGAGCTCAACGCCCAGCGGGAAGTGCTCGAGGCGGAGCGCGAAGTGCGCCGGGAAGCGCTCGCGGGGGCGCGCGCTCGCGCCCAGGCGGCCCAGATCGCGGCCCGCGACCTGCTGATCCGGGTCGAGTCTCGGCGCTCGCTGGAGAGTTCGATCGGCTTGAGTCTCGCGCGCATGGGCGAGCAGCGTGCCCAGGCCGCACGGCGGCGCGAGGAGCTCGAAACGGAGCTCTCTGCCGGCGATGTCCCAATCGTCGAGCTCGAGACGCGCCTCGACAGCACGCTTTCCCAACGGCTCACCGTGGAGGCGGATCTTGCCGCGGCGCGTGCGGCGTTGGAGGAGGTCGACCTGGCCCGGCGGGCTCTCGAGGAGCAACGCACACAGGCGGAGCAGCGGGTCGAGCACGCACGCGAGGCAATGGAGGCGGCCCGGCTCGCGGCCCAGGAGAACCGTATCCGGCGCGAGGGGCTGCTCGAGCAGCTCATCGAGACGCGCTTTACGCTCGAGTCGGTCGAGGAGAGCCTGCCCGCCGATGCCGAACTGTCCGCCTGGGAAGGCAGGCTCACGCAGGTTCGTGCCGGCATCGACAAGCTCGGTCAGGTGAACCTGGCGGCCATCGATGAGTTGACGGAACAGACCGAGCGCAAGGAGTACCTCGACCGGCAATTCACCGATCTGACTTCGGCGCTCGACACGCTCGAGGAGGCGATGCGGCGCATAGACAAGGAGACGCGCAGCCGCTTCGAGGACACCTTCGAGAAGATCAACGCCGGCATGAAAGAGAAATTCCCGCGCCTGTTCGGGGGCGGGCACGCCTATCTCGAGCTGGTCGGGGAGGACGTGCTCAATGCCGGCGTGGCGGTGATGGCGCGCCCGCCGGGGAAGAAAAACAGCACCATCCATCTGCTCTCGGGCGGGGAGAAGGCGCTCACCGCCGTGGCGCTGGTGTTCTCGATCTTCGATCTGAATCCGGCGCCGTTCTGCCTGCTCGATGAGGTGGATGCGCCGCTCGATGAAGCCAACATCGGCCGGTTCTGCGACATCGTGCGCGAGATGTCGCAGCGGGTGCAGTTCATCTTCATTACCCACAGCAAGACCACCATGGAGCTCGCCGCGCAGTTGCTCGGCGTGACCATGCAGGAGGCGGGGGTCTCGCGGCTGGTGGCCGTGGATGTGGATGAGGCGGTCCGGCTGGCCGCGGTTTAACGCTCCGGGAGGCTCTCGCCGTGTCGAAGCTGCGTTGGACTCTGCTCATTTTGGGGGGGGCTTTCATCCTTGCGCTCGGGCTGTGGGAGCGCTGGCGACCGCGACACGCAAGGGGGCCGGCTGCAAAGCCGCGGGGAAGCGCCCGGCACGTTCCGGCCGGGGGCCTGTCCGGGGATGATCCGCCGACCCCTATGGATACGGATCCGTCCGTCACGCTCCCGGCGGACCCGGAGGAGCCCTGGATCGGCGAGACGGGCTTCTCCGATGTCCTTCTTACGCCCGACAAGGGTGAGGGCGGGCCAAGCGGCCCGGAGCGATCCTGGATGGCGCGAGGTGCCGGCCGCGAAGAGGCAAGTTCCGGCATCGGACGCGCAACCGCCGAGCGATCCGCCGCTGGCGACCCGCACCGCGAGACTCGGGAGGGGGCGGGAAGCCACGAACGGGCGGCCGCGCAGGATCGGAGCGGCTCGGACGCCGAGGCAGAGGCGTTCCCTGGAGCCGCCCCGGGCTGCGGGCGGGCAGGAGTTGCGCAGCAGCAAGAGGACCGGCGCCCACCGATCCGCAGCCGCGCCGCTGCGAGCGGCGCCCGGCCCGGCTTGTCCGAGGAGCCGGTGCTTGCGCCGGCGGCCCTCGATGCAGAGTTACGTTCCGCGGCCGACGAGTCACTATTTACCGAGGAACTCGACGAGTACCCCACGGCGGAGCTGCCGGTGCTCGCCGAGGCGGCGGAGTATGCGCCAGCTTCCCCGGCATTGGAGCAGACCGCTTCCCTCGAGGCGCCGGGGCAGGCGGCGCCCATCGTCGAGTGGCCGCCGGAGGCGTCACGGCAAATCGTCGCCTTGCGCCTGGTGGCGCCTCCTGAGCGTTTCCCCGGTCGGGCGGTGCGTCTGGCCCTTGCCGCCGAGGGGTTCCTGCTCGGGCAGTTCGACATCTTTCACAAGCCGGATGAGACACATCGGGCCGTGGTGAGTGTCGCATCGCTCACCCGACCCGGAACCTTCGACCTCGATACCATGGACTCCCAGCGCTATGCGGGCCTCAGCCTGTTCGTGGTGCTCCCCGGGCCGTGCCCGGGACAGCAGGCGTTCGATGAGCTCGTCGGTGTGGCGCTGAACCTCCGCGAGCGGCTGCAGGGTGAGCTGCAGGATGCCAGGGGCGAGATGTTGACGGACGAGAGCATCGAGCTGCTGCGCGATGCCTTGTTCCCGGGCAGCGCTGGCGAGGCTGAGTCGTGACGACCGCGGTGCGTGCGCGCCTGGACGCGTTGCGCGCTGAGATCGCCCGGCATGATTATCGCTACTACGTTCTCGATGATCCGGAGATCCCGGACGCCGACTACGACAAGCTGATGGCGGAGCTCAAGCGGCTGGAAGCCGCGCACCCGGAGCTCGTCACGCCCGACTCCCCGACCCAACGTGTCGCGGGCGCCCCGCGCGGCGAGTTCGGCGAGGTCGTGCACGAAGTGCCGATGCTGTCGCTCGACGATGGCTTCACCGATGAGGACGTGGTGGCCTTCGACCGGCGCGTGCGCGAGCGGTTGGGGGCGCAGGGACCCGTCGATTACTTCGCCGAGCCGAAGCTCGACGGCCTCGCCGTGACCATGGTCTTCCGCAATGGCTTGTTCGAGCGCGCGGCGACCCGCGGCGACGGCTTCACGGGCGAGGATGTGACAGCCAACGTGCGCACCATCCATGCCTGCCCGCTGCGCCTGCGCGGCAAGGCGCCCCGAGTGCTCGAGGTGCGCGGCGAGGTGTTCATGCCCATCGCCGGGTTCGAGCGTTTGAATCGTCAAGCTCAGGACCGAGGCGAGAAGACGTTCGTCAATCCGCGCAACGCCGCCGCCGGCAGTCTGCGGCAGCTCGATCCGCGCATCACCGCCGCACGGCCTCTGCGAGTGTATTTCTACGGCCTGGGGGTGGTATCCGGTTGGCAGCCGCCTGAGACCCAGAGCGGGCTGATCGAGGCGCTGCGGGCATGGGGGCTGCCGGTGTGTCCGCACTCCGAGCGCGTGCGCGGCGCCGAAGGCTGTCTCGAGTACTACCGGGCGATGGGCCGGCGGCGGGCAAGCCTGCCTTACCAGATCGACGGAGTGGTGTTCAAGGTGGACCGGCGAGCCGATCAGGAGAGGCTGGGGTTCGTCGCGCGCGCTCCCCGCTGGGCGTTGGCACAGAAGTTCGCGGCCGAAGAGGCCGTGACACGCGTGCGCGCGATCGAGTTCCAGGTCGGGCGCACCGGTGCGCTCACGCCGGTGGCGCGGCTCGAGCCGGTGTTCGTCGGCGGTGTGACCGTGAGCAATGTGACGCTGCACAACCTCGATGAGGTGTGGCGCAAGGACGTGCGCGAGGGAGATACGGTCGTGATCCGCCGCGCGGGCGATGTCATTCCGGAGCTGGTGCGCGTGATCGTCGAGCGGCGGCCGCATCCTGCGCCCGGCCGCGTCGCTTTGCCCAAGACCTGTCCGGTGTGCCACTCGGCGGTCATCAAGCCCGAAGGGGAGGCGGTGGCCCGCTGCACCGGCGCTTTCAGCTGCCCGGCGCAGCGCCAGGAGGCGATCCGGCACTTCGCGAGCCGACGGGCGATGGACATCGAGGGGCTGGGCGAGAAGCTCATCGAGCAGCTGGTCGAAGGAGGCATCGTGAGCTCGCCCGCAGATCTCTACACGCTCACCGTGGAGCAGCTCGCCGGACTCGAGCGCATGGGCGAGAAGTCGGCGGCGAACCTCAAGGCAGCCATCGAGCGCAGCAAGCGCACGACGCTGCCGCGGCTGTTGTACGCGCTTGGTATCCGTGAGGTGGGCGAGGCCACGGCCCTCGCGCTCGCCCGGCATTTCGGCGACCTCGGGTCGCTGATGAGCGCGAGCGAAGCGCAGATCCAACGGGTGCCGGGTGTCGGGCCCGTGGTCGCCGCGCACGTTGCGGCGTTTTTCGCCTCGCGCGCGCACCGCGAGGTGATTCAGCGGTTGCAGGCGGCGGGTCTCGCCTGGCCGCCGGTCCGCAAGTCCGGGGGCAATCTGCCGCTCTTGGGCGAGACGTTCGTACTCACCGGGACGCTTGCGAAGCTCACCCGCGAGCAGGCGACCCAAGCGCTCCTCGCGCTCGGCGCCAAGGTCGTGGGCAGCGTGTCGAAGAAGACCCGGTACGTGGTGGCCGGTGCCGATCCGGGCTCGAAACTCGAGAAAGCGCGCGCGCTCGGCATCGAGGTGCTCGACGAGGCGGCGCTCATGCGGCTGCTCGCCCGGCACGAAAAATAAGCGCCCCGGGTCCGAAGACCCGGGGCGCGCTCGATGGGCTGGTCTCGAATCAGTCGGCGTTGGCGGGCGCGGCGGCGGCAACCGCCGGCGGGCCCGCCTCACCCTTGGTCAGCTGGTCGGTCTGGGGGTCGAGATAGGTCACGACCTTGTCCTTGCCGATCAGCGTGTCGGTGTAGGCACGGAACTGCTTGGCCTCGACGATCTGCACCAGGCGCTCCTTGACCTGGTCGAACGGCGGCGGAGTAAGCGGTCTGGTGCCGAGCAGCTTGATGACGTGCCAGCCGTACTGCGTGTGCACCGGCGTGTGGGTGTACTCCCCGACCTTCAGCTGCGCGACGGCGTCAGAGAAGGGTTTGACCATGTGATTGAGCGTGAACCAGCCGAGATCCCCGCCGTTGGCCTTGGAGGGGTCGATGGAGTATTTCCTGGCCAGCGTGGCGAAGTTCCCGCCGCGCCCGAGGTCCTGGATAACCTTTTCGGCGAGCGCCTTGCTCTTGACCAGGATGTGCGCCGCGTGGTACTCGGTTTTCGGCATCTGCGCCACTTCGGCGTTGTATTCGGCCTGCAGCTGCGCGTCGCTCGGCGTCTTGCCGGCGAGAAACTTATCCGAGGCAGCCTGCTCGAGGATGTGCAGCCGGGAGAGCCTGAGGAGCGAGGCGGTGCTCGGCTGCTTCTGCAGCCCTTCCCTGGTCGCCTGTTGCGCCACGGCTTCGGCGCGGATCAGGCTGTCGAGCACCATGGCGCGCTGGCGCGGTGTAAGGGCGCTCGAGTCGCGGCCGCCGGTGATTCCCTTGATGTAGAACTCGTAGAACTGGCGGCTGATCGGCGTCCCGTTGACCGTGGCGACCACGGAGGTAGAGGGTTTGCCCGGCGCGGAGGACTGGGGATGGCAGGCGGCCAGCGTCGCCAGGGCGCACACGAGGCAGAGGATCCTGAGTTGCTTCATGAGAGGCTCGTTCGGTTGTGGTGGGGCGAAAAAATTGGCCGGCAGGCCGTCAGGGCGCCGGCCGCGGCGCGTTGCGCGGCGCGGTGGCCGAGATGTTCAGCGCGTGGATGCCGTGGCCCATCAGCGGCGCGAGCGCCTCGTAGACCATGCGGTGCCGCTCGAGCGCCGGCCGGCCGGCGAATGAGCGCGAAACCAGCGCGACGCGAAAGTGTCCGCCGGATCGGGCTCCCGCGTGGCCGGCATGCCGGGCGCTGTCGTCGAGGATCTCGAGTGACAGCGGTGAGAAGGCACGTTCCAAAGCGGCGCGCATCTCATCGATGATCGTGTTTTTCGGTGTGGCGCTCATCCGCCGCGGTGGTCACAGGTATTGTTCAAGGTTGCGTATGATATCGCACTCGTGCTCCTCCCGGAGCGGACGAGCACATGAGCCGTTACCTCAAGCTGCATCCGGTCACGCCACAGGCCCGCCTGATCCGCATCGCGGTCGACATCGTGCGCGGCGGCGGCATCATCGCCTATCCCACCGACTCATGCTATGCGCTCGGCTGGCGCCTGGGCGATGCCCGGGCGATCGAGCGGGTGCGGCGCATCCGCCGGGCGGACCGGCACCATCATTTCACCGTGGTTTGCGCGGACCTCGCCGAGGTCGGACGGTTTGCCCGGATCGAGACTTGGCAATTTCGCATGCTGCGCAGCTGCCTGCCGGGCCCGTACACCTTTCTGCTCAAGGCCACGCGCGAGACGCCCCGGCGGCTGCAGCACGAGCGGCGGCGCACCATCGGGGTGCGCATCCCGGACCACCCGGTACCGCGGCTGCTGCTGAAGGAACTCGGCGAGCCGCTCATGAGCAGCACTCTGCTGCTGCCGGATGAGCCGACTCCGCTCACCTCGGCGCAAGAGATCCAGCGGCGCCTCGAGAACGAGATCGATGCAGTGCTCGATGGGGGAGATTGCGGGGTGGAGCCGACCACGGTGGTGGATCTGTCCGTGACGCCGCCGGTCGTGATCCGCGCCGGGAGGGGGCCGTTGGCTGCCATCACGGCCAGCCGTTCTGCGAGCGACCGGCCCGGATGATCGCTTCCTGGCGGCCCATCGAGGGCAAGCCAGCTTGCCGCTGGCGCGGCTTGCGCTGGGGGCAAGGGGCGAACACGGTATACTGAGCGTTTGAGAATGCGAGAACAGCTTCGATGAGCACACCTCACCCCGGCGGCCGCGTCCTGTCCGGCATGCGGCCCACGGGCCGGCTGCACCTGGGCAATTACCACGGGGCGCTTCGCAACTGGGTGCGTCTGCAGTACGAGCACGAGTGCTTTTTCTTCATCGCCGACTGGCACATGCTCACCACCGGCTACGAGGATCCCTCCCGGTTGCCGGAATTCGTGCACGAGGTGCTGATCGACTGGCTGTCGGCGGGTCTCAATCCGGGGGTGGCGACGCTGTTTGTCCAATCGCACGTGCCCGAGCATGCCGAGCTGCACCTGCTGCTGTCCATGATCACCCCGCTTGGATGGCTTGAGCGGGTACCGAGCTATAAGGACCAGCAGGAGCAGATCAAGGACAAGGACCTGGCAACGTATGGATTCCTGGGCTATCCGCTGTTGCAAAGCGCCGACATCCTGATCTATCGGGCGCAGCATGTGCCCGTGGGCGATGATCAGGTGGCGCATGTGGAGCTCACACGCGAGACCGCACGCCGTTTCAACCATCTCTACGGCCGCGAGCCGGACTTCGAGGAGAAGGTCGAGCGAGCGATCAAGAGCCTCGGCGGGCGCAATACCACGCTCTACCGCCAGCTGCGGCGAAAATTCCAGGAGGCCGGCGAGCAGCAGGCCCTCGAGCGCGGTCGTGCACTCGTGCACAGCAACAACCGTCTGACCGTGGCCGACCGCGACCGCTTGCTCGGGTACCTGGAGGGCACCGGCATTGCCATCCTGCCCGAGCCCCAGGCGCTGCTCACCGAGACGCCCAAGGTCCCGGGGCTCGATGGGCGCAAGATGTCCAAATCGTACGGCAATACCATCGAGATGCGCGAAGAGCCGCAATCGGTCGAGCGCAAGCTGCGGGCCATGAAGACCGATCCGGCGCGGGGGCGGCGCACCGACCCGGGCGAGCCTGAGCGCTGTCCGGTGTGGGACTTGCACAAGATCTATTCCGGCGAGGACACGCGCAAATGGGCGGCCGAGGGCTGTCGCTCTGCCGGCATCGGTTGCCTCGAGTGCAAGCAGCCGCTCATCGAGAAAATCGTCGCAGAAGTCACCGAGCTGCGGCGCCGAGCACAGGAGTACCTCGAGAACCCCGAGCTGCTGCGTGACATCGTCGCCGAGGGTTCGGAAAAGGCGCGCGATGCGGCCCGGGCGACGCTCGAAGAAGTGCGCCGGGCGATGCATCTGCGCAGCGACTGAGCTGCCATGGATCCGAAGCCTCAATTGTCGATCGTGCCCGATGCCCCGGATCCGCCCGGGGAGCCGGATCCCCACAGGAATGGGCCGCAGCAGGTGGAAATGCCCTTCGCCGTCGTCAACGGCGAGGCGGTCACGGTGCTGCCGCGCGATCTGTACATACCGCCGCAAGCCCTCGAGGTGTTTCTCGAGGCCTTCGAGGGACCGCTCGATCTTCTGCTGTACCTTATCCGCCGCCAGAACCTCGACATCCTGGATATCCCGCTCGCCGAGATCACCCGGCAATATATGCAGTACATCGAGCTGATGCAGGAGCTGCAGCTCGAGCTTGCGGGCGAGTACCTCGTGATGGCCGCGACTCTCGCGGAGATCAAGTCCCGGATGCTGCTGCCGCGGCCGAAACCTGCCGGGGAGGACGTGGAGGAGGACCCGCGGGCGGAGCTCGTACGCCGGTTGCAGGAGTACGAGCGCTTCAAGCGTGCGGCGGAGGACCTCGATGCGCTGCCGAGACTCGAGCGCGATCACTGGACCGCCGGGGCGGAGCTCAAGGATCGCCAGGTCGTGCGGACTTTGCCGCAGATCACACTCAAGGAGATGCTGGCGGCATTCCAGGAGGTCGTGGTGCGCGCACAGATGTTCGCGCGCCATCACATCCAGCGCGAGGCGCTTTCGGTGCGCGAGCGCATGGGCAACATTCTCGCCTCGCTCGAGCAAGCGAGCTTCGTGGAGTTCATTCGCCTGTTCAGGCCCGAGGAGGGCCGCATGGGGGTGACGGTCACCTTCATGGCGATCCTCGAGCTGGTGCGCGAGGGGTTGATCGACATCGTGCAGGCGGAGCCGTACGCTGCGCTGCACGTTCGGGCGGGGGGGCGGGGGCGCAGCCTGCACCTCGTCGCCGACAATTCCGGGCCGCAGATCGAACAGAGCCCGGCGCCGGGCGGGCCGTCCGGCGAAGAGCCGGCGATGGAAAAATTGCCGGGAGCCGTTTTTGATGTGGCGACGCCTCGCCCCCCTGGGGACGAGGCTCAGGGTGAGCCGGGTCATTCTCCCCGAGAGACGTCCGATGAGTGAGTTTTATCTGAGGAATGTGATCGAGGCGGCGCTGCTCGCCGCCGGCCGACCGCTCAAGCGCGAGGAACTCGCGCAGCTGTTCGATGAGTCGGTCCGGCCGAGCGAGGCGGCGCTGCGCGAGGCGCTCGATGTCCTCGGCGCAGAATACGACGGGCGCGGCATCGAGCTGAAGGAGACCGCCTCGGGGCTGCGCATCCAGGTGCGCCGCGAGTTCGCCGCAGAAGTCTCGCGGCTTTGGCCCGAGCGGCCTGCGCGCTACTCGCGGGCACTGCTTGAGACGCTGGCCCTCATCGCCTACCGCCAGCCGATCACCCGGGGAGAGATCGAGGACGTGCGCGGCGTCGCCGTCAATCCCAACATCATCAAAACGTTGCTCGAGCGCAATTGGGTGCGGATCGTCGGCCACCGCGATGTCCCGGGCCGCCCGGAGCTGCTGGGCACCACGAGTGATTTTCTCGATTATTTTGGCCTCACGAGCCTCGATCAGCTGCCGCCGCTCTCGCACCTGAAGGCGGTGGGCGATCCGAACCTGCAGCTCGATCTGCCCGGCAGCGGGCGGGTCGGCGCGGACGGCTCCTTCGAGGCCGATGCCGCGCCCGTTACCGGCGAGGCCGACGCCCCGGCAGGCGGGTCGATCGACGGTCGAGAGGACGGGGCGGAGCCGGGTGAGGACGAGGCTTTCGATGCGCAAGAGTCGCCGGCCCGCAAGATGCTCGCCGCCTCGGACGATGCGTCCGAGTGAGCCTGTCGGGCGCCGCTCGGGCCGCCGCGCCGCCGAGCGCAGCGAGCCCGGCGCGGAGCCCGAACGGCTGCAGAAGGTGCTCGCGCAGGCGGGGCTTGCCTCGCGCCGCGAGGCCGAGGACTGGATCAGGGCGGGGCGGTTGAGCGTCAACGGCCGGCCGGCCACGCTCGGCATGAAGGTTGGCCCGGCAGACCAGGTGCGCCTCGACGGCCGCCTTATCCGCCAGCGCGAGCCGCAAGGCGGCGGGCGCACGTTCATCTATCACCGCTCGAGCGGGGAGAGCCTGGACAGGCCGGCGACGGATGAGGCCGGGGCGAGTCCGCTGCTCTCGCGCCTGCCCAGGCGTGCCGGTCGGCGTTTTGTGGTGGTGAGCCCCATGCCGAGGATCGACGGGGGACTTGAGCTGATCTGCGGCGATGGCGCGCTCGCCGCGCGGCTGCAGCGCAGCGTGCACCGTTGGGTCAGCGACTTCAGCGTAAGGATTCGCGGCGAGCTCACCGAGTCGCAGCGGCAGGGGATCCTGGCAGGCGTGCTCGACAGCGGTGAGCGTCTGCAAGTGCTCGGCTGCGAGAGCTCCGGCGGGGAGGCCGCCAACCGCTGGTACGCGCTCAGCGTGCAAGGCGCGAGCGGCAAGGAGGCGCGGCAGTTGTTCGAGCGCCAGGGGGCGCTCGTCAGCCGGGTAATGCGCACTCGGCTCGGCACGCTGTCGCTCGAGCGCTCCCTTGCCCGTGGACACTTCCGGGCGCTCGAGGCGCGCGAACTCGCTGGGCTGCTGCCGGACTAGGCCTCGCGTAGGAAGTGCGCCAGGTAATTCACCGCAGGGTCCTTCGTGAGACGAGCGGTGCCGGTCAAGGGATTGAGCGCGATGCCGGCCAAGGCGCGCGCACTCAGGCCCGCCGAGCGGGCCCAGCCGGCGAGCTCGCTCGGGCGGATGAAACGCTCATATTCGTGGGTGCCGCGCGGCACGAGCGAGAGCAGGTATTCGGCCCCGAGGATGGCCACGAGAAATGACTTCGGGTTGCGATTCAGAGTGGAAATGAACAGCGAGCCTGCGGGCCGCACCAATGTCGCGAGCGTCGCGAGCATCGTCTGCGGCCGGGGCACGTGCTCGAGCATTTCCATACAGGTGAGCACATCGAAGCCGGCGGGCTCGCTGCCGGCGAGCTCTTCGGCGGCGGCCACCCGGTAATCGATCGACAGGCCGTGGGCGCTGGCATGCATGCGCGCGACCTCGATCATCCCGGGAGCCAGATCGATCGCCGTGACACGCGCGCCCGCGCGCGTGAGCGCTTCGGCGAGCAGCCCGCCGCCGCAGCCGACGTCGAGCACGCGCGCGCCCGCCAGAGTGCATCGCTCAGCCACGAAGCGCAGCCGGACCGGGTTCAGCAGATGCAGCGGCCGAAACTGTCCGTGCTCGTCCCAGAAGCGGCCCGAGAGGGCATCGAACTTGGCGAGCTCGCCCTGCGCGGCGTTGCGGCCGCGGGCGTCCGGGTCGGGACGGTGTGATACGGTTGGCATACGAACCCTTTGGGTCGCGGCCGAAAGCGCCGGCCGCCCTGCGGCGCATTATCGATCATCTTGCGTCCCGGCGCAGCGCCGAATGTATCCGTCGTGCTAACATTGACGTTTTGGTGCTTCCCGAGAGCCTGAGGCCCGAGAGCTTGATGTCCGCCATTGCCGCCTCCGTCCCGGTCCATGTCTGAGATAGCGCGCGAAGTTCTGTCGGTCAGCCTCGAAGAGGAAATGCGGCAGTCCTACCTCGACTACGCCATGAGCGTGATCGTCGGACGCGCCCTGCCCGATGTGCGCGATGGCCTGAAGCCGGTGCATCGGCGTGTGCTGTACGCGATGCGCGAGCTCGGCAACGACTGGAACAAGCCTTACAAGAAATCCGCGCGCGTCGTCGGCGATGTGATCGGCAAGTACCACCCGCACGGGGATACGGCTGTCTACGACACCATCGTGCGCATGGCGCAGCCGTTCTCCATGCGCTATCTGCTCGTTGACGGCCAGGGCAATTTCGGCTCGGTCGACGGTGATACGCCGGCGGCCATGCGCTACACCGAGGTGCGCATGTCGCGCCTGGCGCACGAGCTGCTGGCCGATATCGACAAGGACACCGTCGATTTCGTCCCGAACTACGACGAGTCCGAGCTCGAGCCTTCGGTGCTGCCGACGCGCATTCCGCATCTGCTGGTCAACGGCCAGACCGGCATCGCGGTCGGCATGGCGACCAACATCCCGCCGCACAACCTCGCGGAGGTGGTCAATGCCTGCCTGGCGCTGCTCGAGGATCCGCAGCTGCCGCTCGGCGCGCTGATGCAGCACGTGCCGGGGCCCGACTTCCCGACCGGCGGCATCATCAACGGCGCGCAGGAGATCGCCACCGCCTATCGCACCGGGCGCGGGCGGCTCTCGGTGCGCGCGCGAGTGGCCATCGAGGAGATCGGCCGTGGCGATCGCCAGGCGATCCTGGTGACGGAGCTACCCTACCAGGTGAACAAGGCGCGCCTGATCGAGCGCATCGCACAGCTCGTGCGCGAGAAGCAGATCGAGGGTATCGCGGGCGACGGGCTCAGGGACGAGTCGGACAAGGACGGCATGCGCATCGTGATCGAGCTCAGGCGCGGGGAGAACGCCGAGGTCGTCCTCAACAACCTTTACGCGCAGACGCCGATGGAGACGGTGTTCGGCATCAACATGGTGGCTCTCGAGGACGGGCAGCCGAAGCTGATGTCGCTCAAGGAGATGCTCGAGGCCTTCATCCGCCACCGCCGCGAGGTTGTCACGCGGCGCACGATCTTCGAGCTCGCCAGGGCGCGCGAGCGTGCCCACATCCTCGAGGGCCTCGCCGTCGCGCTAGCCAACATCGAGGAGGTGATCGCCCTCATCAGGGCCGCCGCCTCGCCGGCCGAGGCGCGCGCGGGCTTGACGGGGCGCCACTGGCAGCCGGGGGTGGTGCGGCAGCTGCTCGATCGCGCGGGCGCGCCGCCCGCCGCCGCCGGGTTCTCGGCGGCGGGCTATCGGCTCTCCGAGGCCCAGGCGCAGGCGATTCTCGAGATGCGCCTGCACCGCCTCACCGGGCTCGAGCAGGACAAGATCATCGACGAGTACCGCGAGCTGCTCGCACGCATCGTCGATCTCACCGACGTCCTCAACCGTCCCGAGCGGCTTACCCAGGTGATCCGGGAGGAGCTCATCGAGATGCGCGAGAGCTACGGCGACGCGCGCCGCACGGAAATCAACCGCGACCAGCTCAATCTGACGACCGAGGATCTCATCGAGCCGCAGGACGTGGTGGTGACGCTCTCGCACGGCGGCTACGTCAAGTGCCAGCCGCTCACCGATTATCAGACACAGCGGCGCGGCGGACGGGGCAAGGCCGCCACCGCGGTCAAGGACGAGGACTTCGTGGAGAAGCTCTTCGTCGCCCACACGCACGACACGGTGCTGTGCTTTTCCAACCGCGGCAAGGTGTATTGGCTGAAGGTGTACGAGCTGCCGCAGGCCGGCCGCACCTCGGCGGGCAAGCCCATGGTGAACCTGCTGCCGCTCGGCCAGGGCGAGAAGATCAATGCGCTGCTGCCGGTCAAACAGTATGACGAGCAGCACTACGTGTTCATGGCGACCGGCCAGGGCATGGTAAAGAAGACGCCGCTTGCCGCGTTTTCTCGTCCTCGGGCGAGCGGCATCATCGCGGTCGATCTGCACGATAACGACCGGCTGATCGGCGTGGCGATCACCGACGGCGCACGTGAGATCATCCTCGTCTCGAGCGACGGCAAGGCCATCCGCTTCCACGAGGAGGAGGTGCGTCCGATGGGCCGGGATGCCGCCGGTGTGCGCGGCATCCGCCTGGGCGAGGGCGAGGAGCTGATCGCGCTCATCGTGGTGGCCGACGGGGCCGTGCTCACGGCCTCCGCGGCCGGGTATGGGAAACGCACGCCCGTCGAGGAATTTCCGCGCCAGGGGCGCGGCGGCCGGGGCGTGATTGCGATTCAGACGAGTGAGCGCAACGGGGCCGCCGTGGCGGCGCTGCAGGTGTTGCCGGGCCAGGAGATCATGCTGATCAGCTCGAACGGCACTCTGGTGCGCACACCGGTCGATGAGGTGTCGGTCCTCGGCCGCAACACCCAGGGGGTGCGTCTGATGCGCCTCGATGAAGGGGAGCGGTTGGTCGGCATCGAGCGGCTCGAGAGCCTGGAGAGCGGCGAGGCGGGCTCGGAGGAGCGGCCGGCCGAGAGCGGCGAGGCGCCGGCGCCGGGCGCCGACTAGGCAGCCGAGCGCAGAGCCTGGCGTGCGCGGGCGCTTGCGGCGCGAGGACCGGTTGCAGAGTGTTTCCCGCCGGGGTGCCGTGCACCGGGAGGCGCCACCGAGACGTTCAGGCGCGGACCCGCAAGGATCGGCTCAAGTGAACATTTCGGACGTAATACCGACGGTCGCGCGGGCCGTGACGGCCAAAAGTTCTCAAGCCGGCCCTGCCGCTTGATACTATCCACCGTTCCCCGAAGTCCCATGCGAGGCGGCCTTCAAGGTGCGCGTCTTCAATTTCTCCGCCGGCCCCGCGGCGCTGCCGCTGCAGGTCCTCGAGCAGGCCCGCGATGAGCTCACCGATTGGCAGGGCAGCGGCATGTCGGTGATGGAGGTGAGCCACCGCGGCGAGGCCTTCGTACGGCTCGCCGAGCAGGCCGAGGCGCGCCTGCGCGCCTTGCTGGCGATTCCCGCCGGCTACAAGGTACTTTTTCTGCAGGGCGGGGCCACGGCGCAGTTTGCCGCCGTGCCGCTGAATCTCGCCGCCTCTGGCGCCCCGGCCGACTACCTCAACACCGGCAGCTGGTCGGGCAAAGCCATCGAAGAAGCCCGCCGGCTGGGGGTGAAGGTCAACGTGGCGGCCGACGAGCAGTCGTCCCATTACACTACCGTGCCGGCCCGGGAGGCTCTGCGCCTCGCTCCGGGCGCCGCGTACGTGCATTACACGACCAACGAGACCATCGGCGGCGTGGAGTTTCCGTACGTGCCCGATACGGGCACGGTGCCGCTGGTCGCCGACATGTCCTCGAACATTCTGTCACGCCCGATCGAGACAGCCCGCTTCGGGCTGATCTATGCCGGTGCGCAGAAGAACATCGGACCCGCGGGGCTCGCCATCGTCATCGTCCGCGAGGACCTGCTCGGCAGGGTACGGCCCGCCACTCCCTCGATCCTCGATTACACGCAGATGGCCGCGCATGGCTCGATGCTCAACACTCCGCCGACCTTCGCGTGGTACATCGCCGGGCTCGTGTTCGAGTGGCTCGAAAGGCAGGGAGGGCTCGCGGCGATGGAGGCGCGCAATCGCGCCAAGGCCGGGCTGCTCTACGGCGCGATAGACGCCTCGGATTTCTACCGCAATCCGGTGGCAAGGGAGTGCCGTTCGCGGATGAATGTGCCCTTTACGCTGGCGCGGCCCGAGCTCGATGCGCTGTTTCTCGCCGAGGCGCATGCCGCGGGCCTCACGCATCTGCAGGGGCATCGCTCCGCCGGCGGCATGCGCGCAAGCCTCTACAACGCCATGCCGATCGAGGGCGTCGAGGCGCTGGTCGCCTTCATGAGGGAGTTCGAGCGCCGCCACGGCTGAGTTCGGCCTGTATGAAATACCGAATCCTCACGCTCAATCACATCAGCGCCCGGGGGCTCGAGCGGCTGCCGCGCGAGCGCTACGAGGTCGCCGCCGGCCTCGATGATCCGCACGCCGTCCTCGTGCGCTCCGCGGACATGCACCGGTGGGCGGTCCCGCAGACGCTGCGCGCGGTGGCCCGTGCGGGGGCGGGCGTCAACAACATTCCGGTCGAGGACTTGAGCCGCCGCGGCATCCCGGTGTTCAACGCCCCCGGGGCCAATGCCAACGCGGTCAAGGAGCTGGTGCTCGCCAGCCTGTTTCTCGCGGCGCGCAATATCTGTCAGGCATGGGCGTTCGCGCGCGCGCTCGAGGGAGATGATGCCTCGATCGATGCGCAGGTGCACAGCGGCCGCCAGGCGTTCTTCGGCTTCGAGCTCGCCGGGCGCATCCTCGGGGTGGTCGGCCTCGGGGCGGTCGGTGTCGAGGTGGCCAATGCCGCCGCGGCTCTCGGCATGCGGGTGCTGGGCTACGACCCCAAGATCACCGTACAGCGGGCCGGGCAGCTCTCCCCGCGCGTCGAGCAGGCTCTCTCGCTCGATGACCTGTTTGCGCGCTCGGACTTCGTTACGGTGCACGTGCCGCTCAATGAGCAGACCCGGGGCCTCGTCAACGAGTACCGCGTGAAGCTCATGCAGAAGGACGGGGTGCTGCTGAACTTCTCGCGACCCGGCATCGTCGATGATCCGCAGGTGGTCGCCGCGCTCGACGGCGGACGCTTGCACGCTTATGTCTGCGATTTCCCGAGCAGCCTGCTGAAGGGCCACCCGCGGGTGATCACCCTGCCGCACCTCGGCGCCTCGACCGCCGAGGCGGCCGACAACTGTGCCATCATGGCCGCGGATCAGCTGCGCGATTTCCTGGAGAACGGCAACATCCGCAACAGCGTCAACTATCCGGAAGCGCTGCTGCCCCGGCTGCCCGGAGCCACTCGCCTCGCTATCGTCAACCGCAACGTGCCGAACAGGTTCGGGCGGATCTGCACCTGCCTTGCGGATGCGGGGCTCAATATCGAGGACCTGCTCAACAAGTCGCGGGGCGAGTACGCTTATACCCTGATCGACCTCGTCGGAGCGGCCGGCGAGGAGCTGCTCGGGAAATTGCGCCTCATCGACGGCGTCCTCTCAGCGTACATCATCTGACGAACATGGCACGAAAAACCCCTCCTCGCAGAGCGCGAGCACGTACCGGCATGACGGCGCCCGGCGCGGACCTGGCTGCGATGCGGGACCGGATCGATGCGGTCGATGAGAAGATCCACCAGTTGCTGAACGAGCGGGCGCGGCTCGCCCAGCAGGTCGGCCTGTCGAAGAGCCGCGACGGCCGAACGGTGGATTTCTACCGTCCCGAGCGCGAGGCCGAGGTGTTGCGCCGGGCGCGCGAGCGCAACCGCGGACCGCTGCGTGACGAGGAGGTGCTGCGGCTCTTTCGCGAGATCATGTCGGCGTGCCTCGCGCAGCAGGAGCCGCTGAAGGTCGCTTACCTCGGCCCCGAGGCCACTTTCTGCCAGACAGCGGTGCTCACTCACTTCGGGCACTCTGTGCGCTCCCTGCCTCTCGGCTCGATCGATGAGGTCTTCCACGAAGTGGAGTCGGCGGCGGCTGATTTCGGTGTGGTGCCGATCGAAAACTCCACCGAGGGCACCGTCAATCACACCCTGGATCGCTTCCTCGCCTCGCCGCTGAGGATTTGCGGCGAGGTGGAGCTGCGAATCCACCATCACCTGATGGGCAGCATGAGCGCATTGGGACGCATCGCCCGCATCTGCTCGCACCCGCAATCGCTCGCCCAGTGCCGCGTCTGGCTGCACGAGCACCTGCCCGAGGTCGAGCAGATCCCGGTCTCGAGCAACGGCGAGGCCGCGCGCCGCGCGCGCGACGAGCGCGGGACGGCGGCCGTCGCCGGCGAGACGGCCGCCGAGGTCTACGGTCTGAAAGTGCTGGCGGCGCAGATCGAAGACCGCGCCGACAACGCCACGCGTTTCCTCGTGCTCGGCCGCAGGCTCCTCGCCCCGAGCGGCCGGGACCGCACGACGCTGCTGGTGTCGGTCGGACACACCGATGCGCCGGGGGCGCTGCACCGGCTGCTCGAGCCCCTGGCACGCCACCGGGTGAGCATGACGCGCATCGAGTCACGCCCGTCGCACCGGCGCAAGTGGGATTATGTTTTCTTCATCGACGTCGATGGGCACGCCGAGGAACCCCATGTGGCGCGCGCTCTGGCCGCGTTGAAGCAGCGCGCCTCGCTGTTCCGGTTGCTGGGCTCCTATCCACGGGCGGTTCTTTAAGCCCGGATCATTCATGAACGGCACGAGCATTCGGCGCGGACCTGATTCGCCGGGCATGTCCGGGCGCGTGAAAAATCGGATCTCTTGCGCGCAGCCTCCAGGGGCGTATCCGCGGCGGCCCGGGCGATGCCCGGCGAAGCGAGGCCCTCGCCGCCGCCCGGGGTCACAGTGCGTGAATCATGCAGATTAGGCTGGCAATTGACGAGCATGACCGTGAGTGACAAGGGGATGCATTACCGGGTCGCCCCCGGCGGCGAGATCTGCGGGCAGATCACCGTGCCCGGCGACAAGTCGATCTCGCACCGGGCGCTGATGCTCGGGGCGCTAGCCGAAGGCGTGAGCGAAATCACGGGGTTTCTCACCGGGGAGGACTGCCTCTCGACACTGCGGGCCCTCAGAGCGCTCGGCGTGCGCATCGCGCACCCTGAGCCGCAGCACGTCCTGGTGCATGGCGTGGGCGCCGAGGGGTTGTGCAGGGCCTCCTCGCCCCTCGATATGGGCAACGCCGGCACGGCCATGCGCCTGTTCATGGGTCTGCTCGCTCCCCAGCGGTTTGATTCGGTGCTGATCGGGGACGAGTCGCTCATGCGCCGCCCCATGGAGCGGGTGGCGGGACCGCTGCGGGCGATGGGAGCGCGCATCGAGACCCGCGACGGACGCCCGCCGGTCCATATCCACGGCACGCCCGCTCTGCAGGCGATCGATTACCGCCTGCCCGTGGCGAGCGCGCAGGTGAAATCCGCCGTGCTGCTGGCGGGGCTGCGTGCCGCGGGACGGACCCGCGTGACCGAGCCCGCCCCGGCCCGCGA
>JAJZVF010000123.1:2396-8677 GCA_021845825.1 Pseudomonadota bacterium | reverse complement strand
GTTGGGGAGCACCGAGGCGATCAAGCAGGCCGCGATCAACGGCGGAGGCATCGCCTGGCTGCCGCGCGTGTGCATGCCCGGCGAGCTCGCGGCGGGCGAGCTGGTGAGATTGCCCGTGAAGTCGCTCAACATCCGCCGGCCCCTCAGTGTCATTCGCCGCGCCGACGGCCCTGCCGCGCCGTCTGCCGAGGCCTTCCTCGCGCTGCTGCGCACGCATGGCGCAGCCGCCGGCCGCGGCCGCAGAGCCGGACCGTAACCTGCTTCATTGCTGCGCTGCGGCAGCGGGGTCCGGCCCGGATGATCGTGCCGTTCACGGCTGCGGCCGCCCCGGGCGCGGGCCGCACGGCGCCAGGCCGCATGTATGTATATATAAAATATATGCAATGAGGACTTTATTTATATTGGATATATATCTGGACGGAGTCCACCCTGCGCGGGTCCATAGGGATTCACGAGGCATCGATCATGGCCGCAACAGGGCAATCACAGCCGAAGCGTACGGTTGCGCGCACGACCTGCTACATGTGCGCCTGCCGTTGCGGCATAAAGGTGCACCTCGAGGACGGCAGGCTGCGCTACATCGAGGGCAACCGCGACCATCCGGTCAACCGCGGGGTGCTCTGCGGCAAGGGGTCGGCCGGCATCATGACGGCGATCTCCCCGGCGCGCCTGTCGACGCCCCTGAAGCGTACCGGACCGCGCGGCTCGGGCGCGTTCGAGGCCATCTCCTGGGAGGAGGCGATGCGGATCGCAACGGAGCGCCTCGCGGCGATCCGCGCGAGCGACCCCGGCCGCCTCGCCCTTTACACCGGTCGCGACCAGTCGCAGTCGCTCACCGGCCACTTCGCCCGCATGTTCGGCACGGTCAACTACGCGGCGCACGGCGGGTTCTGCTCGGTGAACATGGCGGCCGCGGGCCTGTACTCCCTCGGCGGCGCGTTCTGGGAGTTCGGCGAGCCCGACTGGGAGCACGCCAGGCTCTTTCTGCTGTTCGGGGTGAGCGAAGACCACGACTCCAATCCGCTCAAGCTCGGCTTGGGGCGGCTCAAGGAGCGCGGCGCGAAGATCCTCTCGATCAATCCGGTGCGCACGGGTTATTCGGCGATCGCCGATGAGTTCCTCGCCATCACCCCGGGCACAGACGGCCTGCTCGTGCTCGCGCTCATCCACTGCCTCCTCGAGGCGGGCCGGATCGATGCGCAATTCCTCATCCGCTATACCAACGCCCACCATCTGGTGATCGATGCGCCCGGAGAGGGCGGGCACGGATTGATCGCCCGCGATGCGGCCGGCCACGCGCTGTGCTTCGATCGTGCCTCGGGGGAGCTGCGCGAGGCGCACTCGCCCGGCATCGACCCGGCGTTGCTCGGCACCTTCGAGCTCCCCGACGGACGCCGCGCCCGCCCGGCCTTCGCCCTGCTCGCCGAGCGCTATGCCGACCCGCAATATGCCCCGGAGGCGGTCGCCGCCCGCTGCGGCATCGAGGCGGCCACCATCCGGCGCATCGCTGCGGAGATCGCCGAGGTCGCCTTCAATCACCCGGTCGTGCTCGATCAGCCGTGGACGGACACGGCGGGCCGCCGTCACGCAGTCATGACGGGCCGGCCGGTCGCGATCCATGCGATGCGCGGAGTCTCCGCGCACTCGAACGGGTTTCACACCTGTCGGGCGATCCATGTGCTGCAGATGCTGCTCGGGGCGGTCGATACCCCGGGCTCCTGGCGCTACAAGTCCCCCTATCCAAAGCCGATTCCCGGCGGACCCCCGCCCGGGCGCCCGCGCGTGCCCGGCGGGCCGCTCGATGCGCCGCCGCTCGGCTTTCCGCGCGGTCCGGAGGATCTTCTCGTCGATGCGGCCGGGGAGGCGCTGCGGCTCGACCGGGCGTTCTCGTGGGAAGCTCCCCTTGCCGTTCACGGCCTGATGCACATGGCGATCGCGCGTGCGTACGAGGCGGGCCCGCAGGGGATCGACACGCTGTTCCTCTTCATGTCCAACATGGCGTGGAATTCGGCGATGAACCCCGGCGAGACCACGCGGATGCTGAGCGAGTGCGACGCGCAGGGCAACTACCGCATTCCCTTCGTGATCGTCGCCGACGCATTCTCATCGGAGACCGTCGCCTACGCGGATCTGGTGCTGCCGGACACGACGTATCTCGAGCGTTATGACTGCATCTCGCTGCTCGACCGCCCGATCGGTTCGGCGCACGGCCCGGCCGACGCCATTCGCATACCGGTGCTGCGGCCGGACCGCGCGGTGCGTCCGTTCCAGGACGTGCTCATCGATCTCGCCGGCCGCCTCGGCCTGCCGGACTTCGCCGACGAGCAGGGCCGGCCGCTCTATTCGTCCTATGCCGATTACATGATCCGGCACCAGAGAAGGCCGGGTATCGGCCCCCTGGCCGGCTTTCGCGGCGCGGACGGCCGAGCCATCGGCAAGGGGGAGCCAAACCCGCGCCAGCTCGAGCGTTATGTCGAGAACGGCAGCTTCTGGCGGCACGAGCTGCCCGCGGAGCAGCTTTACTTCAAGCACGCCAACCGGGCCTATCTCGCCGGCGCCAAGGCGATGGGTTTGATCGATGACGATGCGCAGATCGTTCTGCAGCTGTATTGCGAGACACTGCAGCGCTTTCGTCTGGCGGCCGAAGGACACGTAGCGCCTCGCCCGCCCGAGCGGCTGCGCGAGCGCATCGCGCGCTTCTTCGATCCGCTGCCCATCTGGTACGTGCCGCTCGAGGAGGCGATGACGGACCGCGCAACCTACCCGCTGCACGCCATCACGCAGCGGCCCATGGCGATGTATCACTCCTGGGGCTCGCACAACGCCTGGCTGCGGCAGATCCTGCCGGAGAACCGCCTCTATCTGCATCGCGACCTCGCGGCCCGGCTCGGTATCTGCGACGAGGACTGGGTCTGGGTCCGCTCGCGCAGCGGGAGCCTGCGGTGCCGGGCGCGCACGATGAGCGGAGTCAACCGCGATACCGTGTGGACCTGGAACGCGATCGGCAAGCGCACCGGCGCCTGGGCGCTGGCGCACGCTGCGCCGGAGTTCCGCCGGGGATTCCTGCTGAATCACGTCATCTCGGAATATCTGCCGCAGGAGGGCGGAGCGGCGCCGCAGTCCAACTCCGACCCGGTGACCGGCCAGGCCGCCTGGTTCGATCTCACCGTTTCCCTCGAGCCCTGCGCCGCCGGGACGCCCGATAAGACCTCGCCGCGCTGGAGCGCGAACCCGTTGCACGTGCGGCGGACCGCGGAGGCGGTTCGATGAGCACGCTGCCGGAGAGGCCGCAGGGCGCGAAAAGGCTCGGCCTGGTGATCGACCTGGACACCTGCGTCGGCTGCCACGCCTGCGCCGTCAACTGCAAGGAGTGGAACACGGGCGGGGAGGCGGGGATCCTCCCCGACTACGACAAGTACGGTCCCGAGCCCGACGGAGTGTGGTTCAACCGGATCCACTCGTACGAGACCGATGCGGGCGGCTGCTCGCGCACGGTCAACTTCCCGCGCTCGTGCCTGCACTGCGAAAACCCGCTCTGTGTCACGGTTTGCCCGACCGGGGCATCCTACAAACGGGCCGAGGACGGCATCGTCCTCGTCGACACGGACAAGTGCATCGGCTGCCAGCTGTGCGCGTGGGCCTGTCCGTACGGGGCGCGCGAGCTCGACGAGAAGGCGGGTGTGATGCGCAAGTGCACGTTGTGTGTCGACCGCATCTACAACGAGAGTCTGCCGCAGGAGGAGCGCGTGCCGGCCTGCGTGGCGAGCTGTCCCGCGCGCGCGCGGCACTTCGGCGACCTCGCCGACCCGGACAGCGAGGTCTCGAAGCTCGTCAAGGAGCGCGGCGGCGCCGATCTGCTGCCCGGTCTCGGCTATCAACCGACCAACAAGTACCTGCCGCCGCGCCGCGCGACGATTCCGACCGCGCCGGCGAAGCCGGCCGCCTCGGGCGCAACAGGCATCGGCGCGGCGCTGCTCGGTCTGCTCGACCGAGCGCTCAGCCGATGAGACCCGCCGCCTCCGTCGTGCTGCTCACGACCTCGACCGGGTTCGGGTTCGGGCTGCTCGCCTGGCTCGGGGCGTACTCGGCCCTCGGGCTGCTGCCGCAACAGGGGCGGGGACTGCTCGGCGCCGGCATCGCCGTCGCGCTGCTCTTCACCTCGACCGGGCTCATCGCCTCGATGTTTCACCTCGAGCGCAAGGAGCGCGCCTGGCGCGCCTTCACTCAATGGCGCACTTCGTGGCTGTCGCGCGAGGGCATTGCCGCCGTGCTCGTCTACCCGGTGGCGATCGCCTTCGGCGTCGCCTTCTGGCGCGGCGCAGCGCTGCCCGGCACGCGGGTGCTCGGCGCGGCGACCGTCGTTGCATCCCTTGGCACGGTGTACTGCACGGCCATGATCTACGCGAGCCTCAAGCCGATCCGCCAGTGGCACAACGCGCACACCGCGCCGGATTATCTGCTCTACGCCGTTTTCTCAGGCGCCGTGCTGTTCGCGGTGGTGCGCACCGCGGCGCTCGGGTCGCCCGGGGCGGTGGCAAGCGCGGCGGCCGCCGCGGCCGCCGCGGCCGCTTTGCTCGCCAAGCGCGCCTACTGGCGCCACATCGATGGGCAGGCGCCGCTTGCCACCCTCGCCGGCGCAATCGGTCTGCCCAAGGGCATCGAGGCGAGGCCGCTCGATGCGCCGCATTTCACGGAGAATTTCATCCTGCGCCAGATGGGCTTCGCCATCGCGCGGCGGCACGCCGCGAAGCTTCGCTCCCTGGCGCTGATCATCGGCTTCGCCCTGCCGCTCGCCCTGAGCGTTCTCGGGGAGTTCGCGCCCGCGCCGCTCGCCGCGACGGCCCTCGCTCTGGCGTGCGCGGCGCTCGGCCTGGCGGTCGAGCGCTGGCTGTTCTTCGCGGAGGCCACGCACGTGTCGGCACTTTATTACGGGCGCAGGATATGAGCCCTGCGCGCCGGAGCTGCGCTCAGCCTCGATCCTGAGTTGAGGCCGCACCGGGCGTGCCAGGGCTGCAGAAGCGCCGGAGCGCTCGCAGCAGCGGGTATGATCTGATCCAATCGCAGATCCCCCGGCTTGGCCGGCGGATGCGTTACTGGGGGCGTCATTGCGCAAGCCACCGGCGGCGACGGCGTGTCCCGGCCCGAATCATCGTGGGCGGTGGCCCGCAATGGGCCGAAGGCGAGCCTGCCGCAGCCGCCGTGGGCACCTCGCGAGCATCGAGGCGCACGCCGTCATGGATCGCGGGAGGATCGGATCATTTTCAATCGAATTCGGAGAGATGAGTGAAGTACCGTGAATTTGGCCGAACAGGATGGAAGGTGTCGGAAATCGGTTTCGGCGCCTGGGCGGTGGGCGGCTCCTGGGGGAACGTCGAGGACGCGCAGTCCCTTGCCGCCATGAAAAGAGCGCTCGATCTGGGAGTCAACTTCTTTGATACGGCGGATGTTTACGGCGACGGCCGGTCCGAGCGGCTCCTGCAAAGACTCCGCAGGGAAACGAAGACCCCCTTTCACGTCGCCACCAAGGCCGGACGCCGCCTTGCGCACCAGACAGCCTCCGGTTACAGCAAACAGAACCTCACGGCCTTCATCGACCGGTCGCTGCGAAACCTCGGCGTCGAGACGATCGAGCTCGTGCAGTTGCACTGCCCACCGACGGAGGTCTATTACTCGCCGGAGACGTTCGCCGTCATGGACGAGCTCGTCCTGGCCGGAAAGGTGCAACATTACGGCGTGAGCGTGGAGAAGGTGGAAGAGGCCATGAAGGCGATGGAATTTCCAAATGTCGAGTCGATACAGATCATATTCAACATGTTCCGTCAACGTCCCGCCGAGCGGTTCCTCGAGGAGGCGAAGCGCCGCGGCATCGCGACGATCATCCGGGTTCCGCTCGCCTCAGGGATGCTGACGGGCAAGTTCACGACGGCCACGACCTTCGAATCCGATGATCACCGCCGGTTCAATCGTCACGGCGAGGCGTTCGATGTGGGCGAGACGTTTGCCGGGGTTCCGTATGAGACGGGCCTCCGCGCCGTTGAGGAACTGAAGGCGCTGGTTCCGCCAGGCGCTACGCTGGCGCAGCTGGCGCTCCGGTGGATCTTGATGTTCGATGGGGTCACCACGGTCATTCCCGGCGGAAAGACTCCCGCGCAGGTCGAAGACAATTGCGCCGCTTCGCAGTTGAGCGCACTGAGCGACCGCGATATGGCTCGCGTGCGCTCGATCTACGAGCGCCATGTCCGAGACAGCGTGCACCAGCGCTGGTAAGCGCCGTGATCATT
>JAJZVF010000123.1:0-2296 GCA_021845825.1 Pseudomonadota bacterium | reverse complement strand
AATGGCGCGAGGATCGCAATCGCCGATACGCGCAAGGGCGAGGCGCCGGAGAGCGTACTGCACGTCCCCGCTGCGCACGCCTCACTCCCTGAGCCCGGCGAGCGCCTTACGCTCGAGCTCGACTGGGATCGCCGCTACTCGCTCATGCGCCTGCACACGGCGCTGCACCTGCTTTCCTGCGTCGTGTCCGCGCCGGTGTCCGGGGGAAATATTGCTCCCGACAGAGCGCGCCTGGACTTCGACATCGACATGGCGCTGCTCGAGGCGCAGCGCATCACGCATGACACCAATGCCTTGATCGCCTCGGCCGTCGCCACCGAAACCGTGTGGATCACGGAGGAGGAGCTCGAGGCACGGCCGCAGCTCGTGAAGACCATGAGCGTACAGCCGCCGCGCGGGGCCGGCCGTGTGCGGCTGGTCAAGATACCGGGCATCGACCTGCAACCGTGCGGAGGCACGCATGTCGGCAATATCGCGGAGATCGGCGGCATTCGCGTCACCCGTATCCGTAACGAAGGCAAGCGTAACAAGCGCGTGGAGATCGTGCTCGCAGCCTGAGCGCGCGCGCGCGCCGCGCGTCAGATCAGGTCCGGCCCGGCCGTATGCGAATCGGCGGACACGGCCGCCGGTTGAGCGGGCGTCGGCAGGGCGGTGCTCGCCGGTGTACCGCACTCCTTCGACGCATCGCCCGTGAGCAGCCGCGACGTCAATTGCACGGGGACTGCCGAGCGGGCCTCCGCGCCGCGCCCCGTGCTCGTCTGGGACCTGCCCACGCGCCTCTTCCACTGGCTGATCGTCGTCCTGGTGGCGGCAGCCTACCTCACCGAGCGGCTGGGTTGGATGCACTGGCACGTGCGCATCGGCGAATCGCTCCTTGCGCTCCTGATCTTCCGACTGCTCTGGGGGTGGGTGGGCAGCGAGACCGCCCGCTTCCGCAGCTTCCTCGCCTCGCCCGCGAGGGCGCTGCGGCACCTGCGCCGGTGGGTCCGGCGCGGGCCGGACCCACAGGTGGGCCACAATCCGGCCGGCGGGTGGATGGTGCTGTGCCTGCTCGCTTTGCTGCTCGGCGAGGCGCTGACCGGTATTTACATCAACAACGACATCGCCAATCAGGGGCCGCTCACCGATTGGGTGCCGGCGCCGCTTGCCAACGGCATCATGGACTTGCACGCCTGGCTGTGGGATGCGCTGCTCGGCGCCGTCGCCCTGCACGTTGCGGTCATCGTCCTGTACGCCGCCAAAGGGGACAATCTGCTTGGGCCGATGCTCACCGGCCGCAAACGCCTGCCGCCCGGAACACGCGCCCCGCGACAGGCCCCCATTTGGCTGGCGCTCGTGCTATCGGCCGGCGCGGCGCTGCTCGCCGCCTTGCTGATGAGGTATCTGTGACCGCGGGCGCCGCCCTCACCGGGCCGCCGGGGGCTTGATCTGCCCGCGCAGCTCCCCGGCCGGATGATCTTTGGTATGCAGGTTGATGTACAGGTCGCCGGCGAGGAATTCCTGCGCCACGGCCGGCGACAGAGTCGCCCGGCCCGTGATCGGACTGGTGATCGGGTGGCCGGCGTGCGTCAGCCACAGCACCACGGGGCCGTTGTGCCCGGGCGGAGCGTGGTGAAAATGCGCCATCGTCACCGCGCTGGAGAGGTGGCTGAAAGTGATGCGCCACGTGACGAGGCGGCTGGCCGGATTGTAGGTGAGGTGCGCCGTGCCGGTGCCGCGGGTGTGAACCGGAGGAACCTGCTGCGCGCCGGTCAAGTGCACCGTGAACGAAAGCGGCGCGGCTTGCGCGCTCGCCATGGCGAGCACGGCGAGGCCGGCGAATGTCAGGTAGGATTGCCGCAAGCGGAAGGATTTCATGCGCTGCACCTCGTTCGGATTCAGGGGAGCATTCTAAGGCGCGTGCGCCATTGCGGCTACCCCAACGGGGAGAGCGGGCCGCGGCTCGACAGATGGCGCAGTCCCCACCGAGGCAAAATTGACAGCCGCACGGCGCCGGCTATAGTTCTTGAGCAAGAGACTTGGCGCTGTTGCGACCTCTGTCTGCCCACGCCCGAAGGACAGTGTCGATGAAAGCGGTCAGAAACTATTCCATGCAGTACGAGGCGGATCTCGGCAGGATCGCTTTGGAAGGCGCCGGCATTCCGGCCATGGTGGTGGGCATCGGTACGGGCATGGAGGGCGGAATCGGCGGCGTGCAGCTGCTCGTGCCGGATGAGCGCATCGCGGCGGCCCTGAAGGTGCTCGAGGACCTCGAAGAGCGCCGCTGAGGCGCCGGCGATCGCTACGCGGACGGCAG
>JAJZVF010000122.1 GCA_021845825.1 Pseudomonadota bacterium | reverse complement strand
CCGGATCGCCGGCGCAGAAGGCGGCATGGACGTCCTCACCGACCTCGAAGTGCCCCTGGCCGATCGCCGGCCCCAGCCAGGCAAGCAGCTGCGCCGGTGGCGTGCGCAGCGCGTGCACCGTGGCCTCCAACACACCGGCGGCCAGGCCTCGCCAGCCGCAGTGAGCCGCCCCGACCGCTGAGCCGCCCGCGGCGCACAGCAGCACCGGCAGGCAGTCGGCTACCTGGACGACGCAGACGCGGTCGGCAGCATGCGTAACCGCCGCATCGGCCGCAGCGCCGGCGGCCCAGCCGCCATCGAGCGCCGCCACCCGGCAGCCGTGCACCTGCTCGAGCCACGACGGCTCCGAGGGCAGCTGCAGCCGCCGCCGCAGGCGCGCACGGTTCTCGGCCACGGCATCCGGCTCATCGCCCACGTGCGCGGCGGGATTGAGCGAATCGAACGGCGGCGCGCTCACTCCGCCGGCGCGCAGCGTGAACGCCGCATGGACCGCGGCCGGAGCCGGCCAGTCGGGCACGATGATGTCAGGCATTGCCGCGGGAGTCGGCGCGCAGCGCGCCGAGCAGACGCGTCATGTCCTCGGGGAGCGCCGCTTCCCATTCGACCGGACGGCCGCTCGAGGGATGCGCGAGCGCCAGGCGAGCCGCGTGCAGCGCCTGGCGCGCAAAGGCGGTGAGCTCGGCAGTCAGCCCGGGGCCGCACCCCGCGGGCAGCCGGCGTCTGCCTCCGTACACCGGATCGCCGACGACGGGATAGCCGGCGTGCGCCAGATGCACGCGGATCTGATGGGTCCGGCCCGTCTCCAGCTGCACACGCACCAGGGTGTGGGCGCGGTAGCGCTCGATGACGCGGTAATGCGTGATCGCCCGCCTCCCGTCATCGCGTACCGCCATGCGCGTGCGTTGCGTGCGATGTCTGCCGATGGGTGCATCGACGGTTGCGCCGCCTGTCATGACGCCGGTGCAGATCGCCATGTAGGTGCGCTCGATCTCACGGGCCGCGAGCGCCGACACCAGCCTCGCGTGAGACTCCGGCGTTCGCGCCACCACGAGCAGTCCGCTGGTGTCCTTGTCGAGGCGGTGCACCAGGCCCGCCCGCGGCACCACCGCGAGCGCCGGATCGAGCGCAAGCAGCGCGTTCTGCAGGGTGTGATGCGGATTGCCCGCCCCGGGGTGCACCACCAGACCGGCCGGCTTGTCGATCACGATGAGCGCCTCGTCCTGGTATATGACCGACAGCTGCAGCGGCTGCGGCGCGAGTCGAGGGTCCGCTTCGAAACGCGCCGTGAGGCGCACCTGCTCTCCGCCCAGCACTTTGTCCTTGGCCCGCGGCTTGTGCCCGTCGACCTCGACCAGACCCGCCTCGATCCACTGCTGCAGGCGCGCGCGCGAGTATTGCGGCAGCGCGCGCACGAGCGCCTGGTCGAGCCTCAGCCCGGCGGCCTCGGGCGGCAGCTGCAGCCGATGAGCGCGGAACTCCCCCGGGACCTGCCGGTCGGAACCCCGAGCACCCGCCGCGGTTTCGCTATACTCTTTGCCCATGCTCTCCAATCGGTTCTCTCGTGGCCGCGTGCGCGGCATCGTCGTGGCCGCGCTCTGCGTGGTCACGTTCACACTCGCCGGCTGCACGCACCGCAAGCTCAAGCAGATGGGACCGGTCGCCTTGTTCAAGGCCGCCAAGCACGACCTGGCCGATTACGACTACAACGCGGCCATCAAGAGCTTCCAGCAGGTGACGGCCGTCTTTCCGTTCACCCCCCAGGCCCGCCAGGCGCAGGTCGACCTGATCTACGCATATTACCGCGCGGGCCAGCGCGATTCCGCCCGGGATGCGATCAAGACCTTCATCCGCCAGCACCCCGCCAGCCCCGTGGTGGCCTATGCCTACTACATGCAGGGCCTGGTCGACTTCCCCAGCCGGGCCAACCCCATCGAGCGGCTCTTCGGCGCCCATCTCTCGGCACGCCCGCCGCACGATGTCAGGAAGTCCTTCGCGGCCTTCCGAACCGTGGTCACCCGGTATCCGGACAGTCCGTATGCACACGATGCCTATCAGCGGATGATCTTTCTGCGCGACCGGCTGGCTTCCTACAACGTGGACGTCGCCCGGTACTACCTGCAGCGCGGGGCCTACGTCGCCTCGGCGCGCCGCGCCAGGACCGTCATCGAAGACTACCAGGGGGCGCCGGCGGTCAAGCAGGCGCTCGCCATCATGATCCTCTCCTACGAGCGGCTCGGGCTCACGACTCTGGCTGACCAGGCCCGCCGGGTCTATGCGGTCAACTTCAAGGGCCATGTCGCCCATGTGGCGGCAGCGACCCAGCCGGCCTGGTGGCGTTTCTGGTAGAGCCCGCCCCGAGGCTGTGCAGGCAGTGAGGGCGCTGCGGCCCGCGCGGCGCAGGAACGAGACCGCGGGCCGGCGCGTGAACGACGCGCGCTAGCGCCGATAGCCGTTGGTGATGGGATAGCGCCAGTCGCGCCCGAAAGCCCGGCGGCTCACCCGCACCCCGGGCGGCGCCTGGCGGCGCTTGTATTCGTTGCGTTTCACCAGATCGAGCACCCGACCCACCGTGGCCCGGTCGAAGCCGCGCGCCGCGAGCTCATCGACCGACAGGTCCTCCTCGATGAACGCCTCCAGGATCGGATCGAGCACCTCGTAAGGCGGCAGCGCATCGGAATCCTTCTGCCCGGGGCGCAGCTCCGCCGACGGCGCCCGCTCGATCACCCGCTGCGGGATGACCCGGCCCAAGCCGTTGCGATAAGCGGCCAGGCGGTACACCAACAGCTTGCTGCAGTCCTTGATGGGCGCAAAGCCGCCGGCCATGTCCCCGTAGAGCGTGGCGTAGCCGACCGCCATCTCGCTCTTGTTGCCGGTGGTGAGCAGCATCCGGCCGGTCTTGTTGGACAGCCCCATGAGCAGCAGCATGCGGCAGCGCGACTGGATGTTCTCCTCGGTCGCATCCGCGGGCCGACCGGCGAACTCGCCGGCGAGCGTGGCGAGCGTGGCCTCGAACATGCTCTCGATGGACAACACGCTGTATCGGACACCGAGCGAGCGTGCCTCCTCGGCCGCATCCTCCAGGCTCATCTGCGAGGTGTAGCGCGAGGGCATCATCACCGCGTGCACCCGGTCGGCCCCGAGCGCGTCCACTGCGATCGCCAGCGTCAGGGCGGAATCGACGCCACCCGACAGCCCCATCACCACGCCCGGGAATGCGTGCTTGTTGACGTAGTCACGTACACCGAGCACCAACGCACCGTACACGCTGGCCTCCTCGCTCAGCTCGGGCACGACCTCGCCCGGCACGGGAATCGCCCGGCCGTTCTCCCGGTGCAAATCGATGCAGTACACCCCCTCCTGGAACGGCGGCGCGCGCATGAGCACCTGTCCGGCGGCGTCCATCGCGAAGGAGTTGCCGTCGAAGATCAGCTCGTCCTGGCCGCCGACCATGTTGACGTACACCACCGGCAAGCCCACATCGGCGATGCGGGTGCGCACGACGGCCTCCCGCTCGCGCTGGCGGTGACGCTCGTAGGGCGAGGCGTTGACGACGAGCAGCAGCTCGGCCCCCTCGGCGCGCGCGAGCTGCGCGGGCTTCGGCTCCCAGATGTCCTCGCAGATCAGCAGTCCGAGGCGAAACCCCTTGCACTGCACGACGGTCGGCTGTGCGCCGGCATGAAAGTAGCGCTTCTCGTCGAACACCTTGTAGTTGGGCAGCTCCGCCTTGCGGTGCACGGCGCCGATCAGACCCTCGGCGATCCACGCCGCGGAGTTGTAGATGCCGAAACGGGTGTACTCCGGGTAGCCGACCACCAGGCAGCCCGCGGGCACCTCCCGGCGCACCTGCTCGAGGGCGGCCTCGATCTGCTTGCGGAAGCCGCGGTGGAACAGCAGGTCCTCGGGCGGATAGCCCGACAGGGTGAGCTCCGGAAAGAGCGTGAGATCGGCCCCGTGAGACTGCCGCGCCGTGCGGGCGACCTCGACGACACGCGCGAGATTGCCCTGCACGTCGCCGACCAACAGGTCAAGCTGTGCCAGGGCGATGCGCAGAGACTCGCTCATGAGTAAGCGAGGATTATCGCACCTCTGTCGAGTGCCGCCTCAGCGCCGCCTGCCCCTGCGCGCCGCAGCGCCCCGGGCGGCCCTGCCGCCCCCGGCGGCCCGCGTCTTGCCCGTCCGCGCGCCGGAGCGGCGGCTCGCGGCCGGGGCGGACTTGCCGGCTTTCCCGCCGGCAGGCCGGCCGCCCGCGCGCTTGGGGGGCCTCGCGCGCCGCCCCGGCGCGGCGCCCTGGGCAGGCGCCTTCGCTTTACGCGCGGCCGGCTTGGCGGCGGTGAGCGCAGGCGCGGCGGCCTTGGCTGACTTCGCCGCCGCGCGGGCGCGCCGGCGCCGCAGCAGATCGCTCATGGCGGAGCCGAGCTCGGCGGGCGATTTGACGGTGCGCACGCCCGCCGCTTCGAAAGCCGCGTACTTGTCGGCCGCCGTGCCCTTGCCCCCCGCGACGATGGCCCCTGCGTGTCCCATGCGCTTGCCCGCAGGCGCGGTGACGCCGGCGATGTAGGCTACGACCGGCTTGCGGACAAAGTTGCGAATGTAGCGGGCGGCGGCCTCCTCGTCGCTGCCGCCGATCTCGCCCACCAGGATGATGCCCTCGGTGCCCGGGTCGCGCTCGAACAGCTCCAGCACATCGATGAAGTTAAGGCCCCGCACCGGATCGCCGCCGATGCCGACGCAGGTGCTCTGCCCAAGCCCGTTGCGGGTGGTCTGATAGACCGCCTCGTAGGTCAGGGTGCCGGAGCGCGACACGATGCCCACCGCACCCTTCTGGTGGATGAAGCCCGGCATGATGCCGATCTTGCACTCGTCCGGCGTGATGACCCCCGGGCAGTTCGGTCCGACCAGCCGCGTGGCGGAGCCGGCGAGCGCCGCCTTCACGCGCACCATGTCGTTCACCGGAACGCCTTCGGTGATGCACACGGCGAGCTCGATCCCGCCGTCGGCGGCCTCCAGGATCGCATCGGCGGCGCCGGCCGCGGGCACGTAGATCATGCTCGCGGTGGCCCCTGTTGCGCGCACCGCGTCCTTGACGGTATCGAACACGGGCAGCCCCAGATGCTGCTGCCCGCCGCGGCCCGGCGTCACGCCGCCGACGAGCCGGGTGCCGTAGGCAAGCGCCTGCTCGGAATGAAAGGTGCCCTGCCTGCCGGTGAAGCCCTGGCAGATCACCCGGGTGTGCTTGTTGACGAGAATGCTCATGCTGAACCCTTATTGAATGGCGCGGGGCGGACTGCCCATCCCGGCGCGCAGGGACGGTGTGCAAAAGGCGCGACTTTCGTCTGTCGCCCGCCGCCTGCGCCGGCGGGCACATCGCTGCGCCTGAATGACGGACTCGGACCGCTGCATCGAGTGGAGTCGTTCGTTCGACGGCGCAAGGCGAGCACCTGGGCGGGCCGCTCAGGCCGCCTGGGCGGCAAGCGCGACGACCTTGCGGGCGGCGTCGGTGAGATCGGTGGCCGGGGTGATGGTCAGCCCGCTGCCGGCGAGCACCTCGCGCGCCTTGTCGGCGTTGGTGCCCTCGAGGCGCACGACCACGGGCACCTTCACGCCCACCTTCTTCACGGCATTGATCACGCCATCGGCGATCATGTCGCACCGCACGATGCCGCCGAAGATGTTGACCAGTACTGCGCGCACCTTCGAGTTGGACAGAATGAGCTGGAACGCTTCGGTCACCCGCTCGCTGGTCGCCCCGCCGCCCACGTCGAGAAAGTTGGCCGGCTGGCCGCCGTGCAGCTTGATCAGGTCCATGGTGGCCATCGCGAGGCCCGCGCCGTTCACCATGCAGGCGATGTCGCCATCGAGGGACACGTAGTTGAGCTCGTGCTCGGCGGCGCGTCGCTCCATCGGATCCTCCTGGCTGGGATCGTGCAGCCGCGCGAGGTCCGGATGGCGGAACACGGCGTTGGCGTCGATGTTGATCTTGGCGTCGAGCGCGACGAGCGATCCGGCCCGGGTGACGATCAAGGGATTGATCTCGACGAGGCTCGCATCCTGCTCGAGATAGAGCCGGTAGAGCGCGAGCGCGATCGATTCGAACTGCTTGACCTGCTCCGCCGAGAGCCCGAGCCCGAAGGCGAGTTCCCGTCCCTGATGGGGCTGAAGCCCCGCCGCCGGATGCACGGTCACGGTGAGAATCTGCTCGGGAGTCTTCTCGGCGACCTCCTCGATTTCCATGCCGCCGGCGCTCGAGGCGATCAAGGCGATCCGGCCCTTCTCGCGATTGAGGGTGAGGGAAAGGTAGATCTCGCGCGCGATCTCGGAGCCCGCCTCGACGTAGACCTTCTCCACCGGCAGACCCTCAGGGCCGGTCTGCTTGGTCGCGAGGCGCGTGCCGAGCATGCCCTGGGCGGCGGCGCGCACGGCATCGAGGTCGCGAGCGAGCTTCACGCCCCCGGCCTTGCCGCGCCCGCCGGCGTGCACCTGGGCCTTGACCACCCAGAGCGCACCGCCGAGGGCTTTGGCGGCGGCCACGGCCTCCTCGGCACTGGCGGCCACCTGGCCGGCCGGCACCGCAATGCCGTAGCGCCGGAATATCTCTTTGGCTTGATATTCGTGCAGATTCATCGTGTGCTCGCGTGTCTCGACCGAAGGCGTGAACTTGGGATTCTGACCAAATTCGGCGATCGCCGCCACCTCTAAAGACGCCCGGGCATGCGCAATCCCGATATCTCAGGCCCTCTGCGTACTGCACTGCGACGCCGATCCTGCCTGCATCCGCGCGAGCGTGATACTGTGCTCGGCCGCCAGGGAGCCATTTCGCCCGATCATGCCGGCCACTGCCGCGACCGCCGATTCCGCCCCCGCCGATCTCGCCCGCCGGGTGACGAGCCTGCTCAACCTGTACCGGCTGCTGGTGCCGGTCGTGCTCGTGGGTGCGCTGCTGCTCGCCGGCCGCAGCAGCGCGGCCCATCCGCTGCTGTTCCTCGCGACCTGCGCCAGCTATTTCGGCGCTGCAGCCGGGCTCGTCGTGTTTCAGCGGCTCTCCCGCAAGGCACCGCCGCTCACGCCGCTCGCCAACGGCGTATTGGACGCCACCGCCATAGGTCTGATCCTCTATGCGAGCGGCGGCGTCTCGAGCGGCTTCGGCATCCTGCTCGTCCTGCCGGTGCTCGCCTTGACGCTGCTCGCCCGGCGCCGCGAGGCGCTGCTCATCGCGGCCCTCGCCACGCTCGCGGTGCTCCTGCCTCAGCTCCTCATCGGCTTGCACGCGCCGCGCGAGGCCGACTTCACCACCGCCGGCGTGCTCGGCGCGGTGCTGTTCGCCATCGCGCTCTCGGCCTGGCCGCTCGCGCACCGGATCCGCGAGAGCGAGGCCATGGTGCGCCGCCAGGAAGTGGACCTCGCGAATCTGGCGCAGCTCTCCCAGTACATCGTGCGCCACCTGCGCGAGAGCATCCTGGTGGTCGACCTCGAGGACCGCATCCGCCTGATCAACGACTCGGCGGCGCAGATGCTGGGCGCGGCGCACGCTCACCCGGATGCGCCGCTCGCCGAGGTCTCGCCCCGATTGATGCAGCTGCTCGCGCGCTGGCGCGAAAGCGCCGGGGCGACCGGCATTATCGCCACGGAAGATCCGACGTTCGTCGGCACCGATGGCGACCGGGTGATCCGGGCGCACTTCGCGGCGCTCGGCGCGGTGAGCCCCGCCCCCGTGCTCGTGTTCCTCGAGGACACCAGCCTGATCGCCGAGAAAGTCCAGCAGTCGAAGCTCGCCGCCCTGGGCCGCCTCTCGGCGAGCATCGCCCACGAGATCCGCAATCCCGTCGGCGCCATGAGCCACGCCGGCCAGCTGCTCGGGGAATCGCCCCACCTCGGGGCCGAGGACCGGCGCCTGACGGAAATCATCCGCCACCACGCCGAGCGGGTGAGCCGCACCGTCGAGAGCGTGCTGCGCCTGTCGCGCCGGGAAGCGGCCCGCGCCGAGCAGCTGCCGCTCGGCGGCTGGGGCGAGTCCTTTCTCGAGGAGTTCTGCGCGACCATGCAATGGCCGCGCGCGCGGCTGCGCCTGCGCGCGCCGGCCGAGGAGATCGAGATCCGCTTTGACCCCGGCCAGCTGCGCCAGATCGTATGGAATCTCTGTGAAAATGCGCTCAAGCACGCCGCAGGCGAGAGCCCCGAGCAGGCGATCGAGCTGCGCTGCGGGCGGCTCAGCCCGAGCGGTCGGCCCTATCTCGATGTGGCCGATCGTGGTCCGGGGGTGCCGAGGGAGCACGTCGAGCGTATCTTTGAGCCGTTTTTCAGCGCCGGCCGGGGCACCGGACTGGGCCTTTACCTGGCACGGGAGCTTGCCCAGGCCAATGGCGCAACGCTGCTTTATGAGCCGCGTCACGGCGGCGGCAGCGTTTTTAGGCTGGTATTTGCAGATCCGCACAGATGGATCCGGGAGACCGAGCGTTGAGCACCCCACGGAGCGCCGCCCATGCCGAGGCCGGGTCCTTGCAGCCGGAAGGGCCCCCGCGCGCCGTGCAGCCGGCGGTGCTCATCGTCGATGACGAACCGGACCTGGCGGAGCTGCTCAGCCTGACGCTGCGGCGCATGAGCCTGCGTACGCGCACGGCGCCCGATCTGCTCGGCGCGCAGCGGCTGCTCAAGGCCGAGCGCTTCGACCTGTGCCTGACGGACATGCGCCTGCCCGACGG
>JAJZVF010000121.1 GCA_021845825.1 Pseudomonadota bacterium | reverse complement strand
CAGTCCCGGGCGTGCGCCTGTGCCTGGCCTGCCAGGAAGCCGCCGACAGGTCGGTCGCCCGATTCAGCGGCTACAACCGGCGGGGCAGCAAGGACAGCCAGCTACGCTGAGGTGCGCCGCGTTGCTGGTGATGATCCCCTCGGGCAGGTAGAGCCGGTGTGGCCGCGGCAGGCGCCGCTCGGCTCCGCTGCCGCCTGTTTCGTCATCCCCTGGAGTCCGGCCCGGCGGCGCCTCAGCATCTGCGTGCTTAAGTCATCGTCATCGGAATGGCACCGAGGAAGTCCCGCTTGCCGAGCTCCACCCCGTTGTGCCGGAGAATGCCGTACGCGATGGCGAGGTGAAAGTGGAAGTTCGGCAGCACGAAATGGTTGAGATAGTCGGCGCCCTTCATGTGGCCCTGGTGATCCGGCCCCAGCGGGAAGGTAACATCCCGGTCCGCCGACTTGTCGATCTTCGCGCCATCCAGCGACTTCACGAACGCGATGGTTTTGGCGATCCGCGCCTTGAGCTCCCCAATCGTCTTCTCGGTGTCCTCATACTTGGGCGGGTCGATGCCGGCGAGCCGCGCGGCGCCGTTCTTGGCCTGATCGCACACGATCTGCGCCTGGCGGGCGAGCGGGAACATGTCCGGGAAAAGACGCGCGTTGAGCAGTACCGCCGGATCTACCTTCTTTGCCTGGCAATACGCCTCGGCTTTGTCGAGGAGCCCCGACAGCGAGTTCAGGCCGATCTCGAACACAGGCAGGGATGCGGTGGACATGGACATCTCGGGAGCCTCATTCGGAATGACGTGTGGGAGCGCGGACGGACCGGCTTTGCGGTTACAATATATGGTCGGCGCGTGCGCGGCAACTCCCGTGCGGACCACACGAGAACTCCAGTTGGCATTGTTCACAAACTCCGACTCCGCGCGGCCGCGAATCCGTCGCTTCGCCGGGGTCTTTCCGCCCAGCCGCGGATACGTCCCGGCAGGTTGCGGGAGATGCCTGGCGAATCAAGTCCGCAGCCGAATGATCGTGCCGTTCATGGGCGTTCCGGGCGGAACCTGCGGCATCGACGATCGTCAAAGGTGCTACGGTCATGACCACCCGCATCCCTCGAATCGCTCCTTCCGAGATCACTCCACAGGAGGTGTATTTCAACCGCCGCGCGTTTCTCACCGGGGTCGCGGCCGCCGCAGCCGGCGCGGCGCTCGGCCGGGCCGCCGCGGCGGTGGTGCCCGCCGGGTCCGGTGCACCGCTCGCCTGTACTTTCGATGGCGCCGAATCCGTCGGCGCATTGGTGCACGCCCCGGACCAGAACGAGAAGCCCAACACCTGGTACCAGATCACCCACTTCAACAACTACTACGAGTTCGGCACCAGCAAGACCGACCCGGCCGAGTACGCCGGGCGGCTGCAGACCCGCCCCTGGAGCATCACCGTTGCGGGCGAGGCGCAGCGCACCGGCACGTTCGCGCTCGAGGACTTCCTCAAGCCCTATGCGCTCGAGGAACGCATCTACCGCTTCCGCTGCGTCGAGGCCTGGTCCATGGTGATTCCCTGGGTTGGAATCCCGCTGGCTGCCATGCTCAAGCGGCTCGAGCCCACCTCGCGGGCAAGGTACGTGGCCTTCGAGTCGCTCTATCGCCCGGGCCAGATGCCGGGCCAGAAGGTACCGATCCTCAGTTGGCCGTATCGCGAGGGGTTGCGCATCGATGAGGCGATGAACCCGCTCGCATTCATGGTGGTGGGACTCTACGGACGCGTGCTGCCGAATCAAAACGGCGCGCCGCTGCGCCTGATCGTACCGTGGAAGTACGGCTTCAAGGGCATCAAGGCGATCGTGCGCATCACCTTTACCGAAACGCAGCCGCCGACCACTTGGAGCCGGGCGCGGCCCGATTACTACGGCTTCTATGCCAACGTCAATCCCAACGTTCCGACCCCCGGCTGGAGCCAGGAATCGGAGTTGCGCATCGGCAATCCGTTCTTCCATCAGCGCCAGAAGACGCTGATGTTCAACGGCTATGGCGAGGAAGTCGCCTATCTCTACAAGGGCATGAACCTGCGCGAGCACTTCTGAGCTCGCACCCGCAAGCCCTCGTGACCCACACCGTCCTCCGCACGCCCAAGCCCTTGCTCGGCTTGACCGCCGAGCGGCGCTACCGTTTCATCTACAAGCCGGTGGTGTTTCTGGCGTGCCTGATCCCCCTGGCGTGGATGACCTGCAGCCTGTTTGGCTGGCTCGGCTGCAGCGTTGCCGTCGACCCGGTGAAATTCCTCGAGCGGCGCTGCGGCAAGACCGCCCTCAACCTGATCATGCTCACCCTGATGGTGACGCCCGTGCGCCACCTCGCGCGGCTGCCTAACTTGCTGCGGCTGCGGCGCATGCTCGGCCTGTTCGCTTTCTTCTACGTACTGCTGCACTTCACGGTATACGTGGCACTCGACCTGGACTTCGACTGGCACATGGTGGGCGCCGACATCCTCAAGCGCCCCTACATCACCGTCGGATTCAGCGCACTCCTTTTGCTCATTCCCCTCGCGATGACTTCGACCAATCGGATGATGCGCCGGCTCGGACGGCGCTGGAGCCGGCTGCATCGGCTCCTCTACCTGATCGCGGCGCTCGCGGTATGGCATTTCTACTGGCAGGAGAAAATCGACGAGCGTACGCCCCTCACGTACGCAGCGGTGCTTGCCATACTGCTCGCCTACCGCTTGGCGCGCTCCAAGCGCGTCCGCCCAATGCTCGCCGGCGCGTACGCCCGGCTGCATGGCTTGATCGGCTCCTCGGGCCTTCCACGCCGCACGTCCGACTGTCTTGTGCCCACGAAAGCGGCTGGCTGTGATACAGACCAACCTCCATAGCGGCGCAGCCGGCGGGGCCGTCGGTACCGGTCGGCGCCACGGCCGCCCCCGGCCGCTCCGCCCGTACCACCCGGCATCCTCTGCCGAGGCCCTGAACTGCAGAGCCTGTGTCCCCGCGAAGACTGCGCGCATCTGCTCGATCGTGCGCACCTCAACTTCCCGCCTGTCGATCACCATCCCGCCTGATGATCGATCCACCCCAGACCGAACGCCGTCCTCGGCAGCTCCAGGCTCCTACCTTACGGGAATCACGGCCCCCGCCCCAGCTTCATACCTCGCTGGACAAGACTCTTCGTTGCATGCATTCGCCTCATCGGCTAGACTCCGCGGCCCGCTGTGAGCCGCGCCCGCGCGGCACCCGGGCTCACACCCAACCTACGGACGCCTGTCAACCGCCGGGATGGGGCATGGCGTCACGCTCCTCGCGCCTGCCTGTTGCACAGGCCATCGCCCCTGACCTCGGTACGACCGGATGGCGATTCGAGGCGCGCGCGGGTCGGGAGCTGCGCCATTCGAACGAACAGATATGCTCTCCACATTCAACGTCACGATGCAGTTCGGGGCCAAGCCGTTATTCGAGCAGGTGACGGTCAAATTCTCCGACGGCAATCGTTACGGCCTGATCGGCGCCAACGGCTGCGGCAAATCGACGCTCATGAAGATCCTGAGCGGCGAGCTCGAGCAAAGTGCCGGCGACGTGGTGCTGCAGCCCGGCAGACGTCTCGGCACGCTCAAACAGGATCAGTTCGCCTACGAAGATCAACGTGTGCTCGATGTGGTGATACAGGGCCACCTCGAGATGTGGCACGCCATGCGCGATCGGGATCGCATCTACGCGGACCCGAACGCGACGGATGCGGACTACATGAGAGCGGCCGAGCTCGAAGTGCGCTTCGGCGAGTACGGGGGCTATGACGCCGAGGCCCGTGCCGCAAGCATCCTCACCGACATCGGCATTGTTGAATCGCTGCACCAGGGACCGATGCGCGCTGTGGCGCCGGGATTGAAGCTGCGGGTACTGCTCGCCCAGGCCCTGTTCTCGAAGCCGGACGTGCTGCTGCTCGATGAGCCGACGAACAATCTCGATATCCACTCCATTCGGTGGCTCGAAGGCGTGCTCAGCGATTATGACGCCACCATGGTCATCATCAGCCACGACCGGCGCTTCTTGAACCAGGTCTGCACGCATATCGCGGACCTCGACTATCGGCAGCTCAGGGTCTATCCCGGCAATTACGACGATTTCATGCTGGCCTCGCTGCAGGCGCGCCAGCGCGTGGAGGCGGCCAATGCCAAGGCCCAGGAACGTATGTCGGATCTGCGGGAGTTCGTGCGGCGCTTCTCGGCCAATGCTTCGAAGGCACGCCAGGCAACCTCGCGTCGCAGAGAGCTCGAGAAGATAAAACTCGAGGAGGTTCGACCTTCTTCGCGGCAGCACCCCTACATCCGTTTCGAGCAGCGCAAGAAGCTGTACCACTCCGCGGTGTCCGTCGAGGACCTCTCGTTCCGATATCCGGACTCCGGCGTCGACGTTTTGCGCAAGGTCAGCTTCAATGTCCGGGCCGGCGAGCGGATCGCCATCATCGGCGCGAACGGGGTAGGCAAGACGACCCTCACGCGCTGCCTGATCGGCGAGCTCACGCCCTCCGCGGGACGGATCACCTGGGTGGAAAACGCCGAGCCCGGCTACATGCCGCAGGATCCGCAAGCGGACTTCGCCGAAAAGATCGACCTTCTCGGGTGGATGTCCGAGTGGACGGGCAAGGCGGACGACGACTTGATCGTGCGCGCCACGCTCGGCCGGCTGCTGTTTTCCGGCGACGAGGTGAAGAAGTCGATAAAGGTGCTGTCGGGCGGCGAGAAGGGCCGCATGATCTACGGCAAGCTGATGCTGACGAAGCCCAATGTGCTGGTGCTCGACGAGCCCACGAACCACATGGACATGGAAACCATCGAGTCTCTGCAGACCGCGCTCGAGCTGTATCCGGGAACATTGATCTTCGTGTCCCACGACCGGGAGTTCGTCAGCGGTCTGGCGACACGGATCATCGAGCTGAAGTCCGACGGAACCGTCGAGGATTTCACCGGGACATTGGCCGAATACCTGGCGGCACATCCTCTCGTCGCCTGACCGCGGGGGCCCCTGCAATGGGGCCGCGGACTCTCCTCCATCCTCCACGCGTGCGCGGGAGCGGCTGCATCGCGGGCATGCGCGGCGGGCAATGGCGGCCGCCGTTGCACGCGGCGGGCGGGTTGCCGGTGCACCGGCGTTGGACCGCGGATGCGCCGGCGGCGGCGCGACCGGCGGTGATAGCGGTAGCGCCGGGCGCCACCGGGCAGACCGGTGTGGCGCGGGTGCCCGCCAGTTCCGGACGCAGTATCAGCCGGTAGCGGCAGCATCATGGCCAAGCGGCGCGGCCGGGCCGAAGGCCGTCGTTGCTCCCGTACCGGCGCCCGCAATGGGCGTGATCCGCGATCGAGACCCTGACATTTCCCGGCGCGGCAGATCATGCACCCCGGCCGGACGGCCACATGTCGCTCGCGATCAAGAGACGGCCGCGGGAGAAATTTGGGCGGCGCACTGCGGAATCATGTACGCTATAACCTGGATCGTACCTTTTCGGCTTGACTGCCGTGGCCGCGCGCGCCGCACTGGCGCCTCTGGCGAGCAACGACTGCCACCCTCGCAAAGTTCCGCGAACCCGGAGGCAGGACGTACCTGCCGGTTTATCTGCTTCATTCTCGTGAGTATTTTGTAGTGACGAAATTATACGTTGGTAATCTTCCCTTCACCGCGACCGACGAGGCCGTGCATGCCCTGTTCTCCAAGCACGGCACGGTCGAGAAGGTCTCGTTGATCAGCGACCGGGACACCGGTCGTCCGCGAGGCTTCGGCTTCGTGGAGATGTCGAGCGCCGATGCCTCGCGCGCCATGCAGGCGCTGAACGGGGCGGACTTCGACGGCCGCGCTCTCAAGGTGAACGAGGCGCAAGAGCGCGAGCGGTCCGGCGGCGGCGGCCGCAACGGCGGCGCACGCCGGTACTGATCCATCAGCTGACATAGGCGCCGTCCCCGGCCAACTGTGGCCGGGGACGGCGCGGCTTTCCCGACCCGCCGGTCCGGGCGGGGGAAGCGGGGCAGTTCGCGAGATCTCGTGCTTGCATCTCCTGCGCGGGCGATTCCGGTCGCCGCCACCGCCGCCTGCGCCTGCCTCACCGGACCGCAAGGCTTCTTCGGGCCCGGGCCCGATCCTGCCGAAGGCAGCTGCCCTGCCGCCGCGCACACCCCGCTCCTGCGCCCTTCATCCTCCCCCCGCTATGCTCGAGTAACTCACGCTCCCGGCCGACGCACCGCTCCCGCGCCACTTGTCAGGACCGGAAAAGTCACAGCACGTTGAGAGGTATTTTCAGATAACGCACGCCGTTGCCTTCCGGGGGCGGCAGATGACCGGCCCGGATGTTGACCTGTATCGCGGGCAGAAGGAGCGCGGGCATCCCCAGGTCGACATCGCGCCGGGCGCGCATGTGCACAAACGCATCCTCCGTGGCGCCGAGCCTGACATGAATGTTGGCGCGACGCTGCTCGGCTACCGTGCTTTCCCAGGCGAAATGCGTGCGGCCCGGCGGCAGGTAATCGTGGCACATGAACAGTCGCGTCCCGGGCGGGAGCGCGAGGACCCTCTGAATCGAGCGGTAGAGCGTCCGCGCGTCGCCGCCCGGGAAATCGGCCCGTGCGGTGCCGTAGTCCGGCATGAACAGCGTATCGCCGACGAAGGCGGCATCGCCGATGTGGTAGGTCACACAGGCGGGCGTGTGTCCGGGGGTGTGCAGGACGTCGACCGTGAATTGACCGATCGCGAAGGTTTCCCCGTCGCGAAAGAGATGATCGAACTGCGAGCCATCCGGCCGAAATCCGGCCTCGAGATTGAACACCCCGCCGAACAGGCGTTGCACGCTCTTGATGTGCTCGCCTATGCAGACCCTGCCGCCGAGCGCCTCGCGCAGGTACTGTGCCGCGCTGAGGTGGTCGGCGTGGGCGTGTGTCTCGAGGATCCAGCGTGTCTGCAAATCTCGTTCGTGCACGGACCGGATGATCTGATCGGCCGAGCGTGTCGCGGTCCGGCCGGACTTCGGATCGTAGTCGAGGACGGAGTCGATCACCGCACACTCGCGGGTGAGTGGATCAGCGACGATGTAGCTCACCGTATTCGTCGCCGAATCAAAATAGGCCTGGATGTCGGGCTGGGGGCTCATCGGCCGCGGCGGGATTGCTCAAGCTCCGCCTCGTACAATATGCCGACCTTCCGATACGAGCAATCACAGCTCACGGAAATGGCGTAAATTCAGCGGCGTGACGGCGGCGTTTCCCTGCCAGACCGACGGATTTGCGCGCGGCTCGAGTTCGGCTCGCGCATGCCCGGCAAGTCAAAGGCCATGACCGCCCGCTCAGGACCGGGCGGATCGGGCGCCACGGCGATGGGAATGTGGAGCGACGCCGCCCGCAGCTCCGGGCGCACGGACAGGCGTGTGCGCGGCGGCTTCGGTTGACTCCGCTTCGCATAGAACGCGGCCGGCGTGGCCGTGAGGCTGCAGATCACCCCCGGTGCTGCGATCGCTCTTGCGCCAGGTGAGTCCGCAGACCCGCCGCACAGCCGTGTTCACGACAGAGTGAGACCAAAGCCCACGGCGCCGCGCGTCTGTTGATTTTCTTCTGCAGCCGAGAGAATCGTGATCTCGCGCCAGATCTCCGTTTCGGTGAAGCCGGACCTGCCGAGCGCGTGCGCCCCGAGATACGTTTCGTTCGTGAAGACTGCGCCTCCTGCAACTACCTTTAGGCACTGGTAGGGTCCGATGCACTTACGCGCGCCGTCCAGGCTCGTCACGCGCAGATACGCCGTATCGCGACACTCCAGGATCCGACACAAGCTGCGGGCAAACCTCCAGGCACCGTCGCTGTAGCCCGCCACCACGGCGTTGTCGGGACCGCGCAGCACCCCGTCGGCACCGATTCTGAAGTAGGCCCCACGCAAGAGCACCACTGAATCACTGTAGAGCGGCCGATATGAGAGTGTGATCACTCGACCAACTCGACTGACAGGCCCAGCTCCGTCTCGATGATCTCGCCCAGCGCGCTTGCCGACAGCGTGAACCCGGCTCGCCGCCGGCGGACATCGAAGCTGAGCCAAAGAGCAACCACCTCGTCGATTTCGAGCCCGGTGACGGTCAGGCACAGCACTGTCGTGCCATCGCTCGTGATCCAGTAGCTGCGCTGCACGGAGTGCTGCCAGCGTCTGGTGAGATACGGTTTGGACAGCTCCGCGCGGAAATCCTCCGCCTCCGGCACGTCATCCAGCAGCCGGGTGAGCGCTGCGGAATCGGCGACCAGCGCTCGAGCCGAGGTCACTTTGGTTTCGCTCATGCTGTCTGCGCGTCCGACTCTGTGGAAATCGACCGCGTTGGTTCCTTCCCGACACCCGGATCGTGAGCGATGACGGCGGATGAGTGCCGAGCACGGGCGCACGGACAAGCCGATCCGGCGAGGCCGGGCATCGCGCCGGCGACTCCTGCCCGCGCCCGCTCGGCGCGGATCGCTCGCGGCCCGCGGCCATTTAGCCGCTGCAGGCCGGGCTGCGCGGCGCCCGGTGCGGTGGCAAACTGCCCGTGCGCGGCACTCAATTGTCGCAGTCTGGCTTGCCCGGTCGAACGCTGCGACTTCGGGCTGAGGAGGTGCGATCCGGACCGGCTGTGTGAGCCGCGAACGCACGCAGGCACTCACAAGAGCAGATGATGACGGCGTCTTCCTGCTCGTCGATGGACCCGGGGTTGGGGTGACGGCTTACACAGAAATATTCGTCGGGCCGGCGTCCGTCCTCGAAGCCGACGTCGCGCCCGCAGATGTCGCAGGTCATGACCAGAATTTCTTCGGCAGGACGGTAGTGTC
>JAJZVF010000120.1 GCA_021845825.1 Pseudomonadota bacterium | reverse complement strand
CCTGCGCATCGACCCGAGTACCATGCGATACATAGAGAGCAAACAACAAAGCGCGCAGCTGCTGAGACTCGCCCTGCCTTTGATGGTACGTCAGAACGCGGCATACCATCCGGTGAGCTACACGCTGTGGTATGAGCACGTGGCGGGCCTCAATCCCGCATTGAGCGCCGCCCTCGCCGCACGACTCGAGGGGAACGATCCTCTGTCCGAGGAGGACGCTTACCGGTTCTACGCCCGCCACATCTCCGAGCGCGATGCCGCCGTGCTCGACAGCCTGCAGCGGCGCCTGCAAGCATTGCTCGAGACCACCGCGCAGGAAGTCGCCGCGGCCTGCGAGGACAGCGGCCGCTTCCGGCAGACTCTGCAGCAAGGCCGCTCCGACTTGACGAACGATGTCAGCACCACAGCCGTCCAGGAGGTCGTCGGCCGGTTGCTCGGCGAGGCGCTGCGCATGGAGGCGGCTACGCAGACGCTCACCGAGAAGCTCGATGCAAGGACACGCGATGTTTTGTCACTTACCCGGCAGCTCAGTGAGGCGCACACCGAAGCGCTGACCGACCCGCTGTCCGGACTGGCCAACCGGCGGGGATTCATGCGCGCCGCGCAGACGCTGTGCGAGTGCGAGCAGGGACTGGAAGGCGCCGCGCTCGTGCTCATCGATGTGGATCATTTCAAACGGGTCAACGATACTTTCGGCCACCTGCTCGGCGACAAGGTGCTGCGCGCCATCGCCGAGGTCTTGCGCACCAACGTCAAAGGGCGGGATATCGTGGCCCGTATCGGCGGGGAGGAGTTCGCGCTGCTGCTGCCGCAGACTCCGCTCCAGGGCGCGCATAGCGTGGCCGAGCAGATCCGCATCGCCGTGGAGCGGCTGCGGATCCACGGCGACCGGGCGCTCGATGACGTCGGGTCCGTGACGATATCCTCGGGGCTGGCGCTCGGCCGCACGGGCGAGTCCGTCGATGAGCTGATCGCTCGGGCGGACAGCGCGCTCTATGCCGCCAAGCACGACGGACGCAACCGGGTCGGCGTCTCATAGGCCGCATGCGGTTCGCGCCCGGTAGATGCGGCCGCGCGGCGTGTCCGTACGGACCCCGACCGGACCTTCCCTCGCGGGACGCCCATGGGCTCGTCACGGGGTGCGTACCGCGCGGTGGCGGCCCGACGGCGCGCGGATACGCCGGTGCGCCGAAGGCGCCCGGATGAGCGCGCGCAAGCCGCGGCTGAGCGCGCCTGCGCCCGTTGCAGCGCTGCTCGTGTCGATGGCATCGGTGCAAAGCGGCGCCGCCATCGCCAAGACACTGTTTCCCATCGCCGGCGCGGGCGGCGTTGTTGCGCTGCGCGTCGGCTTCGGCGCCATGCTCCTGTGTCTCGCGCTGCGTCCATGGCGGCTGCGGGTTCCGCGGGATTCCCGGCGGCCCCTGCTCGCCTACGGCCTCGCGCTCGGGATGATGAATTTCCTCTTCTACCAGGCACTCGTCCGGCTGCCCATCGGGGTCGCGGTGGCCGTGGAGTTCACCGGACCGCTCACCTTGGCGGTGCTCACTTCCAGACGCGCCATCGACTTTACCTGGGTGGCGATCGCCGTCACCGGTCTTGCGCTGCTGCTGCCGCTGCTGCACCGGACCCACGTGAGTCTGCCGGGCATCCTGTTTGCGCTCGGCGCCGCCGCCTGTTGGGCGCTGTACATCGTGTTCGGGCAGAAAGTCGGTCATCATCTGGGCCCCAAGGGCGTCGCGCTCGGCAGCCTGATCGCCGCCGTGCTCATCGTGCCGGTCGGACTGTCGGCCGCGCCCGCCGTGCTGTTCTCCCGGGCGGTGCTGCTGCCGGGGCTGGCGGTAGCCGCCCTCTCCACCGCGTTGCCCTATTCGCTGGAGATGATCGCGCTGGCACGCCTGCCGACCCGGACATTCAGCGTGTTGATGTGCCTCGAGCCGGCGGTCGGCGCGCTCTCCGGACTGCTGTTTCTCGGCGAGAGACTCGCCCCGACCCAGTGGAGCGCGATTGGGCTCATCATCATCGCCTCCGCCGGCACCGCGACGACCGCCGGGGAGGAGATTCCGGCGCCGGTTCCGGATTGAGCGCGGACCCGACTGCCCCGGCGCCGCGCCGGCGCAAGCGGCGCAGGCGCGCCCGATGAGCGGGCGCACCGGTCCAATCGCACCGTGCGCGGCCGCGCGCCTGCGCGTCTGCCTGCGCGCGACCCCTGGCACCTGCGCGCCGCTCAGTCCGGCAGAGCCGCGAAAGCCTCGAGCGCCGCGCGCCGCGCCGCCCGCGGCTCGACCATCGGTGAGGGGTAGCCGCAGCGTGCGAGAGCGGCCGGGTCACGCCACGGCTCATGCAGCAGCTTCGCAGGCAACACCGCGAGCTCAGGCAGCCAGCGCTTGAGGTAGCGCGCCTCGGCATCGAACCGCGCCGCCTGGGTGAAAGGATTGAACACGCGAAAATAGGGAGCAGCGTCGGCGCCGCAGCCGGCCACCCATTGCCAGTTGAGGGTGTTGCTGGCGAGATCGGCGTCGACCAGCGTGTCCCAGAACCAGCGGGCGCCATGTTGCCAGTGCAGGAGCAGATTCTTGGTGAGAAAGCTCGCCGCGATCATCCGCACACGATTGTGCATCCAGCCGGTGCTCCAGAGCTCGCGCATGCCGGCGTCGACGAGCGGCACGCCCGTGCAGCCGCTCTGCCAGCGGCCGAGCGTCCGCTCATCGGGCTCGGCCCAAGGAAATGCGGCGAAGCGGGGATTGAAACTGCCCTCGCTGGTGTGCGGGAAGTGGTAGAGGAGATGGCAGGCAAACTCCCGCCAACCGAGCTCACGCAGATACGCCTCGAGGCCGGCATGTGTGCCACCGCCCAAGCGCTCGGCTCGCTTGTGCAGCCCGTACAGGACCTGCCGCGGAGTGATCTCGCCAAAATGCAGGTGCGGCGAAAGCCGCGAGGTGCCCGGATCGGCGGGCCGATCGCGGTCCACGGCATAGTCGGGGAGCGCCTGCTCGCCGAAGCGCCGCAGCCGCTCACGCGCACCCGCCTCCCCCGGACGCCAATTCCCCGCAAGCCCTGCCGCCCAGGGAATCCGCGGCGCGAGCGCGAGGGCCGCGAGCGAGAGGCTGCCCGGCAACTTCATCCACAGCCGCGCGTGCGGCGCGCGCAGCGGTTGCTGCGGTGTCAGCTGCGCCCGGAGTTTACGCCAGAAGGGGGAGAACATGCGGTACGGCTGTCCCGGCGCGCGGCTGATCTGCCAGGGCTCGAGCCACACATTGCCGGGATAGCTGTGCACCGCCACACCGCGCTCGCGCAGCGCCGCTTTGATCCGCGTGTCGCGCGCGATGAGCGCCGGCTCATAGCAGCGCAGCCAGTAGACTGCGCTCGCGCCGCTTTGCGCGCCGAGCCGCTCGAGCTCGCGCAGCGAGTCCCCCGCCGCCAGATGGAGCCGTCCTCCCTGCCGCGCGAGCGCCTCGCTCAACGCACCGAGGGATTGATGCAGCCACCATTGGCTCGCCGCACCGGGCGCCCAGGGCGCCTCTTCCTGCGGAGCGTGGATGTAAACAGGTAACACATGCGCATGCCCGGCGCATGCGGCCGCAAGTGCCGCATGATCCGCAAGGCGCAGATCCCGCCTGAACCAGACGATCGCCGTACTCATCGCCCCTGCAGGTCCCCCGCCAAGGACGCGGCGGGCAAACTCGGGTCTGCGCCGATGCGACCGGGCGCAGGCGCAGCGGCTGACCATCGACCCCGTCTATCGCCGCGATTGATAGTGTGCATTTCCATCGGTGATGCGACCGAATTAGAGTTCGCCCAGATTGATCATTTCAGCGGCAGCGCGTTCGATCACGGGAGAGGCCCATGGCAAATGCAACCAAGTGTCCGTTCCATCAGGCCGCCGGCGAGGGCACCTCGATCCGTCAATGGTGGCCACAGCAGCTCAACCTGCGGATTCTGCGCCAGAACTCGCCCCTGTCAAACCCGATGGGCGAAGAGTTCGACTACCCCGCGCAGTTCGGAACGCTCGACTTCAAGGCACTGAAGCAGGACCTGCATGCCCTGATGACTGACAGCCAGGACTGGTGGCCGGCGGATTTCGGCCATTACGGCGGACTCATGGTCCGCATGGCCTGGCACGCGGCGGGCACCTACCGGATCGGCGACGGCCGAGGCGGCGCAGGCAGCGCCCAGCAGCGCTTCGCGCCGATCAACTCCTGGCCGGACAACGCGAATCTCGACAAGGCGCGGCGGCTCCTGTGGCCCATCAAGCAGAAGTATGGGAGTAAGGTGTCCTGGGGCGATTTGATGATCCTCGCCGGCAACGTCGCGCTCGAGTCGATGGGCTTCAAGACCTTCGGCTTCGGAGGCGGGCGCGCCGATGTGTGGGAGCCGGACGAGTCGGTCTATTGGGGCAGCGAGAGGACCTGGCTTGGCGATGACCGTCATACAGGGGACCGGCAGCTCGATAATCCGCTCGCTGCGGTGCAGATGGGCCTCATCTACGTGAATCCGGAAGGTCCGAACGGCAAGCCGGATCCGGCGGCCGCGGCCGCTGACATTCGCGAGACCTTCAAGCGCATGGCGATGAACGACGAGGAGACGGTCGCGCTGATCGCCGGCGGGCACTCCTTCGGCAAGACCCACGGCGCCGGCGATCCGAGACTCGTCGGGCCCGAGCCCGAGGCGGCGCCCATCGAGCAGATGGGCCTCGGCTGGAAGAGCCGCTTCGGTACCGGCAAAGGCCGGGATGCGATCACCGGCGGTCCGGAGGTCACGTGGACGCAGACGCCGACGAAATGGAGCAACTATTTCTTCGAGAACCTGTTCGGCTACGAGTGGGAGCTCACCAAGAGCCCCGCGGGCGCCTACCAGTACCGGGCAAAAGGCGATGCGACACCCATCCCGGACGCCTTCGACCCCTCGCATCGCCATGCGCCCACAATGCTGGTCACGGACCTCGCGTTGCGCGTCGATCCCGCTTACGAGAAGATCTCCCGGCGCTTCCACGCACGCCCCGAGGAATTCGCCGACGCCTTTGCGCGCGCCTGGTTCAAGCTCACTCACCGCGACATGGGTCCGCGATCGCGCTATCTCGGCCCGGAGGTCCCGGCGGAGACTCTGATCTGGCAAGACCCCGTGCCGGCGGTCGATCACCCGCTCATCGACGCGCAGAACATCGCCGAGCTCAAAGCGAGCGTGCTGCGCTCGGGACTTTCCATCTCCGAGCTGATCGGCACCGCCTGGGCCAGTGCCTCGACCTTCCGCGGCTCGGACAAGCGCGGCGGCGCGAACGGGGCGCGCATCCGTCTCGCCCCCCAGAAAGACTGGGAAGCAAACCAGCCCGCGCAACTGGCCAGGGTCTTGGGCAAGCTCGAGGCGATCCAACGCACGTTCAACGCCGCGCAGTCCGACGGCCGCAAGGTCTCACTCGCCGACCTGATCGTCCTGGGCGGCTCGGCCGCAATCGAGCAGGCGGCGAGCAAGACCGGTCACGATATCACCGTTCCATTCCTCCCGGGCCGCACCGATGCCTCGGCCGAGCAGACCGATGTGCAGTCCTTCACCTATCTCGAGCCGCGCGCGGACGGCTTCCGCAACTACCTGCAGCCCGGGTACGCCGGCGCCGCCGAGCAGCACCTGCTCGAGAAGGCGCAGCTGCTGACGTTGACCGCCCCGCAGATGACAGTGCTCGTAGGCGGTCTGCGTGTCCTGGGTGCGAATCACGCCGGCTCGCCGCATGGTGTCTTCACGACTCGTCCGCAGACGCTGAGCAATGACTTCTTCGTGAACCTGCTCGACATGGGAACGCATTGGACGTCCACCTCGGCGGAAAACGTGTTCGAGGGCCACGACCGGGCGAGCGGCAAGCTCAGGTGGACCGCCACTCGGGTCGACCTCGTCTTCGGCGCGAACTCCGAACTGCGCGCCATTGCGGAGGTGTACGGCTGCGCCGATGCGCACGAGAAGTTCGTGGCCGACTTCGTAGCGGCTTGGGTCAAGGTAATGAACCTCGATCGATTTGACCTGCGCTGATCGGCGGACGAGGCCGGGCTCGCTGCACGGCCGGTGGGACGGCCGAGCCGCCCGGACGGCCCGGATTGCGGCTGTGCGGCGGCGATCGGCTATAATTGCGCGCTGTGAGAGCACGACCTGTGAATACGGCCGGATGCACCTTGAGCGCGGGCCGATCCCTCCCGGGCGTCCGGGACTCAGGCGTAATCCGCTCGGCTCGCACGCGCCCAAGCCGGCGCCTGATCGGCACGGCAGGCGGCGGTGACTGACCTGCGCGCCGCGGCGCGCCCACATCCGCCGGTCTGGGTGTTGGGACTCACCAACTCCACGTTCGGCATGATGAACGGCTTTGCGGTGGTCACCCTGCCGCAGATGCTCGCCGCCGAGGGCGTCCCCGGCGGGCACATCGCCGCGATCACCGCAGCGATCATCTCGCCGGGATTCTGGGCCTTCCTATTCTCGCCCATGCTCGATGTGCGCCTGCGCAGGCGCACGTATGCGCTCATGTTTGGGGTGATTGCCGCCGCCTCCGCCGCACTCACCGTGCTGCAGCACAGCGACCTCGGCGCGGTGGAGCTGGTCATGGTCATCGGCTACCTGTGCGCTGCTTTCTATCAGGGCGCGGTCGGCGGCTGGATGGGCAGCCTCATCAGTCCGCAGGAAGACAGTCGGCTCGGCACCTGGTTCAACATCGCGAACATCGGCTCGAGCGGCATCATCATCGTGGTCGGCGGCCCGCTCATTTTGCACGCTTCGCCGGCCGCCGGCGCGCTGCTCATGCTGCTCGCCATGCTCGTGCCGACCGTGCTCTTCCTGTTCATCCCCGCGCCGCCGCCCGACAAGCTGCTCGCCAGCGAGAGCTTCGGACGCTTCGGGCGGGCCATACTCGATCTGCTGCGCCGGCGCGACGTGCTCATCGGACTCGCCCTGTTCATCCTGCCGGCGGCGTCTTTCTCCCTCACCAATGTGCTCGGGGGCCTGGGCAGGGACTATCACGCCGGCGCCTCGACCGTGAGCTTGTTCGCCGGCGTCGGCTCGATCGTCGCCGGCCTCGGCGGCAGCTTCCTCGTTCCGCGCCTGGCGCGCAGGATAGAGCTGCGGCCGCTGTATCTGCTCATCGGCGTCGTGGGGGCGCTGTTCACGCTGGGCACCTTATGGCTGCCGCGGGCACCGTGGACCTTCGGCGTCGTGTTCACCGGTGAGATCATCTTCCAGGCGCTCGCCTTCACGGCCGCATTCGGCATCGCCTTTCAGATCATCGGCCCCGACAATCCGCTCGCCGCGACGCTCTTCACCGTGCTCGTCGCCGCGATGAACCTCCCGATCACCTATATGGCCATGCTCGATGGCTGGGGATATGACCGGGGCGGCCTCCTTGGCAGCTTCGTGACCGATGCCGGCCTCAGCCTGGCCGCCTGCCTCCTGCTCGCCCTGGTACTGCGCCGCTGGCTGTTTGGCCCTCGTCCCTCACCGCTCGCCGCGCCGCTGCTGCCGGAATAACCACCCCCGGGACGCGAGTCCCGCCAATCCGGTGCGCACCGCTCACGCATTCATGCCGTTCAGCCACGCGGAGCCATCCGCTGCTCGATCGCCGAGCCCCTTACCGACGGACTTCCCCGGCTTGCAGGCTGACAGCGCCACAAAGGTGGCGCCCGGTGGCGTGAACCGGCGGACACGCGAGTCTGCAATGCTTCGCCAGCCGGCCGTCCCCGTCCCGCATGGGTGACACAGCACCCCGCGCACAGTCTCGATGATGCATCCTGCCTCCTCCACCAGCTTACGAATCTCGCCGGTCGTGCTCGACTGCGCGTGCCGCCGCAACGGCAGCGCCCGCCAGGCCGGCATGCGTCGTCCGGCCGCCTGCGCGCGCCATGTGCCGAATTCCCCGATGACAAGGCGACCCCCGGGCTTGAGCGCACGCACAATCTCCTCAAGTACGCCGCGCGCATTCGCGACCAATCCCACAACTGCGACCGCCGTGACAACATCGAACTCCTCCGGGTGAAACGGAAGCCATTCGGCCTCCCCGCGCTCGAAGACTACCTCTACACCGCGATGCCTTGTCCGTTGCCTCGCCGTAGCAATCATTGCAGCGGAGGAATCGATTCCCGTCACGTCGGCGCCCAACCTTGCCAGCACGAGGGCGAGCTCGCCGTCTCCGCAGCCCACGTCAAGAACGGTCCGGCCGGCCACGTTCCCGGCCAGCTCCAGAACGAGCCGCCGCTGCAGCCTCTCGGTGCTGAAGCCATTGTGCGCGGCGCGCAACCGATCGCTCACCTCCGCCCCGGGCTGCCTGGGTGCGGCACCGAGGTCCGATGCTCTCCCGCTTGGGCCGCTTACACGCACCGTCGCACCCCTCCCGATCATATCGCCCCGCCGGCCCCGTGCGCGCTGCGCACGCGCTCATGCTGCGCGGCAAGGCTGAGATATCCGCCGCTCGTGCGCATAGGCGCCGCCGCCGGCCTGGGTGTTCGACGAATTGCCTCCGCCACTCGCTTGGGCGTACCGAGATCGCTCCAACCGCACGAGGCGACGGGCAGCACGCGCAGGTCCGACAGCAGCTCGGCGAGGATATCCCGTGAGAAATCGACCACCGGCAGCTGCTCGTAGAGCTCGGCCATGGCCGCCCCCTGCGAGCCGATGCGTTGGTCGGATTTGAGAGCGCTCATCATGGCGTCGACGATTCCCGGGAAACGCTTGCGGTACAGATCGAGCAGCCCCAGCCCCGTGGACACCACGATGAAGGTGTTCCAGAGTCCGCCCGCCCGGATCAGCTCACTCGCTGCGGAGAGCGGGGGCTTCTCGACGAAGCGCGCAACCGACAGCGCTCCCCGGCCATCGCCGGGTCCCGGCACGATATACCCGA
>JAJZVF010000119.1 GCA_021845825.1 Pseudomonadota bacterium | reverse complement strand
GGCTAGCCCGTCGAGTCGATGTGCGCCAGCTTGCCTGCACCCGGTAGCCGGTAGAAACGCCGCAAGCGCGCCAGCACCTGCTGCTCGCCATCCATACGGTCGCTGCGCAAATCCCGCTCGAGCCTGCGGCAGAATTTCTCGGCATAGCAGCTGGCCCGCCGGTACAAGGCCTCGCGGCCGTCGGCGAGATCGGGGTCGATGCGGGCACGGTCGAACAGCAGCCGGCGCAGCTCCGCCGGAAAGCGCCGCGGGGATTGTCGTTGCAGCAGCAGATAACTGGCCACGTACTTGTCGACTTCGGCCTGCATCTCGAGCTCGAGGAGCGAGACAGGCCGGTCGTGATCGGCATGCCAGGCGACACACAGGAAGTGGCTCACCCCCTCGAGCGCGGCCCAGCAATCGGCCACGTTGCCGCCGTGCAGACGCTGCAGAGGATCCTCCCGGGCGAGCCTGTCGATGAGCGCCGGATCGAGATACAAAGACACCTGCATCGCGGGCCGCTCAGCCTCCCCAGCGGCCTGCGGCCCGCCGGCCGGCTCGGCGATGATGAGGTCCTCCTCGCAGCGGCGATGACGGACCTCGGACGGCAGGTTGCTTCGATCGGTGACCAGAAAGTCATACACGTCGTAATCGACGCCGAGGTCGTATATGCCGCCGAGCAGGCTCTGCAGACCGGACAGGATCATGGCAACGGCACCCGGCAGTCAGTGAGGGCGCAGGCCCATCTCGGGACCCGCGGCCGACGTGCCGTGCGCCACCGGCTCGATGCCGAGGCGCCTGAGGAGCCGGAAGCTGCGCCGGCTCCCGGTCCTCAGCCACAGCTCGTAGAGCCTGAGAATGTCGCGATCGGAATGGGTGTAGGCGCTCTCGCTGAGCTCGTTGAGGGCATCGACCATCATCTGGAATTTCTCCGCGAGCTCGGTGAACACGAGCGCGAGCGCCCTGCCCCTGCGAGGAGCGCACACCCCGCCCGAGAGCGCCTCGGCCAGCGTGCCATAGGCGCGACCGCCCATCGCGATGTGATAATCGATGTCGATGAGCTTGCGCGCGAAGCCCTGCGCGAAGAAGCCGGCTATGAAAAGTGACACATCGCCCAGGCGCTGCAGGCCGCGGTTGCGCTCCTCGCGCGTGCGCGCCTCCATCGCCTCCGTCAGCAGGACCACGAGCGGCTTGAGGCGCGGGCCCTCGGGAGTGGCATCGAACAGCGCTTCCGAGCGCGCAAACAGGGTGAGCAGGTTCACGACGTAGTGCTCGGTCTCCCCCTCGACCGACAGGCGCTGCTTCACCAGCGCCGCGTGCAGTGCGTCCTTGAAGTATTCCTTCAGGTTGGCGACCGGCTCGACTGTGGTTTCAGGCATATCGTTGCACACCTCGCTTACGCCCCTTCATTACATGGAACGGCGTCGGTTTGACAAAGTTGAGTCCGCGAAGTTGTGAAGTCCGTCGAGACCGCCGCCGGCACTTTCGGCCAGGACGCGGCCGACGCTGGCAGCCCCGCACAGGGAGTGCTGACACCGGCCGTGCGGTGACGACAACCGCGCCCGCGATTCTACCCCGCCGGCGCGGCGTTGCGGCGCGCGGCTTCCCTAGCGCCACTGCGCCCGATAAGAAAGGCCGAGCGACATCAGCCGCTCGAGCAGCTCCGGGTAGCCGATCCCGGCGGCGCGCGCGGATTCGGCGAAGTCCTCGCTCGCCTCGAGATTGGGGTTGGCGTTCGCCTCGAGCACGTATATCCGCCCGTCGGCGGTCACGCGGAAATCCATCCGGGCGTAGCCGGAGAGACCAAGCACGCGATAGATGCGACGTGAGAGCTTGTCGAGCTGGGCGAGCACGGCGGGCGGCAGCGCTTCGGCCGCGCGCGTGATGATGCCGTATTTTTCGCGATACTCCTTGTCCCATTTCACCTTGCGCGTGGCGATTCCGGCCAGCGAGGCCGGCAGAGTGCCGAAGACCATCTCCCACACGGGCAGACGGGTGAGGCGTCCGTTGCCCATGACACCGACATACAGCTCGCGACCCTCGATGAACTCCTCGACCAGTGCATCGGAGCCGATCTGCTCGTGCATGAAGCCGACGCGCTCCTTCAGGTGCGCGGCATCCTCGACGACCGATGCCTGGGCGATGCCGAGGGAGGCGTCCTCAGTGGCCGATTTGACGAACAGGGGAAAGCGGAGCTTGCGAGGCACGCGTGCGTGCGTGCCGCGGCGGATCACCGCGAAGCGCGGCGTTGGAATCCGATGATAGGCGAGCAGCTGCTTGCTGAGCGGCTTGTCGCGCGAGAGCATCAGCCCCCGGGGATTGCAGCCCGTGTAGGGCTGGCGCAACAGCTCGAGGTATGCGACCACGTGCTGATCGTATGTGACGATGCCGTTGAACTCCTCGAGCAGGTTGAAGACGATGCCGGGCTTCCAGTCCTTGATCGCCACGCGCATTTCCGTGAGGCTGTCCAGCACACCGAGGCAGCGTACGTCATGACCGCTCCCGCGCAGGGTCGTGATGACGTCGTACTCGGTCCGCCACTGCTCGATCTCCTTGTCGGTGTGGCCCTCGAGGCTTGCCGGCGGCACGAGGCTCGCATGCACCACGACAAGGGTGCGCAGTTTTTTCATAGCGGGAGGTGCGGCGTCTTACCCTGTGAGTACAGATCCGCCAGCCGCTCGAGCAGCCAACGGGAGTTGCGGACTGCGTCACGACGACCGCCGCGAACGTATAAGTTCAATGTGTCACTGCGGTCTATCAGCATGCGCATGATCTGCTGCACACTATAGCGCTCGAGGCCAAGCTCGCGCGAGACCGAGGCGACCAGGGTCTTCTGATGGGCGCGCAGCAACGTCGCCGCGCGCATTGCATCACGGCGGGGACGCTGCGCGCTGAACAGCCATTGCAACAGCGCATCGGCCACCCCGCGGCGGTATCGCCGGTAGCGCGCCAGCTTGCGTCGATAGTATTGACCCAGGGTGCGCGTGTTGGATTCCAGCGGGTCGATGCGCACGCGGCTGCGCACCGGGGGCGCCTGGCCGCGCACCTCGGCCATCAGCTCATCGACCGCCTGCAGCTTGCGAAAGGCCGGCCAGTCGGCGTAGCTCTTGCGCCATCCCGAGCGCGGGGCGAGCCAGACGGCGAACGTCTCCGCGAAATCCTCCGTCGGATGCGCCTGCGCATACCACTCGCCGAGGTGATGCACGTAGCGCCGGCTCCCGGGACGCGCCTTGTAACGGGACGGATACTGCAGCGAGGCCGGACCAAACACTTCGCGCCAGCGCTTGCGCCGGCGCAGGCGATAGGCGTTGTCGAGCGCATGACCGGCCTCATGACGCAGAATGCGCATGAGCTCACGGGCATTGCCGCCCTCGGCCTCGTGCATGATGCGCCGCTCGAGCCGCTTCAGCCGGGGATGGGCCAGATAGAACGGCACGGCGATGCCCGGCACTCCATCGGGGGTAAACCATTCGTCCGACAGCCAGATGTGCGGGCGGAAGCGGATGCCGCGGCCTTCCAGCTCCCGATACAGCCGTTGAACGCCGCGGCGGATGTCGGCGCCGCGCGCAGTGAGGCCAAGGTCGCGGAAACGCAGCTCGAGCAGCGCCTCGTCCGGGAGACGGGTCCAGGACAGAGTCCGGCGGCGTGAGCGGGCGCACTGCGAGGCCACGAGAAACCGCTTGCGACAAGAGCAGGGGTGTGCAGCTTAGCGCAGCATCGGACCGCCGTCCGCTGCGCAAGGCGCCGCCCGCCGGTTTACTCGCTCAACCGGGTCAGAGCGTGGGTGAGGAGCCGATCGGCGTAAGCCTCGATCAGCGGCCGGCGCAGAAGGCTCGCCCGCCAGGCGGCGGGGATGGCGCTCGCGCCGTAATACGCTCCGGAGAGCTGTCCACATACCGTCGAGGTCACGTCAGAGTCTCCACCCAGATTGGCCGCGTGCAGCACTGCCTCCCGGAAGCTGCTCGTGGCACCGAACGCCTCGATGGCCCCTGCCAGCGCCTGGCCTACGCCTGGGCCGGCGCCCCGAGGTAGAGCGGCCGAGGCCCTGGCAAGAATCGCGCTCTTCGGCGCGCCGGAGAGCGCCAGTGCCAGGACGCGAGCCAGGTCACGGCAAGCCGCGAGCACCAGGGTCGCCTGGGAAGTGGTGCGCGCCGCCTCACCCGCGAGGTGCACGGCCTGCTCCGGCGTCGCGAAAAAATACATCGCCACGGGCGCCACCCGGGAAAGCGGCTCCGGATCGAGCCGCAGCGGATCGTGGGAGCCGGAGAAAGGCTGACGCCGCCACTGGGCCGTCGCCAGGGCACGGGCCGTTGCGGCTGTGATTCCCAGGCATTGGCCCGTGGCGGACAGGTATCCTTCGCGCTGCCAGCGCCGGTAGCGGGCTACCTGGTCGGCCGGATCGAAGCCGTTGCGCTCGAGGAGACTCTCGGTGAGGCAGAGCGCCATGGCGGTATCGTCGCTCCAGGCGCCGGGCGGCAGGCCGAATGGGCCGCCGCCGATCAAGTCTGCAACCGGAGCGAACGAGCCCGGACGGCGAAATTGCGTCGCGGCACCGATCGCATCGCCGACGGCAAGACCGAGCAGTGCGCCGAGGAAGCGCTCTCTGAGCGCCTGCGCCGCCGCCAGCGTGGCGGGTTGCAGCAAAGGATCCTCTGCCGCCGCTTGCTGCGGCTCCTGCGGCGGCCGTGCCTCGGAATCGGAGGCCATCGGCGTGTCCGGCTTCCACAGCCTGACGTACTCGGTCTGCGCCTGGGTCTCGGGAATGCTTGCCCAGTCCCCCGAGCGCGCGGATTGGCGCCACAGCCGATTGAGCGCGATGAGCGCCTGCTCGCCGCCGCGCTCCTCGGCGAGCAGGCAGCCGACTACCGTGCCGGTCCGCCCGATGCCGGCTCGGCAGTGCAGGTAGACCGGCTTGCCCTCGCGCAGTGCCTCCCGCAGGCAATCGAGGATCTCGCGCATGTGCGCCTGCCGCTGCGGCAAACCGTGATCGGGGATGGGCTTGCGCTGATACTCGATGGAAAGCGGCAGGGTGCCGTCGTAGGCAACGGCCTCGGCGGGCTCGGTCAGATCGAGGAAGCAGCGGATGCCGGCGGCGAGGAGTTTTCCGAGGCGCTCTCGGGTGGCCTCCTCGGTAGGACCCGCAGGGTGCTCGCCGGCGAGCAGCCGGCCGGGCAGAACCCAGTAGGTGTTGGGCAGAGGCAGCGCCGCAGGAGCGTCCATCGGATGCCGCGTGACCGTAAAGCCCGGTTATGCGCGACCGCTCTGCGGATCGCTCGCCGAATCAATCCCGTGCGCGGGCTTTGCGGCGGGCTCGAATACTCGTCCGCCTTGGCCGCCTCTTACGCCGGCACTCCCGGGCACAAGCGCCCCGGGGAGTCCCGCGGCGAGATCCGCGCCCCAGCCGTGTTGTGCCCCCGTCCGAGTCTCCTCCTCGAGACCGAGCTCTTCCTCCATCGACATCGGCCGCAGGCCCCTCGCCTCGAGGCCGGCGAAGTCGAAGTGGCGAGGATCGGCCAGGGTGTCGGGCTCGAGATGGCGCAGCGCCGAGAAGATGCTCTCGGTGCGGCCGGGCCAATCGCGCTCCCACTCGGCGAGCATGCGCTTGATGGCCCTGCGCTGCAGATTGTCCTGCGAGCCGCAGAGCTTGCAGGGGATGATGGGAAAGTCGCGCCCGCGCGCATAGCGCTCGATGTCCCGCTCGGCCACATAGGCGAGGGGCCGGATCACGACGTGACGCCCGTCCTCGGAGAGCAGCTTCGGTGCCATGGCCTTCAGCCTGCCGCCGAAGAAAAGATTGAGAAACAGTGTCTCGACGATGTCATCACGATGATGGCCGAGGGCGATCTTGCCGATGCCGTTCTCGGCGGCGAAGCGATACAGCGCACCGCGGCGCAGCCGCGAGCACAGGCCGCACATCGTGCGTCCTTGCGGCACGACCCGCCGGACCACGCTGTAGGTGTCCTGCTCGATGACATGAAAGGGTACGCCGAGGGCGGCGAGGTAATCGGGCAGCACGTGCGCGGGGAAGCCGGGCTGCTTCTGGTCGAGGTTGACGGCAATGAGCTCGAAGTCGATCGGCGCGCTACGTTGCAGCGAGAGCAGAATGTCGAGCAGGGTGTACGAATCCTTCCCCCCCGAGAGACACACCATCACGCGATCCCCGGGGCCGATCATGCGGAAGTCCTCGATCGCCCGGCCGGCCTCACCCCGCAGCCTGGCCTGCAGGCGCGTGAGCGTCCGCGACTGTGTGGCTCCGTGCCTCACCTACGCCGCCTCGCTGGCCGCCGTTTCCAGGTACTTGGCCTCGACGTAGCGGATGAAAGAGGCGGCCGACAACGCCTTGCCGGTCGCGGCGCGCAGCAGATCCTGCACCGGCACCTTGGCCCCGAGGCCGTGCACGTGGGTGCGCAGCCAGCCGAGCAGCCCCGAGAACTCACCGTGAGCGAGTTGCTCATCGAGAGCCGGCAAGTCGTTGCGCAGGCTCTCGTAAAGCTGGCCGGCGATCACCGCACCGAGCGCGTACGAGGGAAAGTAGCCGAACGAGCCCACGGCCCAATGAACATCCTGCAGGCATCCCTCGGTGTCGTTCGCCGGCCGGATCCCCAGCCGATCCTCCATGCCGTCGTTCCAGGCCTGCGGCAGGTCACGCACTGCCAGCTCGCCGCTGAGCAGGTGTTTCTCCAGTTCATACCGCAGCATGATGTGCAACGGGTATGTGAGCTCATCCGCGTCCACGCGGATCAGACTGCGCTGGACGCGCGTCAGGCGGGTATAGATGTTCTCGACGTCCCACTCCGGGCCGCCCACCCCGAAATGCTTCGCGAGGAGCGGCTGCACATAGCGCACGAAGGGGCGGCTGCGGCAGACGATCATCTCGGTGAGCAGGGACTGGCTCTCCTCGAGCGCCATGCCGCGGTCGCGTCCCACGGGCTGATCGCGCCACTCCTGCGGCAGGCCGAGGTCGTACATGGCGTGGCCGGTCTCGTGCAGTGCGCCGAGCAGACCCGTGAACGGATCGTTGGGATCGAGGCGCGTGGTCACCCGGATGTCCCCGGGAACCCCCTCGGTGAACGGATGCTCGCTCTCATCCAGCCGGCCCCGCTCGAAGGAGAAGCCGATCTGCTTCATGACCTCGATGATGAGCGCGCGCTGCTTGGCGAACGGGAACTTGCCGGTGAGCGGGCGGATGGGGCGGCTCTCCTGCGCGGCGATCGCCTCGCGGATCAGGGAGGGCAAGCGCCGGGAAAGCGCCTTGAACATGGCGTCGATATCGGCCGTGGTGATGCCGGGGCTGAATTCGTCGACCAGCGCGTCGTACGGCGCAAGGTTCAGCGCCTGACCGAGCAGCGCGGCCTTGTCCCGCACCAGATGAACCACCTCGGTCAGCATGGGCGCGAACTGCTCGAACCGGCCTTGCGCGCGCGCCTCGAGCCAGCAGACCTCGGCGCGGGAGACGGTCTTGGCCAGGCGCGAGACGAGCGAGGCCGGCGTGGCAATGGCGTGATCACGCTGGCGGCGCATCTCGCGCAGGTTGGCGATCTGCCAGTCCTGCAGCCCCTGGGTGTTGGCCTGCGCGCGATCGAGCAGCCGGCTGATCCGCGGCGCGGTGAGCAGGGCGTGGTACTCGGTCTCGAGCGCCGCCAGCTGCTCGCCGCGCACATCCGCGCTGCCGCGCGGCATCATGACCGCGGCATCCCAGCGCAGCACCGACATGGCGCCGCGAAAGGCATGGAGCTTCTTGAATTCCTGTTCGAGCTGTTTGTAGGGGGAGGTGGACATGGAGCGGGTCATGGGCTTGCGGGTGCGGGCCCAAACACGGGTCCTCGAAAGACACCCGGAAAACCCTCCGGAGCGAGTCCATTCTACCAGCGAGCGGCGCTCCGGCTGGCCGCGCAGACAAACATATTCAATAATATCAATAAGTTAACTCGATCCCGAGGGAGTTGACACTGCCGTCACGGACGCTTGGCCATCGGGGGAGGAGCTCCGGTAGACTGCCGTGCCTACCACGACGGCCAACGGGCCACGGCGATCCCGATTCCGATCGAGACCGCGAGCAGCAACGTGAGCACAAGTCCAATCAGAAAATGACGCATCCCGAGCATGATAAACCGGCCGCCGATAACGTGGGGCCGAGCATCGCCCTGCTCGCCTCGGAAGTCGCCCCGCTTTGCAAGACCGGAGGCTTGGCCGACGTGGCCGGCGCGCTCACCGGGTGCCTGCACGCAGCCGGCCACGATGTGCGGCTGTTCACCCCGCTCTACGGCGCGATCGACCGCTGGCGCTTCGCGCCCCAGCCGCTCGAGGGGCTGCAGCGGCTGGCGCTGCAGGTTGGACCGCACCACTACGAGTTCTCGGTCGCGAAGACGCCCCTGCCCGACAGCGGGGCGCCGGTGTACCTGATCGACTGCCCGGTGCTCTACGACCGCCCGGCCCTGTACACGAACGATCCGGACGAGCACCGGCGTTTCCTCGCCTTCACACGCGCCGCGCTCATCGCCTGCCAGCGCCTGCAGTGGTCACCGCGGATCCTGCACTGCAACGACTGGCACACCGCGTTCGGGCCGCTGTTCCTGCAGACCCATTTCCGGGCCGAGCCAGTGTTTGCGCAAACCCGCTCGGTGCTTACCATCCACAACATCGGCTACCAGGGAATATTCGACGCCCATGCGATCGCCGATCTCGGTCTCGGGAGCCGGGCCCACCTGCTGCACCAGGATGATCTGCGCGCCGGGCGGATCAACCCGCTGCGCCAGGGCATTCTGTACGCGGATGCCCTCACGACGGTGAGCCCTACGCACGCACAGGAGATCTGCACCACCCAATACGGTATGGGGCTGCAGGACTCGCTGCGCATGCGCCAGGATGCCCTCACCGGGATCCTGAACGGCGTTGACTATGCGGTCTGGGACCCACGCTGCGACCGCTACCTGCCGCAGCATTTCGATCCGCAGCGCTTGCCGGTCAAGACCGACCTGAAGCGTGCCTTCCTCGAGCGCATGGGCTTTCAGGTGCCGGTGACCACCGCGCTCGCCGGCATCGTCAGCCGGCTCGCCGCCCAGAAG
>JAJZVF010000118.1 GCA_021845825.1 Pseudomonadota bacterium | reverse complement strand
GCGGCCAACCCCTCCGGACGGATCGGGTAGTCGTTTGCCCCCTCCAAAAGATGGGTGCGCGGATTGACCAGGATCGCCTCATCGGCGCCCCAGAAATTGAACCGTTTGAACCGATACCCCATCGCCTGCAGACGCCGCTTGACCGCCGGACGCATCATCCCGGGCTGGACGAAGACCACATCCGGATACCATTGCTGGTGCACGCGTGGCGCCTCGACCGCCTGCTGCATGTTCATGCCGAAGTCGACGACATTGAGGAAACTCTCGAGCACGCTCGAGATAATCGTCGATCCGCCTGGGGCACCCGTGACCATGAAAAGCCGCCCGCCCTTGAGCACGATGGTCGGCGCCATGGAACTCAGCGGCCGCTTGCCGGGCTCGATTTCATTCGCCTTGCCCTGCACCAGACCGAAGGAGTTCGCGACCCCGGGCTTGGAGGTGAAATCGTCCATCTCGTTGTTGAGGAAGAAGCCCGTGTCGCCGGCAATCTGCCCGAGCCCGAAGAGGTAATTGTCCGTATACGTCACCGCGACTGCATTGCCGCGGCTGTCGACAATGGAGTAGTTGGTCGTATCATTGCCCTCATAAGGACCCAGGCTCCCCTTGATCCGCGCCGACGGCGTGGCGGCATCGGGCTTGATGGTCGCGCGCAGCAGCGCCGCATGATGTGCCGACAGCAACCGTCGGATCGGGTTGTGCACGAAGGCCGGATCACCGAGGTAGGTGTTGCGGTCGGCGAAGGCGCGACGCTCGGCCTCGACCAGATAGTGTATTGCCCTGACCGAGCCGTAGCCCCACTTCGAGAACGGATACGGCTTGATGATCTGCAGAATCTCGCACATCGTCACCCCGCCCGAGCTCGGCGGCGGATCCGAAAGAACGGTGAAGCCGTGGTAGCGGCACTCCACGGGCTTCGCCCACTGCACGGTGTAGTCGGCAAAATCCTGCATCGAGAGGATCCCGCCGTGGGCGCGGCTTGCCGCGACGATCGCCCTGGCAATCGGTCCGCGATAAAACGCGCCGCTGCCCTCGCGCGAGATCAACTCCAGCGAGCGCGCGAGCTGCGGCTGGCGCAGCCGCTCGCCGGCCACATACGGCTTGCCGTGGTTGAGAAAGATCGCCGCAACGTTCCTGTGCCTGGCGAAGTCCTTGAGTCGCGTGTCGAGAATATTGACATCCCCCTGCTCGAGCACGTAACCGTCGCGAGCCAGGCGGATCGCCGGCGCCATCACCTTCTGGCGGCTCATCGTCCCGTATTTGCGCAGCGCCGTATCGAGACCCAGCACCGTCCCGGGGACACCCACGGCCAGATACGTCCGCGTGCTCAGACCCGGCACGACCTGTCCCTTGGCGTTCTGATAGAGCGTCGGAGTTGCCTTCAGCGGCGCCTTCTCGCGAAAGTCGAGAAACACGTTACGACCGCTTGCCAGGTGGATCATCATGAAGCCGCCGCCGCCGATGTTTCCGCAGCACGGATGCACCACCGCAAGCGCGTAGCCCACCGCCACCGCCGCGTCCACCGCATTACCGCCTTCCTTGAGGATCTTCAGCCCCACCCGCGTCGCCAAGTGCTGTGCGGTAACCACCATCGCGTGCCGCGCGAGCACCGGCCGATCGTGCGCAAGCGCGGCGACGGTCGCCGGCGGAGCGCTCGCATCGAGCACGTGCCGAGGGTGCGCGGCCCGGGCGGCGGCCTGCGCCGATATCCCCACGAGAACGGCCGCGACCGTCCATGCCGGATGAGTCTTGCGCCTGTGCATCGCGTTCAACCTATTGCATCGTTCACGACTGGGCTAGTCTTGCAGATTACGGCCGTCAGTACCATCACATTAATCGAGCGGCGAGTTGCCCGTGCGCCCCTGCGGATGCGGGACTTTCTCGGCGACGGACCTCGCCCGACCCCCCAACGTCGGCAGACCTTGCCTGGCTTGCCGAACTGTTGGCGGGCCTGCGCAACGCGGCGGCGCACCCCTCTATCCGCCTGCATCAAACCCGCTCGCTTGCCATCCCCCGGGGCATGCGCGCAAAATCCGCGCCTTCATGACTTCCAATAATATGCCGTCTCCCCGGCGGCCGGATACGTACTCGATTTGAAACCGAGGATCGGCCGATGAAGCTCAGAATTCTCGCGGGCGCGCTCTGCGCCGTCTGCTCCTTTGCGCTCGCCGCGCACACCGCGTGCGCCCAGACCGTCTCCGGTCCGGTCCAGGCGCTGATCCGCTTCCCGAGCATTCACGGCAACACCGTCGTGTTCGAAGCCGGCGGCGCGGTGTGGAAAGCCGGCGTGCGCGGCGGCGAGGCCGTGCGTCTCACGGCGAGCTCCGGCTACGCCTCGCATCCCCTGATTTCTCCCAACGGCCGCTGGGTCGCCTTCACCGGCTGGTATCGCGGCAACACCGACGTCTACGTGGTATCGATCGACGGCGGCCCGGTCAGGCAGCTCACCTGGCGCTCCATCAATCAGCCCATGAACGGCCGGATCGGCACGGTTACCGACAACATCGTCGCGGGCTGGACTCCCGACAGCCGGGAAGTCATTTTTCTTTCGCGGCGCGAAAGCTTCAATCCCCAGATCGAGCGCGCCTTCGAGGTGCCCGTCACCGGCGGCCTGCCCGTGGCTCTGCCCATGCCCTGGACCGGACCGCTCTCGCTCAACCCCAGCGGCACCATCGTCGCCTACGACAAGCTGTCGCGCGTGCTGCTCCTGCACGCGTTCCGCCGCAAGCACTACTACGGCGGCATGGCGGAGGACATCTTTACTTATGATCTTGCCACGGGCGCAAGCCGCCGGCTGACCCACTGGAAGGGATCGGACGTCTTCCCGATGTGGGTAGGCCACACGCTCTATTTCGCCTCCGACCGCGGCGCTCACGGCGTGCTCAATATCTGGGCAAGGAACCTCGCGACGGGGGCGTTGCGCCAGGTGACGCACTTCCCCGTCTACGACGTCGACTGGCCGAGCGCCGGCAACACCGGCATCGCCATCTCCGACGGCGGCAAGCTGTACGTGTATTCCTTCAAGACCCGCCGAGTGTCACAGGTGCCGGTCACGGTGCCGCTCACCGGCTCGCACACGCTGCCGTACGAATATGCGGCAGCCAAGATGATTCGTGGCGCGAACCTGGCGCCGGACGGCAAGATTGCCGTCTTCAGTGCCCGCGGAGCGCTGTTCACCGTACCGGTCGAGTACGGCCATACGACCGACCTCAGCAAGACCGTCGCGAGCAACGACAAGGATCCGGCGTGGTCGCCGGACGGCAAGTGGATCGCATACATCCGCGACGACGGCCGGGACAGTCAGGTCATGGTGCGCGCCGCCGACGGCAGCGGCGTGCCGCGGGCGCTGACGCCGCGAGGCAAGCTCACCTACATGGGACGGCTCCTCTTCAGCCCGAACAGCCGCTGGTTGACCTACAGCACCTCGCGCCAGCAGTTGTGGCTGGTCAACGTGAAGACCGGCGTGCGCAAGCTGGTGACTACTGCGCCGCGCTCCGCTCCCGTTCATATATTCCAGGACGTGGCGTTCTCCGCCGACAGCCGCTGGCTGGCGTTCTCCAAGCGACTGGCGAACAACCTGCACGCGCTGTTCATATACGGCATCCGCCGCGGCGATCTGCATAAGGTGAGCCGCGGCGACTTCGACGATACCAATCCGGTCTTTTCGCGCAGCGGCAAGTATCTGTTTTTCGTATCCGCCCGCCTGGTCAACCCGGCGATGTCCGCCTTCGGCTTCGGCGCCGCCGGTGTGGTTCCCGACGGACTGTATGTGACCACGCTGCAGTCACGTACGCCCTCGCCGTTCGCGCCGCGCAGCCGGCAGCCGACGGCCTCGCACGGGCCCAAGGCAGGCAAGGGCAAGAGCGACAAGAGCAAAGAGAAACGCAAGACGAAGCACAAGGGCAAACCGAAGACGCCGCGCGTCAAGATCGACTTTACCGGCCTCATCGACCGCACCGTTCAGGTGCCGGTGCCGGCGGCGAACATCTCGAGCGTGGCCGAATTCAACGGCGTGGTGTTCTACTCCACGGTGCCCATCCCTACGCTCGGGAGCGCAATCCCGGGCGAGGCGCCGCAGCTGCGGGCCTACGACCTCAAGAAGCGCAAGGCGCTGACACTCGCCGCCGGCATCGGCTCGGGTTTCGTGCTGTCCGCCGACGGCTCGACACTGCTTTACAAGCAGCATGGCAGGTGGATGCTGCGGCCGGCCACCTTCGCGCCGCAAGCCAAGACGAGGACGCTCGACACCTCGCATATGCAGATGCTGGTGGACCCGCGCGCGGAATGGAACGAGATCTTCAATGAAGCCTGGCGTAACGTACGCGACTATTTCGTCAATCCCGAGCTGATCAAGGAGAAATGGGCGGCGCTCGGCAAGCGGTATCAGGCGCTGCTCCCTCTTGTGCAGGACAGGGAGGACCTCAACTACGTCATCGGCAACATGATCGGCTCGCTGGGCGAGAGCCACATGTACATCCTGGGCGGCGATTTCGGCTGGAAGACCCCGCCGCAGCCGACCGCGGGCCTGGGGGTCGAATTCGCGCTCAACGCCGCCGCGGGACGCTACTACCTGAAGCGCATCTTTCACGGCGACAACACCGTACCGGGCTATTACGCGCCGCTCGCGCAGCCGGGGCTGAAGGTCAAGCAGGGCGACTACGTGCTGGCGATCAACGGCGAGCCGCTGAAGGCGCCGATCAACCCCTATTCACTCCTGCAGGGCACGCTCGGGCAGACCATAGCGCTGCAGATCGCCGCCACGCCGACCGGCCGGCCGTGGACCATACTGGTGAGACCCGTCGTCAACAGCGGCAAGCTCCACCTGTTGCATTGGATCAACAGCAATCGGCGCGAAGTCGACAAGCTCTCCGGCGGCAAGATCGGCTACGTGTATTTGAACGATATGGAAGCGACCGGCCTGCATGAATTCGTGCGCCAGTTCTACAGCCAGATCAACAAGCCGGGGCTGATCATCGACGACCGCTGGAACCTCGGCGGCTTTATCGACACAATCCTCTTCCAGCGACTCACCGAGAAGATGGTGGCCGCGTGGGTCAGGCGCGACGGCGTGCCGCAGCAGAGCCCGAGCGACGCCTATATCGGCCATCTCGCCGCGTTGATCAACCACGGCTCGGCCTCCGACGGAGACATCTTCGCCTACCGTTTCCGGAAGTATCATCTCGGTCCCACCATCGGCTCGCGCACCTGGGGAGGAGTTCGCGGCTACGACAATGTGTTCACGCTCCTTGACGGCGGCACCCAGGTCGTCTCCGAGGTCGCCATGTACGGCACGGACTCGAAATGGGTCGTGGAGAACATCGGCGTGGCGCCCTCGATCCCGGTGCACGTGAACCCGGGACTGCTGGCGCGGCACCATATCGATACGCAGATCGAGACCGCGGTGCACGTGCTGCTGAAGGAGATCGCGCGCGATCCGGTGTCCGTGCCGCCACCGCCGCCCTGGATTCCAGCGTTCCCGCAGCAGCCGGTCTATCCGCCGTGTCCGGTGAGCCACGGCACCTGCCAGTAGGGCATGGGCAACGAGCCGGTCCGCAGCCGCCCGCACCGGTCAACGTCCCGGGTTCTCGGCCCCGCGCCGCACTCCCGGTGTTGCGCGGGCACACGCCCGGCCGGACAGTGCGTCTTTCATCGCTCCTGCGCTTTCGGAGTGTGAAACAATACCCGTCATGGAGAAGATGTTCATTTCGGCGGACGAGCTGCTGCGGGACTCACTGGAGCTTGCCCGGCGCGTGCTCGCGAGCGGCATGCGCCCGACGTTCCTCGCGGCCATGTGGCGCGGCGGCGCGCCGATCGGCATCACGGTGCAGGAAGTGCTCGAGTATCACGCGATTCACGCCGATCACATCGCGATCCGCACCTCCTCGTACGCGGGCATCGACCAGCCGCACAGGACCGTGCGGGTGCACGCCACGGACTATCTCGTCTCACGCCTCACGGCCGAGGATGAGCTGCTGATCGTCGATGACGTATTCGACTCCGGCCGCAGCCTCGAGGCGGTGATCGAAGAGCTGAGCCGCCGCTGCCGGCGCAACCTCCCGGAGAATATCCGCATCGCCACCGTGTACTACAAGCCGCAGCGGCGGCGCAGTGCCCTCGCGCCCGACTTCTTCGTGCATGAGACCTCCAAGTGGCTGGTCTTTCCGCACGAGATCCAGGGACTCACCCGCGAGGAAATCCTGGCGCACAAGCCCGTCGGGGCGAATTTCTTCGATCCTCTGCCCGCCGAGCTGCGCGCCGCGCCCGCAACACCGCTTACGCGCGCCAGATGACCCGCGGCCGCGGAACCAGCCCTTGTGGAGCCGCTGCGGTGGCAGCTCAAGCGGTTGACAGACTCGGATATGGGCGAGTTTTTTTCACGTTGTCTCCCAACGGCCCGGCGAAGCGGTGCGAGCGCACCCGCCAGGCGCCGGGGGCGGATTTTCGCGGCCGCCAGCCGCGATTCCCGCTCGACCGGCAACATCGCGCAATATGCTTGCCATCCCAGGTATACTGGCGTACACAAGTGGCTCTTGCGCGCTGAACCGGATTCGGGGAAAGCGCAGCCGGCGGCAACCGACCGGCAAGATACCGGGGCCGCACACTGCGCACCAGCCGCTTTCGCGCACAGCGTCCGCGGTCCGTTCACCGCGGCATGAGGTTGACGGTGTATTTGCGCGGGACCCATTGGACCTAACGAGTGTCGACAGTCCGTCGAGCGGCCGCCTCGCCGGACGCACGGCCAATGCAGCCGCAACGGAGGAGTAGCGATGGCGGAGGAACAGTCGGATGCATTCGTTTTTTTCGGCGCAACCGGGGATCTGGCCTTCAAGCAGATTTTCCCGGCGCTGCGCGGCTTGGTCCGCGACGAGGGATTTGACCTGCCGATCATCGGCGTAGCCAAAGCGGGCTGGCAGCTCGAGCAGTTCAGGACACGCGCCAGGGACAGCCTCGACCACTACGGCGGAGCGGATCCTGATACGTTGCGCAAACTGCTCGGTTTGCTTCGCTATGTGGACGGGGATTATGCGGATCCGGCGACGTTTGCGCATCTGCGCCAAGAGCTGGGTGCGGCGCAGCGGCCGCTGCACTATCTCGCCATCCCCCCCAATCTTTTTGCAACGGTGGTCGAAGGACTTGAGGCGAGCGGCTGCGCCGCCAACGGCCGCGTGGTGGTCGAGAAGCCTTTCGGTCATGACCTTGCCTCAGCCGTCGAGCTGAACGGGATTCTGCATCGGTATTTCCCGGAGGAGTCCATCTTTCGCATCGATCACTACCTCGGCAAGGAGCCCGTGCAGAACATTCTCTACACCCGCTTCAGCAACCCCATGTTCGAGCCGATCTGGAATCGCACCTACGTGCGCAGCATCCAGATCACCATGGCCGAAAGCATGGGCGTGAGCGACCGCGGCCGGTTCTACGACGGAACCGGCGCCATCCGCGACGTGGTTCAAAACCACCTGCTGCAGGTACTCGCAATTCTCACCATGGATCCGCCGGCAGGCGAGCATTTCGAGGCGATGCGCGATGAGAAGGTCAGGGTCCTGAAGGCGGTTCGTCCCGTTGCGACCGGGAACATCGTGCGCGGTCAGTACGCCGGCTATCGGTCGGTGCCGGGAGTGAGCGCCCACTCCGCGACCGAGACGTTCGTCGCCGCCAAGCTGTATATCGACACTTGGCGCTGGGCCGGTGTGCCGATCTACCTCCGTGCCGGCAAGAAGATGCCGGTCACCGCCACGGAGGTGTGGGTCGAGTTCGGCAGGCCGCCGCGCGAGACTTTCGGCGAAAACGTGCGGTCCGCTTCCAGCCACATGCGGATGCGCATCAGTCCCGATATCGAGATCGGTCTGGGGCTGCGCGTGAAGCAACCGGGCGAGCGCATGGTGGGAAAGGATGTGGAGCTGATTCTCACGCGCAGCGGCTCGACCGATCTACCGCCGTACCAACGTTTGCTCGGCGACGCGCTACGTGGCATCGGCCACCTGTTCGCGCGCGAGGATTTCGTCGAAGCGCAATGGCGCGTCGTCGCACCGATCCTCGGCGCCGTGGCACCGTTGTATTCCTACGACGCGGGCACCTGGGGACCGCAGGAGGCCGGTCGGCTCATCGGGCCGGACGACGTTTGGCTGAATCCGACGCTCCCGCCGGCTGCATCGCCCGCTCACGACACTGCGAATGCCCGGTAAGTGCGCCTGGTGGGCGCGTGGCGGGCCGGATATCGCTCATGCTGCCCCCGCGCGCGGCGCGGCGCGCAGCGGACCCACCGCAAAACCCGCGCATCCACCACCCGGAACAGCGAAGTCGGACCGGTACACGGTCCCCACGGTGTACCGAGTCGGGCAATCGCGCATGACCCCCAGGGCGGATCGCATCGGCATCCGGACAAAGGCCGCTCGAATTCATCCTCGCTGGCATAGCCGCCCGATCTGCCGCGCTCTGTGCGCCCGCGCACCGACTTCGCCGGTGTGCGCGCGCAGACTGTAAGCGCACTCGAGAGACGGGCGCCGTTGCATGCTTCGCATCCGACTCGCCTCGCAGGCGCAGTAGGTCGGTGCACGGCTGTCGTGGATCCTGTCGGGAGGCGCTGCAGGCCTCCTCGCCGGCCAAATCGTCAACTGCACCGCGGCGGGCATTGGCCGCGACGGTCCTCGGGGGTTGTCGGCACAGCCGTCTCGACGCGAGAGTGGCACCTTAAGCCGCAGCCGCCCGCATGCGAGCGACGGGAGCGCGACTTTTGAACGCGGCCGCGGGCGGCGCGCCGTATGGTGGATGGTCAACCGGGAGAGCTTCATGGCGCTCGAACAGGCCCGCATGCACACCGTCGCGAAACCCTGGGGTTGCGCCGACCTGCGGCCGTGGAACGGTTATCACGACACACGAGCTGCGATCGGAGAAGCCTGCTTCGAGCGGGCCGATCCGGCGGCCCTCTGCTCCCGAAGGATATTTGACATACGCTTTATATGCTTTGACATATGCGAACCACCGTACGTCTAGACGAAGCCCTCATGGAACGTGCCCGGCAAGAAGCGGCGCGCCGCGGCATTACGCTCACCTCGCTCATCGAGCAAGGCCT
>JAJZVF010000117.1 GCA_021845825.1 Pseudomonadota bacterium | reverse complement strand
AGCCCGACGAGCCCCTGGTCGAATCGGTGGATACGGACCGAGCCGTCGGCGGGCAGGTGCCGCTCGAACCAGCGCATGTGATGGATCTGCGCCTGCGATGAGCCCCACATCAGGAAGCGTTCGGAGGCGGCGCGCGCGACCGTGAAATCCCCGATGAGCTTGCCGGCCGCATTCAGCATCGGCGTGAGGGTCATGCGGCCTTCTCGCGGCAGCTTGTTCGTCAGCAGGCGCGAGAGGAAGCGCTCCGCGCCGCAGCCCGAGAGCTCGTATTTGGCGAAGTTGGCGATCTCGGTCACGCCCACGGCCTCGTGCACGCCGAGACATTCCGCCTTGACGTGCGGAAAATCGTTCGAGCGGCGGAATGAGACAATATCGCGGGCCTCCACGCCCTTGGGAGCGAACCACAGGGGTGTTTCGAGACCCCAGCTGTCGCCCATGACCGCCCCTGCCGCCAGCATCGCGTCGTACAGGGGGGTGGTTTGCTGGGGCCTGGCCGCAGGCAGTTCCTCGTTCGGGAAACGGATCGAGAAACGCCGGGAGTAATTCTCGCGGACCTTTTCGTTGGTGTACGGTCTCGTCGCCCATTCGCCGTAGCGTGCAACGTCCATCGCCCAGACGTCGAAGCCCGGGTCGCCATGGACCATCCATTGCGAAAGCGCCAGGCCCACGCCGCCGCCTTGGCTGAAGCCCGCCATCACCGCGCAGGCACACCAGAAACCGGGCCTGCCCTGGACGGGACCGACGAGGGGGTTGCCGTCGGGAGAGAAAGTGAAGGGACCGTTGATGACGCGCTTGATGCCGGCGCGACTCATCGCCGGAAAGTGCTCGAAGCCAAGCTGCAGCGACGGGGCGATCCGCTCGAGGTCCGGCGGGAGCAGCTCGGTGCCGAAATCCCAGGGCGTCGTGCGCGGTTGCCACGGCACGCAGGCCTTCTCGTAGGTGCCGAGCACCATGCCGTTGCCTTCCTGGCGCATGTAGATCTCGGCCTTGAAGTCGATCGCGTGCGGCAGCTCCCGGCCGTGCGCCCGGTTGTATTCGATGACTTCGGGCATGTCGGCGGTCACCAGGTACATGTGCTCCATCGCGAGCACCGGGAGCTCGATGCCCACCATGCGGCCGACCTCGCGCGCCCAGAGGCCGGCCGCGTTGACGACATGCTCAGCGTTTATGGTACCTGCGGTGGTCGCGACGTCCCATGTGCCGTTCGAACGGCGTGATAGGGCGGTGACCCGCGTGCGTTCGTAGATCTCGGCACCGCCTATGCGCGCCGATTTGGCATAGGCGTGCGTCGTGCCGTAGGGGTCGAGATTGCCGTCGGCAGCATCCAGCATGGCCCCGACGAAGTATCTGTCGTCGATCAGGGGCAGGAGATCCCTGGCCTCTCGGGGCGTCAGGAGCGAGGTCTCGAGGCCCAGATAGCGGGCCCGGCCGTGCGCCATTTTGAGCCACTCCATGCGCTCGGGCGTGTCGGCGAGCAGCAGACCTCCCGAGCGGTGCAAGCCGCAGGCCTGGCCGGAGATCTTCTCCAGCTCGTCATAGAGGCCGATGGTGTAGCCCTGGAGTTTCGCCACATTGGGGTCGCCGTTCAACGTGTGAAAGCCGCCGGCCGCATGCCAGGTCGATCCCGATGTCAGATGATCACGCTCGACCAGTACGACATCCTTCCATCCGGCCTTGGTCAGGTGATAGAGGACGCTGCAGCCAACCACCCCGCCGCCGACGACGACCACTTGCGCGTGAGATCTCATCGGTCCTCCGGCGCGAAGATTCCGACACCATGGCCGTAGAGGACGCGCTGCCTGGGCGGCCTGCTGCCTCTCGCGACTGGTATAAGGCGAAGTTCTCCCGTACCCGGGCTGTCCGGCCGCCGGCCGGTGCGGGGCGATTCTGCATGCGCCACTCGGCAAGGGTGTGCAACGGCACGACGGTTTCGACTGGGGTTGTGCGTCGGGTAAGGGTGCATCGTCGTTTCCAGGCCGGACGGTGAGCCTCCCAAGTGCGCAAATGCCCCGGGGAAGGCAAGACTTCCAGCCGTCTTGTGCCGATTTCCGGCAGGATCATAAGTCGGCATGCCCGCAATGGGACTGGCCGTACTAGGGCGCGCCGACGCATTTGCTAGGAATTCCGGCGAGCCGGCCGGTCGCAGCCGGGCCCCCTTCGCGCAGCCCCGCGTTTGCCCTTGCAGATTGTGCGGGACATGCGCCGGCGGCGCTTCCCGGCTGGCCCGCCTGCCGCCGGGCGGATTCGCCCCGTGCGGAGGAGCCGCGCCAGGCGAGCCGGGTATTGCCGCAGGGGCGGTTGCGGACTACGGGCGGGCAGCCCCGGTGCGGCATCCGTCGCGAACCCGTTGCAACCGGCTGCCCAAACTCCTAAATTCAACTGCGCATGCCTCACTCGCAGACCTCACATCCCGCGGTGAAGGGACGGCCCACCGCCGCCGATGGCGCCGGCACGCCGTCGGTGCCGGAGCGCGGAGGACTTTTTCGCACTTTTCTCGCCGGTCCGTCCGGCACACTGGCTGACGCTTTCGCCAATCTCGAACGGACCCCCGGCGTGCAGGAGATCGCCCGTCATGCCCGGCGGCGCCTGCTGGCGGCGCGCATCGTCTTCTCTCCGGAGGAGGGCGAGGGGTATTGGGAGCTGACCCAGATCGGCGATGACGTTTATGTCGTCGTCGCGAATGTGTCCTACAAGAGCTCGCGCCGCGAGCTCGTCCCGGGCGACGGGATGATCCAGTTCTACTTCAAGCTTTCCGGGGATCTCACCCTTGGAGTGAGCCAGACCGAGCCGCTGCGCCTGAACCGGCCGAGCCTGCTGGTGTACTTCCAGCCGGTCGGATTCGACATGCAGGAGTGGTCCGCACCGAGCGTCCGCGAGCGTAGTGTAACGGTCAACGTGCGCGCCGAATATCTGATCGAGAATTTCATGATTTCTCCGGCGCACGCCCCGCCGCCGCTGGGCGCACTGCTGACCGGCTCACCGCGGCAGTTCAACTACTGCCAGCTGCCGCTCGGCTCGCGCATGTTCGAGCTTGCCGCCAGGCTGGTCGATAGCGCCTATACGGGCACGCTGGCGCTCGTGCACACCGAGGCCACCATCCTCGAGCTGCTGTGCGCAGCCGTGGCGCAGTTCGCTGCGGTGGATCCGGCGCCGATCGAGCAGTTCAGCGAGCACGACCTGCGCTGTCTGCACGCCGCGCGCGCTCTGCTGTTGAAGCAGTTCTCACCCGCGCCGACGATCCGAGAGGTGGCCCGGGCGGTTGGAATGAGCGAAACGTCGCTGAAGCGCGGGTTCAAGAGCCTCTTCGGCGAGACCATTTTCGAATTCTCGCTGCGCTGCCGGATGCAGCACGCCCTCGGCCTGTTGCGCGGACAGCGCATGCCGGTGGCGCGGGTCGCCGAAGCGGTCGGCTACAGTCACCAGACCTCGTTCGCAACCGCCTTTCACCGGCACTTCGGCCTGTGTCCGAAGGACGTGCGGGGACAGAGATCGCGCTGAATCCATGCACGAGCTGCGCGCCGGGGCCGCGCCCGGGCTGCTGCGGCGGAGTCCGGGCCACTCCCCCGTCTCATGGCCCGCGCCTCGGCGCAGACCTGCCCGAGCGGGGCGCGCGCCGGCGCAAACCGGAGTTCCTAGCAAGCGCGCCTGAGCGCCAAGCTTCCGGGGCGGTCATCTGGGGTATGTTCGCCTGGAATTCACGAGGCTGACCATGAGACTTGGCCGTCGTCCCCCGGGAGCAGGCAACCGGCAGAGCGCGCCGCTGCGCCCGGCGGAGTACCGGCGGCTGCGCAATCCGTTCACGCCGCAAGGTGTGTTTTCCGACGACGCGGTCGCCGCGATGCACGAGAACGCTCTCAAGATCAACGAGACGCTCGGCATCAAGGTGCTGCTGCCCGAAGCGCGCGCGCTCTATCGCGAGGCGGGCGCTCTGGTGGATGAGGACACGCAGATGGTGCGCCTCGGGCGCGAGATCATCACGCAGGCCCTCATGAGCTGCCCGCGCTCGTTTCAAGGCATCGGCGCCGATCCGCGGCGCACGGTCGAATTCGCGGCGGGGGCGCTTGTGTTCGTCGGTGGCTCCAGTTGCCCGAACGTCAGCGACCTGGAACGTGGCCGGCGCCCCGGCGCGCTTGCGGACTACATCGAACTGCTCAAAATCGCCCAGCGCTTCGACGTGCTGCAGATTTCGGGCAACTACACCGAGGCGCAGGACGTTCCAGTGCACCTGCGCCACTATGCGATGCTGCAGGCGCAGCTGACGGTATCGGACAAGATGCCCTTTGTGCACTCGCGCGGCCGCGGACAAGTGTACGACGCCTTTGCGATGATCCGCCTGGCGCGCGGACTCGATGAGCAGGAGTTTCGCCAAGGCGTGTACGCCCACACGATGATCAACAGCAATTCCCCGCGAGTGCTCGATCACTCCATGGCGCAGGGTCTGATCGATTTCGCCCGCCATGGCCAGATGGCGATCGTCACGCCGTTCTGCCTCGCCGGCGCCATGGCGCCGATCACCGTCTGCGGCGCCCTGACGCTGCAGCACGCGGAGGCGCTGGCCGGCATCACGCTCGCGCAACTCGCCCGTCCCGGCGCGCCGGTGCTCTACGGCAGCTTTCTCTCCAACGTCGATATGAAGTCCGGCTCGCCCGCCTTCGGTACGCCCACCCATTTTCAGGCCACCCTCGGGGCCGGGCAGCTGGCGCGATTCATTGGATTGCCATGGCGCGCGGGCGCGGGCACCGCGGCCAATGTGGTCGACGCCCAGGCGGCGTGGGAGACCCAGTTCTCGCTTTGGGCGAGCGTGCTCGCCGGTGCCAGCGTGTGCATTCACGCGGCGGGCTGGCTGGAGGGGGGGCTGACGCATTCCTACGAGAAATTGATCATCGACGTGGAGATCCTGCAGATGCTGGCGGAGCTGTGCCGGGCACCGCCGGCCGACGAGGATGCGCTCGGCTTCGAGGCGGTCGCCGAGGTGGCGCCCGGCGGGCATTTCTTTTCGGCGGCGCACACCCTGGCACGCTATCGCACGGCGTTCTACGAGCCGCTGGTCGCGGACACGGCCAACTTCGGCGCCTGGCAGGAAGCCGGTGAGCACACCGCCACGCAGCGGGCGTACGCGAAGTGGCAGCAGGCACTGTCGGATTATACGCCCCCGCCGAGCGCGGCGGCCTGCGCGGAGGCGCTCGGGGAATTCATCGCGCGACGCACCGAGGAGGGCGGTGCCCCGCCGCTCACCTGATATGTCGGGCGCGATCAAGGCGGAACGCCACAGCATCGATTTCATCCCGCTCAACGAGCGCTACGGCACGCCGCGCCGGCTGTTCACGCTCTGGTTCAGCGTCAATCTGCACATCCTGGGAGTAGCCCTCGGTGCGCTCAGCATCGCTGCGGGCCTGAGCCTCGCGCAGGCCGTGACCGCCCTCGCGCTCGGCAACGCGATCGGCACGGTCATCATGGCTGCACATTCGGCGCAGGGCCCGCAGCTCGGGATTCCGCAGATGATCCAGAGCCGGGCGCAGTTCGGCGTTCTCGGCGCCGCGCTGCCGCTCGTGGCGGTGATCGTGATGTACATCCTCTACACCGCCGCGGACCTGCTCATCATGCAGGACACCATGCACTCGCTGTTTTCGCTGGGCAGCGACGGATCCCTGCTGGTGATGGCCCTGGCGACGCTGCTGGTCGCCTACATCGGCTATGAGCTCATCCATCGCATCGGCAAGGTCATGACGATTCTCTCCGGCGGGCTGTTCGGCGCCGGCGCCGTGCTGCTGTACGCCGCTCACCGCTCAGGCGCGGCCGCAGTCCATCCGGCGAGCGCACCGCTCATCGCCACGGCTTTTTCGCTGACCCTCACGCAGGCAGCGGCCTGGTCCTTCAGCTACGGGCCCTACGTCGCCGACTACTCCCGGTATCTTCCGCCGGGCGTGTCCCCCGCGAAGACCTTCTGGAGCACGGCGCTCGGCTGCTTCCTCGGCTCCACCCTGATCATGGTCTTCGGGGCGTATCTGGCGTACAAGGTCCCGGCACTCGGCGCCAATCCGGCCGAGGCGGTCGCCGGCTTGTTCGGGCCGGCCGCTGTGCTTGCCGAGGTGCTGCTGATACTGGCCATCGTGTACGGCAACGTGATGAACGTTTACAGTGCATACATGTCGAGCTGCACCATCTTCTCCGGATTCACGCGCATGAGCCGTGTCGGCGGTATATTCAAGCTCCTCGTGATGTCCGCCATCATGACCGCCGCGATCGCGGTGTCGATCGGCTCGCAGCACGACTTCCAGGGGTACTTCGCCAATATCCTGAGCGCCATGGTTTACATGCTGGTGCCCTGGAGCGCCATCAATCTTGCCGATTACTACCTCGTGCGCAAGGGTGTCTACGACATCGACGCAATGTACGATATCCACGGCCTTTATGGCGCGTATCGCTGGCGGACCATCGCCGTGTTCTTGATCGGCATCGCCGCGCAGACGCCGTTCATGGACTTCAGCTTCTATCAGGGGTGGGTGACGCGGCATATCGGTGCGGACATCGCCTGGGTGCCGGGGTTTGTGATCCCGGCGGCGCTGTACACGCTCGTGGAGCGCGGCCGGGTGCTGCAGCCGTGCGTCGCGCGCCCGGATTCCGCCGGCTAGCCTGTCAGGCCTGGACGAATGTATCGCTATTCGCTGTCCCGGCTCGTTCGGCACGCGCTCTCGGACCGGCCCTGGCCGCGCGCGTGGCGGCAGGCGAAACCGCGCAGCCATTACGATGTGCTGATCATCGGCGGTGGCGGCCACGGCCTGGCCACCGCCTACTACCTGGCCGCCAATCACGGCGTGCAGCGTGTCGCGGTCGTGGAACGGGCGCACATCGGCGCGGGCAACGTCGGTCGCAACACGACGTTGGTACGTTCCAACTACATGATGAAGGGCAACACGGAATTCTTCGAATTCTCGCTGCAGCTGTGGGAGGGGCTGTCGCGTGAGCTCAATTTCAACGTGATGCTTTCGCAGCGAGGTCAGATCGTTCTGGCGCACGCGCCCGCGCAGATGGATGCGCTCGCCCGCCGGGGCAACATCATGCGCCTGAACGGCATCGATGCCGAGCTGCTTGAGCGCGCGCAAGTGCGGCGCCTGCTTCCCTACCTCGATTACTCCTCAGCCGCCCGCTTCCCCGTTCTCGGCGGGCTGCTGCAGGGCAGGGCGGGCACGGTCCGCCACGATGCCGTCGCTTGGGGCTATGCCCGCGCCGCCGACTCCCTGGGCGTCGATATCATCGAAGGCTGCGAGGTCACAGGATTCGTCCAGGACCAAAGCGGCGTGCGTGGAGTCGAGACGAACCGCGGGAGAATCCGGGCGGATCGCGTCGCCATCGCCGTCGCCGGCCACTCATCGCAGGTCGCGGCCTTGGCGGGCCTGCGGCTGCCGATCGAAAGCCATCTGCTGCAGGCGTTCGTCACCGAGCCCATCAAGCCGTTCGTCAATCACGTGATCTCCTTCGGGGCCGAGCTGTTCTACATCTCGCAGTCGGACAAGGGCGGTCTGGTGTTCGGCGGTCATATCGACGGATTCAACAATTACACTCAGCGCGGCCAGCTCCCGCAGGTGCGACGGGTGGCAGAGTGCGCCGTCGCGCTGATTCCGGGCATCTCGAGGTTGAAGCTGCTGCGCCACTGGGCAGGCATTCAGGATATGACCCCGGACGGAGGACCGTTCATCTGCCGCACACCGATCAGACATCTGTATTTGAACGGCGGCTGGTGCTACCAGGGGTTCAAGGCCACGCCGGCGGTCGGCTGGTGTCTGGCCGCGACGATCGCCCATGACGAGGAGCACCCGCTCGTGCGTTGTTACGCTCTCGATCGCTTCGCGCGCGGCGCGGCGAGCCTCGACGAGTACGGCCACGGCCACCGGCCCTACAGGCACTGAGCCGTGCTCGTGATCCCCTGTCCGCTGTGCGGCGAGCGCCCGTATACCGAGTTTCATTACGGCGGGGACGCGAGCAAGCGCCGGCCGGCGCTCGGCGGCGCGGAGCTGCGGGCCTGGCATGACTACCTGTTCCTTTTCGACAATCCCAAGGGTCCGCACCGGGAATACTGGCAGCACCACCAGGGGTGCCGCCAATGGCTTCTCGTCGTGCGCAATACCGCGACCAATGAGGTGGGCGAGGTGATCTTGGCGAGGCATGCGGGCACGGGAGCCGGGGCTGGCCCGGGCGCGCGATGAGCCGGGGGCCGCACAGGGTGGAGGCCGAGGGCCGCATCGACCGTCGCAGGCCGCTGAGGTTTTCCCTGGACGGCAGAGCGTGCACGGGCTATTGGGGCGATACGCTCGCTTCGGCCCTGCTTGCAGGCGGCGCGGCGGTCATCGGCCGCAGCTTCAAATATCACCGGCCGCGCGGTTTTCTCACCGCAGGCGTGGATGAGCCGAACGGACTGTTTACCCTGGGCGAGGGCGATCGCACCGAGCCGAACGCCCAGGGAACGATGGTGGAGCTTACTGAAGGCCTGAGCGCCAGATGTCAGAACGCCTGGCCGTCGGTGCGCTTCGATCTCGGCGCAATCAACGCCTGGTTTGCGCCCCTCCTGCGCGCGGGGTTTTACTACAAGACTTTCATGGGACCTACGCGGCGTTCGTGGATGGTCTACGAGCGGCTCATCCGCCGGGCCGCGGGCCTCGGTGCGGCCAGCTATGAGCCGGACCCGGACCGGTACGAGACTCGCTACGCATTCACCGACGTGCTGGTCATTGGCGCCGGCCCGGCCGGTCTGTGCGCCGCACTGGCGGCCGGCAGGACCGGCGCGCGCGTGATGCTCGCGGAGCAGGACGGACTGCTCGGCGGCACGCTGCTCAGTGATCCGGTCACGGGGGATACGGAGGCATGGCGTGCGCGGATGGAAGCGGAGCTGCGCTCGCTTGCCGGGGTGCAGATCCTGCGGCACACGACCGCGGTGGGCATTTACGACAGCGGCAGCGTGGCGCTGCTGACGCGGCGGGACCATTGCCGGCCGCAACCGAGCGCCGGTGAAGCGCTGCAGATCCTCACCACGGTGCGGGCGAAGTCGGTGGTGCATGCAACCGGGGCGATCGAAAGGCCGCTGGTCTTCGCGGATAACGACCGACCGGGAATCATGCTGGCGTCCGCTGCACGCACCTACCTCAACCGCTACGCAGTCGCTTGCGGCCGGCGCGTCGTCGTCTTGACCAACAACGACAGCGCGTACGCGACCGCATTCGATCTGCTGCCGCATATCGACAGCGTGCTGGTGGCCGATGTGCGCCGTGCCATTCACCCG
>JAJZVF010000116.1 GCA_021845825.1 Pseudomonadota bacterium | reverse complement strand
CCTTGATCCGCGGATCGGCGAGGGCCGCCGAGAGTTCCGCGAGCCGCCGCAGGTCACCGCCCGCCAGGTACCGGTGTCGGGCCAATATTCCGGGGTCGTACTGCACGTGGTAGCGCGCCGCGATCACCGCCACGCCGGACTCGAACGCCTCCCGGTCGAAAGGGCCCGCCGGCGCAACGGCGGCCACCCGGTCACCGGGGTGAAGAGCCGGAAAGGCGTGAAATGGCATGTGGGGCACGCGATCGACGTATGGCTTGCCTGGGGCACATTGTCCGCCGGCCCAGGCCGCGGCGCCAGCGCAGCGGATGAACCGCCGTAAGCAAGTGACGGTGCGCCGCCCCCCGCAGCGACGGGCGCGAGGCCCGGGAAGGGGCGGGCGATTTTTAACCCGGCCCTCACGCGCGGCCGGGTAGCTTTGGCATCCTTCGCGTCTCAATCCTGGACGAAGAGACACTGCCGGAGAGGAACTGACGTGGACATCGTATTTCTGCTCGTCATCGCGGCGCTCTATGCGGTGACCCATTGGATCATCTGGGCGATCGCCCGCCTGGGAGACCTCGAATGAGCGCCTTCTATGTGATCAGCGGCCTGCTCGCCGTGGGGCTGACCGCCTATCTGCTTTACGCGCTGTTCAAGCCGGAGAAATTCTGATGACCGGTGAATCCTGGGGGCTGCTCGCTCTGTTCCTCGGCGTCGCGCTCCTGTGCGTGAAGCCGCTCGGCCTGTACATCGCCAACGTGATGGAAGGCGCGCCCATCTGGCCCCTGCGCGCGGGAAGCGTGCTCGAGCGGCTGATCTACCGGCTCTGCGGGGTGGATCCGGCCGAGGAGATGGGCTGGAAGCGCTATGCCGTCGCGCTGCTCGTGTTCAATGCCCTGGGCGCGCTGCTGCTGTACGCGCTGCAGCGCCTGCAGTACTGGCTGCCGCTCAACCCGCAGCACTTCTCCGCCCCCTCGCCGGACTCAGCGTTCAACACGGCGGTGAGCTTCATCACCAACACCAACTGGCAGAGCTACACGCCCGAGACCACCATGAGCTATCTCACGCAGATGGCGGGACTCGCGGTGCAGAACTTCCTCTCCGCCGCCACCGGTATCGTGGTGGCGGTGGTGCTGATCCGGGGACTGGCGCGCCACACGGCCAAGGCCATCGGCAATTTCTGGAGGGATCTCACGCGCGTGACGCTCTACGTGTTGCTGCCGATCGCCTGCGTGCTCGCCCTGGTGCTCGTGAGCCAGGGGGTGATCCAGAACTTCAGCCCCTACAAGCAGGTGACGATGCTCGAGCCGGTCACCTACCAGCAGCAGAAGGTGGACGCGGCCGGGAATCCCGTCACGGACGGCGCGGGCAACCCGGTCATGCAGACCGTGACGACGCGCACCCAGACCCTGCCCATGGGGCCGGTCGCCTCGCAGGAGAGCATCAAGGAGCTCGGCACCAACGGGGGCGGATTCTTCAACGCCAATTCCGCGCACCCTTACGAGAACCCGAACGCGTTCACGAACCTGCTCGAGATGCTGGCGATCATCCTGATCCCGGCCTCCCTGACCTATACCTTCGGCCGCATGGTGGGCGACACCCGTCAAGGTTGGGCAGTGCTCGCGGCGATGGCCATCCTGTTCGTCGGCCTCTACGCCCTGTGCAACTACAGCGAGCAGGCCGGTAATCCGCGTATTGCCGCGCTCGGGGTGAACGAGGCGGCGAGCGCGCTGCAAAGCGGCGGCAACATGGAGGGCAAGGAGGTGCGCTTCGGCATCGCCGGGTCGACGCTGTTCGCGACGATCGCCACCACGACCTCCACCGGTGCAGTGGACTCGATGCACGATTCGTACATGCCGCTCGGCGGTATGGTGCCGCTCTTTGACATGATGCTCGGGGAGGTCGTCTTCGGCGGGGTGGGCTCGGGACTGTACTCGATGCTCATCTTCGCCATCATCGGGGTGTTCATCGCCGGATTGATGATCGGAAGAACGCCGGAATACATCGGCAAGAAGATCGAGGCGTTCGAGATGAAGATGAGCGCGATCGCCATCCTCGTGATGCCCCTCATCGTACTGGTCGGCACGGCCGTGGCGGTGAGCGTGCAAGCCGGACAGGCGGGCGTTGCCAACCCCGGCGCCCACGGCTTCAGTGAGATCCTGTACGCCTTCACCTCGGCGGGCAACAACAACGGCAGCGCATTCGCGGGCCTCAGCGCCGATACGCTGTTCTACAACACCGCGCTCGGCCTGGCGATGTGGCTCGGGCGGTTCTGGCCGATCGTGGCTGTGCTCGCGGTCGCCGGCTCGCTCGCGGCCAAGAAGCGCATCCCGGTGACGGAGGGCACCATGCCCACACATGGCCCCACATTCATTGTCCTGCTCATCGGGACGGTGCTGCTGGTCGGTGCGCTCACCTTCGTGCCGGCGCTCGCGCTCGGGCCCATCATCGAGCACCTGATGCTCTGGAGTCATTGACATGCGCCGCCGACTCTCGATGTTCGATCGCTCGCTGCTCGGCCCCGCGGTGCTCGATGCGCTGCGCAAGCTCGATCCGCGCGTGCAGTGGCGCAACCCGGTGATGTTCGTCGTTTATATCGGCAGCATTCTCACCACGGCGCTGTGGGTCCAGGCCCTCCTCGGCCAGGGCGAGGCCCCGGCGTGGTTCATCTTCGCCGTCGCGATCTGGCTGTGGTTCACGGTGCTGTTCGCCAATTTCGCCGAGGCGCTGGCCGAGGGGCGCAGCAAGGCGCAGGCCGCGAGCCTGAAGGGCCTGAAACAGACGGTGGAGGCGAAGCGCCTGGCCGATGCCAAGGACCGCTCGCGCCTCACCCGTGTCCGGGCCGACCGGCTGCGCAAGGGCGAGATCGTGCTGGTGGAGGCGGGCGATTTCATCCCCGGCGACGGCGAGGTCATCGAGGGCGCCGCCTCGGTCGACGAGAGCGCCGTCACCGGCGAGTCGGCGCCCGTCATCCGCGAGTCGGGCGGCGATTTCTCCTCGGTCACGGGCGGTACGCGCGTGCTGTCCGACTGGATCGTCGTGCGCATCACCGCCAACCCGGGCGAGACCTTCATCGACCGCATGATCGCGATGGTCGAAAGCGCCAAGCGGCAGAAGACGCCGAACGAGATCGCCCTCACCATTTTGCTGGTAGCCCTCACGCTGGTGTTCGTGTTTGCCACGGCGACCCTGCTGCCGTTTTCGCTCTACAGCGTGGCGGTCACGAAGCTCGGTACCCCCGTCACGATCACGGCGCTGATTGCGCTCCTGGTATGTCTCATCCCGACCACCATCGGCGGACTGCTGTCGGCGATCGGGGTCGCGGGCATGAGCCGCATGATGCAGGCCAATGTCATCGCCATGTCGGGCCGGGCGGTGGAGGCGGCGGGGGACGTGGACGTGTTGCTGCTCGACAAGACCGGCACGATCACACTCGGCAACCGCCAGGCCGCCGCGTTCATCCCGGCGGCCGGCATCACCGAGGAGGACCTCGCCGGGGCGGCGCAGCTCGCCTCGCTCGCCGACGAGACCCCCGAGGGTCGCAGCATCGTGGTGCTCGCCAAGCAGCGCTTTCAGCTGCGCGAGCGTGATCTGACCTCGCTGCGCGGCACATTCGTGCCGTTCTCCGCCCACACGCGCATGAGCGGAGTGGACATCGCCGGGCGCCAGATCCGCAAGGGCGCCGCGGATGCCATCCAGCGGCAGGTGGAATCTCTCGGCCAGGTGTTTCCGCGCGCGGTGCTCGGCACGGTGCAGGAGGTGGCGCGCCGAGGCAGCACGCCGCTGCTGGTGAGCGATGGCCCCCGCGTGCTCGGCGTGATCGAGCTCAAGGACATCGTGAAGGGGGGGATCAAGGAGCGCTTCGGTGAGCTGCGCCGGATGGGCATCAAGACCGTCATGATCACCGGCGACAATCCGCTCACGGCCGCGGCGATCGCGGCGGAGGCGGGCGTCGATGACTTCCTCGCCGAAGCGAACCCGGAGGCGAAGCTGAAACTCATCCGCAGTCACCAGGCCGAGGGGCGTCTGGTAGCCATGACCGGCGATGGAACGAACGACGCCCCGGCGCTGGCGCAGGCGGACGTGGCGGTGGCGATGAACACCGGCACCCAGGCGGCGAAGGAGGCCGGCAACATGGTCGATCTCGACTCCAATCCCACCAAGCTCATCGAAGTGGTGGAGACCGGCAAGCAGATGCTGATGACGCGCGGCTCGCTCACGACCTTCAGCATCGCCAACGACGTGGCCAAGTATTTCGCCATCATCCCGGCGGCCTTCGCCACCACCTATCCGCAGCTCGATGCGCTCAACATCATGCACCTGGCGAGCCCGTTCTCGGCGATCCTCTCGGCGGTGATCTTCAACGCCCTGATCATCGTCGCGCTGATCCCGCTCGCCCTGAAGGGCGTGCGCTACCGGCCGCTCGGCGCCGCGCAGCTCCTGCGGCGCAATCTGCTGATCTACGGGCTCGGCGGCATCGTCGCGCCGTTCATCGGCATCAAGCTCATCGACATGTGCCTGTCGTTTCTGCATCTGGTCTGAGGAGCCGCGCCATGAAAGCAATCCTGCGCCCCGCGATCGTGCTGCTGCTCGTCATGACGGCGCTCACCGGCATCGCCTATCCGCTGCTCGTCACCGGGCTGGCGCGGGTGCTGTTCCCCGCGCAAGCGGCGGGCAGCCTCATCGTGCGCAACGGCCGGCTCGTGGGCTCGCGCCTGATCGGCCAGCCGTTCAGCACTCCGGGCTACTTCTGGAGCCGGCCATCCGCCACCAGTCCCCAGCCCTATAACGGCCTGGATTCCGGCGGCTCGAACCTCGGTCCGCTGAACCCGGCGCTCATCGCGGCAGTCAAGGCGCGCGTCGCGGCGCTGCGGGCCGCCGATCCGGGCAACGACGCCCCCGTACCGGTGGACCTGGTGACCGCCTCAGGGAGCGGCCTCGACCCGGACATCAGCCTGGCGGCGGCCTACTACCAGGCCGGCCGGGTGGCCCGAGCCAGGGGGCTTAGCCTGAGCCGCGTACGGGCATTGATTGCCGCGCACGCAAAGGGTAGGTTGCTCGGTGTGCTGGGGGAACCGCGCGTCAACGTCCTTGAACTCAATCTGGCCCTCGATCAGACTCACTGAGCGAGCCCGCGCTCGCGCCACGCTTTTGCGGGGAAGCGAGCTCCGCGGCGGGCGATCCCGGCCGCACTCCGCAGCGCGCGCATGAGCCGCACGAGCCCGGTGGGCGAATCCCGGCCTGATCCGGATCAGCTCCTTGCGCACGTGCAGGCCGAGGAGGCGCGGGCGAACCGCGGGAAGCTGCGAATTTTCTTCGGCGCCTCCGCAGGCGTCGGCAAGACCTTCTCGATGTTGGAAGCGGCGCGCGTCGCCAAGGCGGCCGGCACCGACGTCGTGATCGGTTACCTCGAGCCGCACGGCCGGGTGGAGACGGAGCGACTCGCCGAGGGGCTCGAGCGGCTGCCGACGCTCGCCGTCAGCTATCGCGGCATCGTGCGCCAGGAATTCGACCTGGACGCGGCGCTGCGGCGGCGTCCGGGCATCCTGCTGGTCGACGAGCTGGCGCACTCCAACCTCACCGGCGGCATTCCCCAGCCGCGCCACCCCAAGCGCTGGCAGGACGTCGAGGAGCTGCTCGAGGCCGGCATCAACGTGTGGACCACGGTCAATGTCCAGCACATCGAGAGCCTCAACGATCTCGTCTACCAGACAACCGGCGTGCGCCAGAGCGAGACGCTGCCCGACAGGGTGTTCGACGAGGCCGACAACATAGAGCTGATCGATCTGCCGGCCGATGACCTGCTCGCGCGGCTGCAGGCCGGCAAGGTCTATGTCGCCGATGCCGCCACCGCCGCGGCCGAGCGGTTTTTTCGCAAGCCCAATCTCATGGCGCTGCGCGAGATCGCGCTGCGGCGCGTCGCCGAGCGTGTCGAGGCCGCATCGCGTGCACTGCATCCGGAACCTGCCCGCGCGCGCATCGCCGGCGAGCGCATCCTGGTGGCGGTAGGGCCCGATGATCAGGCCGAGCAGCTGGTGCGCGCCGGCAAGCGCATGGCCAATGCGCTCGCCGCGCGCTGGACGGTGGTGTATGTCGAGACCCCGCCGCTGCTGCACCTGTCCGACGCCGACCGCAACCGCCGCATCGACGTGCTGCGCCTGGCGGAGTCGCTGGGCGCGGAAACCGTGACCCTGGATGGGCCGACGGCGGCGGCAGCGCTGCTCGAATACGCGCAGACCCGCAGAGCCACGCGGCTGGTGGTGGGTGCGCCCAAGCGGCGGGGCTGGAAAGCGTGGATTCGGCCGTCCACTTCGACGCAGCTCGTGCGGCACGCGCGCGGTTTCGATGTGGTGGTCATCGCCCCGGCGGGCGCGGCGACGCCGCCTGCGTCGCCGGCGCGGCCGGGCCTGCAGGGCCTGCCGCATACCATCCGCTGGGAGCGTTACGGCTGGGCGCTTGGCGTGAGCGCGATATGCACCGTGCTCGCGTTCGCCATGTATCCGCACTTCGATCTGTCGAATCTCGCGATGGTCTATCTGTTGGGTGTGACCGTCGCGGGATTGCGGCTCGGGCGCGGACCGTCGGCGCTGACCGCCGTCGTCAATGTCACGGCATTCGCCTTCTTCTTTGTGCCGCCCCGATTCACCTTCGCGATCTCCGACGTGCAGTACCTCATCACCTTCGCGGCGATGCTGACCATCGGCCTGGTGATCTCGACCCTGACGGCCAACGTGCGCCGGCAGACCGGTGTCGCCGGCGCGCGCGAGCGGCGCACGGCGATGCTCTATGCCATGAGCCGGGAGCTGGCCGTCACGCGCGGCATCCAGGAGATCGCGCGGGTGGCGGTACGCCACGTCGCCGAGGTCTTCCAATGCACGGCGGTGGTGCTGCTGCCCGACGAGGAAGGCAAGCTCCGCCGGCCGTCCGGCTCCCCGACCGAGAGCTCCTTCCGCGGTGCCGATCTTGCCGTGGCGCAATGGGTGGCCGATCACGGCCGCCGGGCGGGCCTGGGCTCGGATACGCTGCCCGCCGCCCCGGCGCTGTATGTGCCGCTCGGCGACGAGCAGCGCCGCAGCGGCGTGCTGGCGGTTCTGCCGGCCAATGCGCGGCGCGTGCTGCTGCCCGAGCAAAGCCACCTGCTCGACACTTTCGCCGGCCAGATCGGACTCGCCATCGAGCGGGCGCGCCTGGCGGAGCTGGCGCAGATCTCCAGCCTCGCCGCCGAGCGCGAGAGCGTGCGCAACACGTTGCTCGCCTCGATCTCGCACGATCTGCGCACGCCGCTCGCGGTCATGGCCGGCGCGGCGAGCACGCTTGCGGAGCGGGGAGAGGTGCTCGATGCGCAGGCGCGCACCATGCTTGCCGTCTCCATAGAGCGCAAGGCCCGCGAGATGTCGGAGCTCGTATCGAACGTGCTCGATCTGACACGCTTCCAGTCGGGACAGGTGACGCTGCTGCGCGACTGGCAATCGCTCGAGGAACTCGTGGACGCGGCGCTCGAGCGGCTCGAGGAGCGCCTGCAGGGGCACACCGTCGAGGTCAATCTGCCGCCCGATCTGCCGCCGGTGTACGTCGACGCTGGTCTGGTCGTGCAGGTTTTCGTCAATCTGTTCGACAACATCGCCAAGTACACTCCGGCCGGCACCCACGCCCGCGTGGCCGCCGCCGTCGAGGGCCGCCTCGTGCGTGTCGTGGTCGAGGACGAGGGGCCGGGGTTTCCGCCGGGCGATCCCGCGCAGCTCTTCGAGAAGTTCCAGCGAGGGAGCGGGGAGAGCGCCGTGGCGGGCGCCGGTCTCGGCCTGGCGATCTGCCGCGCCATCGTGCGCGCCCACGGCGGCGAGATCGAGGCGCACAGGCGCGAGGGCGGGGGCGCGCGCTTCGAGTTCACGCTGCCCGCCGGAGAGCCCGCGTGACGGAGGCGATGCACCAGATCCTGGTGATCGAGGACGAGCCGGCGATCCGCAACGTGCTGAAGGTGCTGCTCGAGGCCGAGCGCTACCGGGTCATCGAGGCCGATTCGGCCCTGCGCGCCGAGATCGAGACCCGCAGCCACAAGCCGGATCTGCTGATTCTCGATCTCGGGCTGCCGGACGGCGACGGCCAGACGATCATCCGGCGCGTGCGCGCCTGGTCGCCGGTGCCCATCATCGTGCTCTCCGCCCGAACCATGGAAGAGCAAAAGATCGCCGCGCTCGACGGCGGAGCCGACGACTACGTGACCAAGCCCTTCAGCGCTGCGGAGCTGCTCGCCCGGGTGCGTGCGGCGCTGAGGCGCAACGTGCGCGGCCCCGAGCAAACCTCGGTTTTGAAGCTCGGCACGCGCGAGTTCGATCTGGCGAGGCGCGAGGTGCGCCCTACCTCGGCACAGGTGCATCTGACGCCGCTCGAATACCGGGTGCTGGAGTCTCTGGCGCGGCACCTCGGGGCCATCGTCACCCAGAATCAGCTCATCCGCGAGGTCTGGGGTCCGGAGCGGCTCGGGGACTCGCGGGGCTTGCGGGTGTGCGTCAAGAGTCTGCGCGCCAAGATCGAGCCCAACCCGCACAAGCCGCGCTACCTGATCACCGAGGCGGGCCTCGGCTATCGCCTGCGCGCCGATGAGCCGTAGGCACATGCCTGCGGCGGCCACGTGACCGCCGTCGCTGCGTCACTGCGGTGGATTGCGGCTCCGCAGCCGGGTTTCTCAGGTGAGTGATACCACCAGCTTGGCCGAGTGGCTGCGCCAGTTGATGGGAATGACGAATGAGCGCATGCCGGCCCTGCGCGGGATCTGCGGCTTCTCGCCCGAGAGCACGCTCGGCACCGAGATCACGAAATCGTGGCCGAAATCCTTGCGCGCGTTGCCGGAGATGGTGTTGGCCACCTCGCCGACCAGGTCGCGCATGTTCTCGTGGCTGAAATCGCTTTCCTGCATCTTCATGAGCAGTACGGTCAGCATGGCCCGCGGCGCGGTAAAATACACCACGCCCTCCCGTTTGCCCGAGATGCTGATGACGCCGGTGTAATCGTGCACCGTCAGGTCACCCTCGAGCAGGTACGGGGAGCCGATGGTGGCCGGTTGCTGGGCGGCCACCTCGAAGTAGCGGGTGGTGCCGTCAACGAAGGTCTTCAGTTCTTCTTCGCGCAGCATCTGCAGGGCTCTGTGGCTCCCGGGGGCGTGCTCGTCAAGATATCAGCTCGGCGATCGCATCGTTCAACTGCCGGTCGGTGAACGGCTTGTGCAGGAAGCCGTTGGCGCCCTGCTCCATCGCCTGCACCGCCGTCGCCTTGTCGGCGAGCGCCGAAATCACCAGGAT
>JAJZVF010000115.1:1684-9299 GCA_021845825.1 Pseudomonadota bacterium | reverse complement strand
GTAAGACACTGTAAGGCGGGAGACGGGAAATGGAGTAAAAAGGCGGCCTGTGGTACGGTAGCGCGCCCTACGCGCGTTTGGGCGCCTGTCGGCTTGGCGGGAGCCGATGCATTTAACGGTGAGATCGCAGAAGAACGAAGCATGGTCGGACAACGGACGCTGAAGAACTCGATTCGCGCCATCGGCGTGGGGCTGCACACGGGCAGGAAGGTGCTGATGACCCTGCGGCCCGCGCCCGCCGAGTCGGGGATCGTCTTCCGGCGCAGCGACCTGCCGCCCCCGGCCGAAGTGCGCGCCAGCGCCGAGAACGTCGGCGACACGATGCTCGGCACCACGCTGTGCAAGGGCAAGACGCGTGTCTCGACCGTGGAACACCTGCTGTCGGCCTTCGCCGGCCTCGGCATCGACAACGCGGTGGTCGAGCTCTCGGCGCCCGAGGTGCCCATCATGGACGGCAGCGCCGGCCCGTTCGTGTTTCTGCTGCAATCGGCCGGGATCGAGGAGCAGCTCGCCCCGAAGCGCTTCATCCGGATCAAAAAGCGCCTGCGGGTCACCGACGGGGACAAGTGGGCCGAGTTCAACCCGTTCGACGGCTTCAAGGTCAATTTCGAGATCGAGTTCAACCACCCGCTGTTCAAGCGGCGCGCGCAGCGCGCTTCCATGGACTTCTCGACCACCTCTTTTCTGAAGGAGGTGAGCCGTGCACGCACGTTCGGCTTCCTGCGCGATCTCGAGACGCTGCGCGAGCGCAACCTCGCCCTCGGCGGCAACCTCGACAACGCCATCGTCCTCGATGACTTCCGGGTGCTGAACGAGGACGGCCTGCGTTACGAGGACGAGTTCGTCAAGCACAAGATCCTCGATGCGATCGGCGACCTGTACCTGCTCGGCCACGGCCTGATCGGCGAGTTCAGCGGCTTCAAGTCAGGTCACGCGCTCAACAACAAGCTGTTGCGGGCGCTGCAGGCCGAGCCCGCCGCGTGGGAGGAAGTGGCGTTCGAGTCGTATGAGCAGGCGCCGATTTCCTACATCGAGGCGCCGGCGCTGCCCGCGGGGTAGGCCGACGCCCCGGCCCGAAGCGGCGCGGCCGCCCCCGCCGGTCCTGCCGGGAATGCCCGCGACACAATCGCCGGCCGGGAGCTTGCGCGTCGCGCCTGGCGCGCAAGGCGGAGCCCCGGGAGCGGACCGGCAAGACCCGCTCAGGGTGGTGCCGGCGACTTCGGCGGCAGTACCTTCACCACCACCCGTTTGATGTTGGGATCGGCCTCGCGCAGCGCGCCCTCGAGTTCCTGCAGCGCATAACGCAGCCGCGCCGACCAGGCGGCCGACTCGGCAAACACCGTCAACAGCCCGGCCCGCGGCACCGCGCCCGTGACCCGGCCGGCCAGCTCCGCCGGCAGGCGGGCCTCGAGCCAACTCAGCCAGAACGCCTGCCGGGCCGCCCGGTCTGCGATCGGCGACAACAGCGGCGCGCGGGCCAACAAATGTTTAATCGAGCGCAGTGCAGTGTGATCCGTGGCCGCAGTCCGGCTTTTGCGCTTGTGCCGCTGGTGCATTTTGGGCATAGTCGCCTCCCCGGTCCGCCGCTGGACCCGGGTTGAAAGGCGAATCCAGGCGAGACGAAGTATGACAGCGGGGTGCTCGGTGAAACAGGCTGCTTTGCGTGCATGGCGTCTCCTGCGCTCGCAGCCGGCGGGCATCCTGGCCCGGCTCGCCCGCCTGTCCCCGTTCCGCCACCTCACGCTGAGCTCCGGCGCCCCCGGGTTGACTCTGGTGCTTTTCTCCCGCGACGGGCGCTCGCGGCTGCTCAACGTCAACCTCCGCCACCCCCTGATCCTCGCCGGTGTGTCCGCGGTCATGCTGGCCGTTCTGGGCGGGGCGTTCGCGGTCGGCCTGTCGCTCGGCCAGGGCCGCGGCCTGGGCGCGGCGCAGACCGCTCACTGGCTGGGTGTCCTCAGGCACCAGCGCACGCAGCTCGCGGATCTCAACACCCGGATGCGCGCGCGCGCGCAGGCGCTTGCCATCCAGGTGGGCGATCTGCAGGCCCACATGATCCGCCTCGATGCGCTCGGGCGGCGCCTCACGGCCATGGCGGGGCTGCCCGCCAACGAGTTCGACTTCGCCGAGAATCCCCCGATGGGCGGACCTGACACCGATGCCCCGGGTACGGCGTTCGGCATGCCGAGCCTGGCGGCGCTGCTGCGACGCCTGAAGGGCCGCATGGAGCTGCGCACCTCGCAGCTGTCCGCTCTGGAGAACGTGCTCCTCTCGCGCAAGCTGAAGCAGGAGATCTACCCGGAGGGCCGGCCGGTCGATGTGGGCTGGATCTCCTCGCCCTTCGGCTGGCGCATCGACCCCCTCACCGGCCGGCCGGAGTTTCACGAGGGCATCGACTTCGCCGCCCCGATGGGCACGCCCATTCACGCGGTCGCCGCCGGGGTCGTGACTTGGGCGGGGCCGCTCGGCGGATACGGCAACATGGTGCAGATCAACGACGGCGAGGGCTACTCGACGCTCTACGCCCATTCGGAGAAGGTCCTGGTGCATGTCGGGGAAACGGTCAAGCGGGGCGAGGTGATCGCCCTGGTCGGCTCGACCGGATGGTCCACCGGCCCGCACGTGCACTTCCAGGTGATGAGGAACGGGCAGCCGATCAATCCCAAGGCGTTCATCGGCCTGCACGCCCTCACGCTGGCCCAGGTGCTCAACGGCGGTCATCGGACCGGGACCTAGGCGGCTGGCAGCCCGCTGCCGCCGCGCCGGGGGAGCGCACCGGTGCGCGCCGGCCGGCTCCCCATCCGGGCGAGTGCTTGATTTTTCCCTTCCGGCCACCCATTAGAACGATGAGCCCCGAGGGCGTAAAATGCCGGGCTCCGCCGTGCGGACTCGGCCGGGGCGGCGCACGCCGGCGCACACCACTGTAAAGCAAAGCGAACCTCAAGTTGCTCAATACCCTGAAACGCATCTTCGGCAGCCGAAACGACCGGCTTCTGCGCACCTACACGCGCTACGTGCGCGCCGCCAAGGAGTTCGAGCCCGTGCTCAAGGCGCTGAGCGACGAGCAGCTGCGCGGCAAGACGGAGGAATTGCGCGGGCAGCTGCGCGAGGGCAAGTCCCTCGACAGCCTGCTGCCGGAGGCGTTCGCCGTGGTGCGCGAGGCGGCTTGGCGCACCCTCAAGATGCGCCACTTCGACGTGCAGCTGATCGGCGGTATCGCGCTGCACCAGGGTCGGATCGCCGAGATGCGCACCGGCGAGGGCAAGACGCTGGTGGCGACGCTGGCGGCCTACTTGAATGCCCTGCCCGGGGAGGGCGTGCACGTCGTGACGGTCAACGAATACCTGGCCCAGCGCGACGCGGACTGGATGGGGCCGGTGTATCGCTTCCTCGGCCTCACGGTCGGGGTGATCAAGAATTCCCAGACACCGGAGGAGAAGCGCGCCGCCTACGGCTGCGACATCACCTACGGTACCAATAACGAGTTCGGCTTCGACTACCTGCGCGACAACCTGGCCTTCAGCCTGCAGGAGCGCGTGCAGCGCACCCTCGCCTATGCGATCGTCGACGAGGTCGACTCCATCCTGATCGACGAGGCGCGCACGCCGCTCATCATCTCGGGCCCCGCCGAGGAGAGCACGGAGCTTTACCTGACCATCAACCGGCTCGTGCCTCGCCTCACGCGCCAGGAGGTCGAGGACGGACCCGGGGATTTCGCGGTGGAGGAGAAGAACAAGCAGGTGCACCTCACCGAGGAAGGTCATGAGCACGTCGAGGCGATGATGATGCAGGCCGGGCTGCTCAAGGAGGGCGAAAGCCTGTACGACGCGGCCAATATCCGGCTGATGCATCACCTCAATGCGGCTCTGCGCGCACACGTACTCTACAAGCGCGACGTGGACTACATCGTGCGTGGCGGCGAAGTCATCATCGTGGACGAGTTCACCGGCCGCACCATGCCGGGCCGGCGCTGGTCCGACGGCCTGCATCAGGCCGTCGAGGCCAAGGAGGGCGTCGAGGTACGCGAGGAGAACCAGACGGTCGCCTCGATCACCTTCCAGAATTACTTCCGCCTGTACAGGAAGCTCTCCGGCATGACCGGCACGGCGGACACCGAGGCGCCGGAGTTCCTGCAGATCTACGGCCTCGAGGTGGTGGTCATCCCGACCCACAAGCCGATGATCCGCAAGGACGCCCCCGATTTCGTCTATCTGACGCAGAACGACAAGTTCAAGGCCATCATCGAGGACATCCGCGATTGCGTGCAGCGCGGGCAACCGGCCCTCGTGGGCACCACCTCCATCGAGACCTCGGAGTACCTGGCGGGGCTGCTGCAGAAGGAGGGCGTCGAGCACCAGGTGCTCAATGCGAAGCAGCACGAGCGCGAGGCGGCGGTCGTCGCCCAGGCGGGACGTCCCGGCACGGTCACCATTGCCACCAACATGGCCGGCCGCGGCACCGACATCGTGCTCGGCGGCAACCTCGAGGCCGAGCTCGCCGCGCTCGGACCGCAAGCCGAGGAGGCCGCGCGCGAGCGCATCAAGGCCGACTGGCGCCAGCGCCACGACCGGGTGCTCTCCGCCGGCGGCCTGCACATCATCGGCACGGAGCGGCACGAGTCCCGCCGCATCGACAATCAGCTGCGCGGGCGCTCGGGGCGCCAGGGCGATCCGGGCTCGAGCCGCTTCTACCTGTCCATGGAGGACAACCTGATGCGCATCTTCGGCGATCCGGCGCGCACCCAGCGGCTGCTGAAGATGGCCGGCATGAAGGAGGGCGAGGTCATCGAGAGCGGCATGCTGAGCAAGCAGATCGAGAAGGCGCAGCGCAAGGTCGAGGCACACAACTTCGATATCCGCAAGCAGCTGCTGCTTTTTGACGACGTGGCCAACGATCAGCGCAAAGTCGTCTATCAGCAGCGCACCGAGATCATGGGCACCGAGGACGTGTCGGCGGCGATCCACGGCATCCTCGCCGAGGCGGTGGGCGCGCTGGTGCAGCAGCATCTGCCCGCGCACGCCATGCCCGGCGACTGGGATCTCGAGGGCCTCGCCAAGGCGCTCGCGGAGGATTTCAACGTGCACGTCGACCCCAAGGCCTGGCTCGCGCAGGAGCCGGAGCTCGAGGAGGCGGCGCTGCGCGAGCGCCTGGTTCGCCTGGTGGACGAGGCCTACCAGGCCAAGGGAGCGCTGCTCGATGGGCCGCTCATGCGCCACATCGAGAAGGATGTGATGCTGCGCACGCTCGACTCGCGTTGGCGCGAGCACCTCGCCGGGATGGACTACCTCCGCCAGGGCATTCACCTCGTCGGCTACGCGCAGCAGGACTATCGCACCGAGTACAAGCGCAAGGCCTTCGAGATGTTCACCTCGATGCTCGATGAGGTGAAGTTCGAGACCGTCTCGACCTTGATGCGCATCGAGGTGCGCACCCAGGAGGAGGTCGACCGGGAGGAGGAGGAGCGCCGTGCGCGCTTGATGCGCGCGCTGCAGGCGCAGCACGCCGAGGCGCAGCTGTTTGCCGGCGGCGCCGATGCCGGCGCGCAGCCGGGCGCCGTCGCCGCCGCCGGCATGGCAGCGGGAGCGGAGCTGCCGCTTGAGCCGCAGAGCCCCTTCGTGCGCGCCGAGCGCAAGGTCGGGCGCAACGAGCCCTGCCCCTGCGGCTCCGGCAAGAAGTACAAGCACTGCCACGGCGCGCTCTCGAACGTCGGTTGAGTGCGTTGCCGAACACCGTGCGGGTGGTGGCGGCGGCGCTGATCGCCGGCGGGCGCGTGTTGATCGCCGAGCGCCCGCCGGGCAAGCCCATGGCGGGCCGCTGGGAGTTTCCCGGCGGCAAGCTCGCCGGGGATGAGACCGAGGCGCAGGCCCTCGCGCGCGAGCTGCGCGAGGAGCTCGGGGTGCAGATGCTCGAGGGGCGCCCCATGATGCGCCTCACCCACCCGTACGCGGATCGTACGGTGGAGCTTTCGCTGTGGGTGGTCGAGCGTTTCCGCGGCGAGCCGCGGGGCCTGGAAGGCCAGGCGCTGAAATGGGTCGAGCCGGCTCGGCTCGCCGAGGAGGACCTCCTCGAAGCGGACCGTCCCTTCCTCGCCGCGCTGGTAGAATGGCAGTCCACGCCCACTGCACGAAAGGACCTTCATGGCCGCCGACACTGACCTTCCGGAGGTTCAACTCGACTCGGCCAATCTTTACCGGGAAGAGACCTTCACCGACCGGCGCGCCGGCAGCGTCCGGCGCCTGACGCCCGTCACGCCAGGCGGCGCGCCCGATCCGTCACGGCCGGTGCTGTTCGCCGGTCAGACACAGCTCCTCACTCCGGCCGGCATATTGCCGCTCACGTTCGAGATCCCGGCGGCCACCCTGGAGGAAGCCCTGCAGAGGTTCCCCGAGGGCGTCAGGGCGGGGTTGGAGCAGGCCATCGACGAGGCCCGGGAGCTGCGGCGCGAGGCGGCCTCGCGCATCGTGGTGCCGGAGGTCGGCGCGGGCGCGAGCCCCGGCGGCGGCAAGATCAAATTTCCGTAGCGCGCTTGCACTCGGGCGAGCGCTTGGGCTCGCCCTGAACCGCCTCCCCCGGGATGGCATGTCGCTCGCTGAGCCAGGCGCCGAGGTCGATGAGGCGGCAGCGCTCGCTGCAGAAGGGCCGCCACGGCGCCGCGGACCACTCGATCTTGCGCCGGCAGGTGGGGCATTTGATCTGCATCGGCGAGGGCTGCCTAGCTGCAGGCGGTGAGCAGGAACGACACATCCTCGCCGGTCTGCACCGCCCGCTCGGACAGCCCCTTCCACTGGAGAAAACGCACGTTGCAGCGGTGATGGCTGCCGCTCACCTCCGGGTACAGGCCGCTGTCGGCCGGCAGCGTGATGCGCAGCAGCTGCAAGGGGTTGTCCCGGTCGAAGGTGATGGTCAGCGAGCCCGCCTGGGCGCACTCCCGGCGGCTGCGGCCGAACTGGCGGGTGAGCCACAGCAGCTCCGCGACCGCGTCGCACAGCGGCCGCAGCAGCGCCAGCCACTGGCTGAAGGCGTGCCGGCGGGTTTCGCCGGACTCGGACAGCCAGTAAAGGTAGGCCGGCAGGTCGAAATCGCAGGTGCCGCCCGGGATGGCGCTGCGGTGCTTGATGGCATTCAGGAACTCGGAGTCCCTGAGCGGCTGCTGGCAGGCCACGCCCGCGGCCATCAGCTCGGCCCGCAGCCGGCCGAGGTTGGCGATGAAGGACTCGAGCCGCTTGGGATCGACGCCCGGTTTGGCCTGATATTCGCCGAGCAGCGTGAGCTGGCGCTCGATCTCCTTCAGCGCATCCGAGCGCAGGTCGCCGCGCGAGATGATCGCCAGGATGTCGATGAGGCTCCCCACCGCCGCGCGGCTGTCCCAGGGGGTGCCGCTCTCGTTGTGATAGAGCGCCTGGTTATAAAGGAAGTCGAGCCTCAAGAAGGTGCGCATCCGCTCGTTGAGCGGCTGCTCGAAGATCACGGTGCGGCCGCTCGCCGGGTGTGCGGCGGGGGGCGTGAGGGGTGCCGCGGTGTCGGCGATTTCGGTGGCCATAGTGGCTGGCTATTGTGCGCGACATCGGCGCGCCGCGTAAACGTCCGATTCATGAGACGCAGACATGTTCTTTATCCG
>JAJZVF010000115.1:0-1584 GCA_021845825.1 Pseudomonadota bacterium | reverse complement strand
GGTGGCCGAACATCAGCATCAGCCAGCCGGCCGCCGCCAGGAACGGACCGAAGGCGATGGGGGCCGCGTGGCTGCGGCCGCGCACGCCGATCAGCACGATGCCCGTCACGGCGCCGACCGCCGCGGCGATCAGCACGACCGGCAGCAGCATTCGCCACCCCAGCCAGGCCCCGAGCGCCGCGAGGAGCTTGAAGTCCCCGTACCCCATGCCCTCCCGGGCGGTGAGCGCCCGGAACAGATGATAGACGCTCCAGAGGCTCGCGTAACCTGCGGCTGCGCCGATCAGGCTGGCCCGAGGGTCCACGGGGATCGGGGCGCCTCCCGGTCCCGGGGCGAACAGGCTGAGCAGCAGGCCCATCCACATGAGCGGCAGGGTGAGGCTGTCGGGCAGCAGCTGATGGCCGATGTCGATGCCGGCGAGCGCCACCAGGAACCAGGTGAGCGCGAGCGCCGCGAGCGAGGGCCAGCCGAAGCCGAGCTTCCAGGCCACCAGCGCCGAGAGCAGCCCGGTGAGAGCCTCGACCAGGGGATAGCGCAGGCTGATCCGCGCCCCGCACCGTGCGCAGCGGCCGCGCAGAAAGAGGTAGCTCAGAATGGGAATGTTCTGAAGCGCGCCGATCGGGGCGTGGCACGCGGGACAGGCGGAGCGGGGAGCGATGAGCGTGTAGCGCTCGGTCGGCTTGCCGCTCGCGGCCGTCCCGCCGGCCGCTTCGCCCGCTTGCAGCTCGGCGCACTGCTCGCGCCACTGCCGCTCCATCATGATGGGCAGGCGGTGGATGACCACGTTGAGGAAGCTGCCGACGATGAGCCCGAGCAGCAGGCACACGCCGGTATAGAGCGCGGGCGAGCCGGCGAGCAGTTCGATCAGCGACACGAGCAGGCCTCGGTCGCGGGGGGGCGGGCGACGATCGGGGACTCCCTTGCGGTCAGCCGACGACGTTGCCGAGCTGGAAGATCGGCAGGTACATGGCGATCACCAGGCCGCCGACAATCACCCCGAGGATCACCATGATGAGCGGCTCGAGCAGGCTCGACATGCTGTCCACCGCGTTGTCCACCTCGGCCTCGTAGAACGTGGCGACCTTGCCGGCCATCTCATCGAGCGAGCCGGCTTCCTCGCCCACGGCGATCATCTGCACCACCATGTTGGGGAAGATGCCCTGGGTCTCCATGGCGCGCTGCAGGCGCTGGCCGGCGGCGACCTCGTCGCGCATCTTCAAGATCGCGTCCTCGTAGATGATGTTGCCGCAGGCGCCGGCGACGGATTCCAGCGCCTCGACCAGCGGCACGCCGGCGGCGAACATGGTGGCGAGCGTGCGCGCATAGCGGGAAATGGCCGCCTTGTTGAGGATGGGGCCGATGATGGGGATCTTGAGCGACAGCCGGTCGAGCATCTCGCGCAGCTTCCGCGAGCGCTTGTAGAAGTGGTGAAATGTCACCACGGCGATGCCCGCCACGATGGCGAGCCAGATCCCCTGGTGCTGCACGATCTGCGAGATGTGGATGACCAGCAGCGTGAAGGCCGGCAGGTTGGCGCCGAAGTTCTTGAACAGCCCCTGGAACTCCGGGATCACGTAGATCATC
>JAJZVF010000114.1:4308-9576 GCA_021845825.1 Pseudomonadota bacterium | reverse complement strand
ACAGTGTCTCATGGTCGACTTCGGGGCGGCGCAACAGCTCGAACGCAGATACGTCGCGACCGAGCGCTCCGCCGAGAACGCGCTCGCACCAGCGCGTGCTGATGTCGTCCGGCCGCAGCCGCACGCTCTGCAGACGCTCGACTTCCCGCTCGACGAGGCGCTGCTTGGTCTCGAACAGCCGCCAGCGCGCATCGTCGACGAGACCGAGCTCGCGCCCGATCGGCGTCAGTCGCTGGTCGGCGTTGTCTTCCCGCAGCAGCAGACGGTGCTCGGCGCGGCTGGTGAACATGCGGTAAGGCTCGCGGGTGCCGCGGGTGACCAGATCGTCGACAAGCACACCCAGGTAGGCGTCGCTGCGCCTCGGGACCCACGCTTCGCGTCCCCGGACGGCGAGCGCAGCGTTGATGCCGGCGAGCAGCCCCTGGGCGGCGGCTTCCTCGTAGCCGGTGGTGCCGTTGATCTGGCCGGCGAAATACAGGCCGCGCACCCCGCGCGTCTCGAGCGAAGGGCGCAGATCGCGGGGATCGAAGAAGTCGTATTCGATTGCGTAGCCGGGGCGCGTCAGATGCGCATTCTCGAACCCAGGGATGCTGCGCACCAGTGCGTACTGTGCATCGAACGGCAGGCTGGTGGAAATGCCATTGGGGTAGATCTCGTGGGTCGCGAGCCCTTCGGGCTCGACGAAGATCTGATGCGAAGTCCGGTCGGCGAAGCGCAGGACTTTGTCCTCGATGGACGGACAGTAGCGCGGGCCCACGCCCTCGATCGCTCCGGTGAACATCGGCGAGCGCGCGCTCGCCGTCCGGATGATTTCGTGAGTCCGCTCGTTCGTGTGAGTGATGAAACAATCCACCTGCCGCGGGTGCTCGCTGGCGCGTCCGAGGAAGGAGAAGACCGGCAGCGGCTCGTCGCTCGCCTGGCGCATCATCATGGAGTAGTCGAGCGTGCGCCCGTCGATGCGCGGCGGAGTGCCGGTCTTCAGCCGGCCGGCGCGCAGCGGCAGCTCGCGCAGGCGCGCAGCCAAGCGGCTCGAGGGCGGATCGCCGGCGCGGCCGCCGGCGTAGCTGTCCAAACCCACGTGGATCCGCCCGCCGAGGAAGGTGCCTGCGGTGAGAACCACGCAGGGGGCTTCGAAGACGATCCCGGTGACTGTGACGACGCCCCGGATGCTCTCGCCCTCGAGCTCGAGGTCCGCCGCCTCCTGCTGAAACACCGACAAGCGCGGCTCGCTCTCGAGCATCGCGCGGATAGCCTGGCGGTACAGCTGCCGGTCAGCCTGGGCCCGCGTGGCGCGCACCGCCGGGCCCTTGCTGCCGTTCAGCGTTCTGAACTGGATGCCCGCGCGATCGGTGGCGCGCGCCATGGCTCCGCCCAGGGCATCGATCTCACGCACGAGGTGGCCCTTGCCGATGCCGCCGACGGCCGGATTGCAGCTCATCTGGCCTACGGTCTCGATGCTTTGAGTCAGCAGCAGGGTGCGAGCCCCCATACGGGCGGCCGCCAACGCCGCTTCCGTGCCAGCATGGCCGCCGCCGATGACGATGACTTCGAAGGGATGGGCGAAACGCATCCGTCTATTGTAACGGCCCCAGGCGCTCCCCGCGCTGCGCGCAGGGGCTCTCGGCGCGAAAGACTTGAGGTGAACCCGGGCAAGCGGGGCTCCCGCGGGCTCATGTGGGCAGACCACACCCGCCGGCGACCCAAAACAGCGCGGCCGCGACCCTTGCCTTAGAATGACGCGCACCGTGCGTATGGCCATCGTCCTTGTGAGCTTGGGGCTTGCCGCTGTCAGCGCGGCGGGCCGCGCCGCGCCGGCGCGCCGGTCGCTGCCGCTGAAGCCTTGCGAGCTACGCTCCGCCGGCGGCTTGAGCCTGGTGAAGGCCGATTGCGGGCACCTTTCAGTGCCGGAGAACCCTGCGCGGCCGGCCGCGAGGCACATCAGCCTCTCCGTGGCTGTGGTGCCGGCGATCAGCACGGTCCGGCAGCCCGATCCGCTGTTCGTGCTGGCCGGCGGCCCCGGGGAGGCCGCGACTGCATTTTATGCAAGCGTCGCGCCCGCGTTTGCGCTGATCCGCCGCGACCGGGACATCGTGCTGGTGAACCAGCGCGGCACGGCTGGATCGAACGCCCTCGAGTGCGGGCAGGGCGCGGGGGAGGGCGGTCCGCCCACACGGGCGCAGATCGTCGCCGAGACCGAGCGCTGCCTGAGGCGTCTGCGCAAGCATGCACGGGTGCGTTTCTACACGACCGACCTCGCTGTGCAGGACCTTGAGCGGGTGCGCGCCGCCCTGGGATATCGGCGGATCAACCTGTATGGATCCTCCTACGGCACGGTGGTCGCGCAGGCATACATTCGCCGGTATCCGAGCCGGGTCCGCAGCGTCATCCTCGATGGCGTGGTGCCGCCCCAGGTGGCGATCGGTGCCATGAGCGCGATCGATGCGCAGCGGGCGGTGTCGCGCATCTTCGCCGCCTGCGCACGGCGCCGCGCCTGTCGCGCGCGTTTCGGCAACCCGCAGGCGCTGTACCGCCAGGTGCGCACGGCGCTCGCCGCGCATCCGGAGCGGGTCATCGTGACGGACGGGGCCGGGACGCCACGCCGGCTGGAATTCACCAATTATCAACTGGCGCAGGTGCTGCGCCTGGCGAGCTACACTCCGGCGCTGGCGGCGCTCCTACCGCTCGATCTGCACGAGGCCGCCGCCGGCGACTTCGCTCCTCTGGCGGGTCAGTTTGCGCTGATCGACCGCGTCTACGGCAACGCCATTGCGGACGGCATGAACAACACAGTGGTGTGTTCCGAGGACGTTCCCTTTTTTCACATCACCGCTGCGCAGCGGGCGCGGATGCGGCACACCTTTCTCGGCACGGCCCCCATCGATGACCTGGAAGAGGTGTGCAGGCTGTGGCCGCACGGTCCGGTGGGCCCGGACTTTCACGCGCCGCTGCACTCGACCGTGCCGGCGCTGTTGCTCTCGGGGAGCGACGACCCCATCACCCCGCCGCGCTACGCCGCCGAAGCCGCGCGCGGCTTCACGCACAGCCTGAGTCTGGTGATTGCGGGCTTCGGGCACGGGCAGCTGTTGGATCCGTGTATGGACAAGGTGATGGCGCAGTTCGTGCGGCGCGCCTCGGTGGCCGGCCTCGATACCGCGTGTCTGCGCAATTTGCGGCCGATGCCTTTCTTCCTGACCCCGAACGGGCCGGGGCCGTGAGCGCAGGGCCGGCATGATCGACGCCCGCGGGCTCGTCAAGCGTTTCGGTTCGCTCACCGCCGTCGATGGAGTGAGTTTCAGCGCCGCCGACGGGCATATCACCGGACTGCTCGGCCCCAACGGCGCCGGCAAGTCGACCACCCTGCGCATGCTCTACACCGTCCTCGCGCCGGACGGCGGCGAGGCCTGGATAGACGGCGCCAGCGTCATCGAGGCGCCGCTCGAGGCGCGCCGGCGCATGGGAGTGCTGCCGGCCGGGGCAGGTCTGTATCCTCATCTGACGGCGCGGGAAAACATTCTGTATTTCGCATCGCTGCACGGCATGGCGCGCGGCGATGCGCGCGCGAGCGCGCAGGAGCTGATCGGCCAGCTGGAAATGCAGGAGTTCGCGGACCGGGCGGCGAGGGGATTTTCCCAGGGTGAGCGGCTGAAGACGGCGCTCGCCCGCGCCCTGGTCCACCGTCCGCGCAACGTGCTGCTGGATGAGCCGACCAATGGACTCGATGTCATGGCGGTGAGGATGCTGCGGGGGCTGTTGCGCCGGTTGCGCGATCAGGGCCATTGCATCCTGTTTTCCAGTCACGTCATGCCGGAAGTGGCGGCGCTGTGCGACGCCGTGGTCGTCATCGCGCATGGCAAGGTGGCCGCGCATGGGACTGCGGATGAGCTGCGGGCGCAGGCCGGGGCGGAATCGCTCGAAGAGGCGTTCGTGCGGTTGGTCGGAATCGAGGATCCGCAGGGCGCCTGCGGCGGCGGGCGCTAGGCGATGAAGTCGCATACTGCGATCTGGCTTGTCTTTCGCAAGGAATTTCGCGAGAACCTGCGCGATCGGCGCTCGCTGATCACTGCGCTCATCGTCGGGCCCGTGCTGATGCCGGTATTGTTCGCCGCTCTATTGTCGATCGGCATCCATCACGGCAGGACCCAAAGTACCCGGCCGGTTCATCTGGCCGTGGCGCACGCGCGGCGTGCGCCACATCTGTTGGCCTTCCTGCACCAATACGACATACGCACCGCGGACGTCGAGACGAATCGTGCCGGCGCTCGCCGGCTGGTCGAGCGGCTGCATAGACCGCTCATCTACGTGTCGCGCGCCTTCGGCGCCCGGCTCGCCGCCGGGCGGCCGGCGGCGCTGCGCCTGTATGCCAACGAGTCCAATCGGTCCGAGCGGGAGGCGCTCGAGCGGGTGGACCGGCTGCTCGCAGCCTACGGCGGGGAGATCGCCAAGCTGCGCCTGGTGGCGCGGGGCCTGAATCCTCTGCTGCTGACGCCCATCGCCGTACACCCCATCGACATTTCGACTCCGCGAAGCCGCGCCGTGCTGGCGCTGGGGGGCCTGGGCTATGTCATTCTGCTCACCATGATGATGGGCGGGCTGTATCTGGCGATCGACGCCACCGCGGGGGAGCGGGAGCGCGGCTCGCTCGAGCCGCTGCTCACCTTGCCCGTCGAGCGCGAGCAACTGGTGTACGGCAAGACTCTGGCGGCGGGCGCGATGATGCTGGTGTCACTGGTGCTCACTGTATCGGGCTTCGATGTGATGCTGCAGCACGTGGGACTCGCCCGGCTGGGCATGAGTGTCGATCTCGGTCCGGCAGGCGTGGCGGCGATCGTGCTCGAGTGCCTGCCATTGATCCCGCTCGGCGCGGCGCTGATGACTCTGGTGGCCTCGTTTACGCGAAGCTATCGGGAGGCCCAGACGTACGTCTCGCTCATCGTGTTCATTCCCACCATGCCGCTGATGTTTGCGAGCATCCTGGGCCTGCGGTCGAGCCTGCCGCTGATGGCGGTGCCGTTTCTCGGCCAGCAGTTCCTCATCATGAGCGTGCTGCGCGCCGAGCCCCTGCGGGTGTCCTACACTCTCGTCTCGGTCGGCGCCACGCTCGCGGCGGCGGCTGCCCTGGTCTGGCTCACCGGGCGGTTGTATCGGCGGGAGAGGCTGCTCGGATAGGAACGACCCGGTCCGCAGATCGGGGCGAGGGTTTGCCCACCCGGGTCGCCAGGGGAAACCAAGCGTAAGAGGGTCGTCATGAGATACCTTGCAATTCTGGCG
>JAJZVF010000114.1:0-4208 GCA_021845825.1 Pseudomonadota bacterium | reverse complement strand
AGAACCGCGGACCGCGGCATCGTGGAGGGGAATGGCATGACCACCGTGCGTCACCTGCTCAGTCGCAAGCCATCTACGCTGTTCACCGTTGCCGAGGAGGACTCGGTCCTCCAGGCCATCCGTTCGATGGCCGAGCATCGCATCGGCGCCCTCCTCGTCATGCGCGGCGAGGCGCTCGCCGGCATCGTCTCGGAAAGGGACTATGCGCGCAAAGTCATCCTGCTCGGCCGCTCCTCGGCCGAGACACCCGTGAGCCGGATCATGAGCTCGCCGGTGGTGACGGTCTCGCCCGACACCTCCGTGCAGCAGTGCATGACGCTGGTCACCGAGAAGCGCATCCGCCATCTGCCCGTAGTGGAGGCCGGGCGGGTGATCGGCATCATCTCGATCGGCGATCTGGTCAAATCGTTGATCGAGGAGCAGCAGCGCACCATCGAGCAGCTCGAGAGCTATATACACGGGTGACCCGCATCGCACCTCGACTTCTGAGCGAGCCGGGCTAAGCTCCCAGAAACATCCTGTACGCCGGGTTGTTGGTTTCCTCTGCGAAGGCGTAGTGCAGGTCATTCAAATGCTGCAGAAAGTCTGCGCGCTCCACCGGCGGGACCTGGATGCCGGCGAGCACGCGACCGTAATCAGCGCCCTGGTTCCGGTAATGAAACAGGCTGATGTTCCAGCGTGAGCCGACTGCATCCAGGAATTTCAGCAGCGCCCCCGGTCGCTCGGGGAACTCGAACCGGTAGAGCAGCTCGTCACGGATGCCGCGCGCGCGGCCGCCGACCATGTAGCGGACGTGCAGCTTGGCCATCTCGTTGTCGCTCATGTCGATGACCGAATAGCCCGCCGCACGCAGCGCGTGCGCCACGCTCTCCTTTTCCTCCCTGCCCTGGGCGAGGCCGAAGCTGACGAACACCTGCGCGGCCGCTTCGCTCTCGTACCGGTAGTTGAATTCCGTGATGCTGCGCCGGCCGAGAACCTCGCAGAAACGCCGGAAGCTCCCCGGTTGCTCCGGGATGGTGACGGCGAGAAGCGCTTCGCGCTCGCCGCCGAGATCGGCACGCTCGGCCACGTGACGCAGCCGGTCGAAGTTGATGTTGGCGCCGCTCGTGATGGCGGCGAGGCGCTTGCCCTGCCAGCCTTCGCGGGCGACGACCTTCTTGAGGCCCGCCACCGCCAACGCGCCGGCCGGCTCCACGATGGAGCGGGTGTCCTCGAACACGTCCTGGATGGCTGCGCAGATCTCATCGTTGTCGAGCAGCACGATCTCATCGACGTGCCGGCGGCACAGCTCGAATGTCTCCTCGCCGACGCGCCTGACGGCCACGCCATCGGCGAAAATGCCTACCCGCTCCAGCGTCACGCGCCGCCCGGCTCTGAGCGATTCGTACATTCCGGCGGCATCTTCCGGTTCCACGCCGATGATGCGGATCGCCGGGTAGAGATACTTGACATAGACGGCAATGCCGGCGATGAGCCCGCCGCCGCCCACGGGCACGAACAGGGCGTCGAGGTTGCCGCCCGTCTGGCGGATCAGCTCCACAGCGATGGTGCCCTGACCGGCGATGACGTCGGGATCGTCGAACGGGTGGACGAATACGAGGTTGCGCTCCCGCGCCAGCTGCAGCGCGTGCTCGCACGCCGTATCGTAATCGTCACCGTGCAGCAAGACCTCCCCGCCAAGATCCATCACCGCCTGGATCTTGATCCGCGGCGTGGTCTGCGGCATCACGATCACGGCGGTGATGCCGCGCTTGCGCGCGGCCAGCGCCACGCCCTGGGCGTGATTGCCCGCCGAGGCGCATACCACGCCGCGCTGCGCCGCCGAATCCGACAAGCGGGAGATGCGGTTGTAAGCGCCGCGCAGCTTGAAGGAAAACACCGGCTGAAGGTCCTCGCGCTTCAGCAGGATGTGGTTGCCCAGACGACGCGACAGGCGCGGCGCCTTCTCCAGGGCGGACTCGATCGCGACGTCGTACACGCGCGCTTTGAGGATCTGCTCGATGTAGTGACTGGTCATGGACGATTCAGCTCAGGAAGTCCTTGATCGCCTCGGCCACCGTCTCGGGGGCGGTCTCGAGCAGCGACAGGTTGCCGGGCAGCTCGCGCCGCGCACGGACCGGCAGGTTGCCGGCTGCACTGAGGAGCGCCTGCGGCATGTCCCGTGGGTAAAGGAACAGCAGCGGCTGAGCGATACGCGCCAGCTGCGCGCCGAGCGGATAATCCGGCTGCCCGGCCTCCGGCGGCAGAGGCATCACGACTACCCGTCGGACACCTGGCCGAGACAGCGCGAGCTCAATGGCCACGAGGGCGCCGAGGCCGCAGCCCAGGACATCCACCTGCCGCAGGCGCATGGCGTCGAGGAAATCGCCGATGGCTGCCGCATGATCGGCCGCTGTGAGCGCTTCCCGTGGCCCGTCCGATTGCCCGAAACCCGCCAGGTCGGGCGCGAATGCCGAGCGGTCGGCGCCCATTGCCAGCAGAATGCCCCCGAACATGCGGCCGGTCTGCGCCGCGGCATGCAGCGCCAGCAAAGGAGTGGCTTCGTCAAAACCGCCTCCGGCGGGGATTGCGTGATGGACATGCAGCTGGCCGTAAAGATACTCGAAATAGCTGCGCCGGACACGCGCCGTAGGGGCCGCTTGCGCAGGGGTATGGTATCGCTTGGCCATGCAATACGGCATTGTGCCGCAGAGGCGAATCAGGTTTAAGCTATTTGTGAGAGCCGCAAGGGCTGGACCGCAGGAGCTGCATCCGTGCGCAACTTAGAAGTCAGATTCAAGCGCGCTCCCGCAACGCCCCACGGCGAGTTCGAGGTCGTGCGGGCCGAGGCTCCGCACCTCGTGCACGGGGGTATCCTTTGCCGCGCTCGCTGGCTGGCGGTCGACCCCTTGCGCCTCTCGTTAGCCGATCCGGCCACTCCGGGCGAGATCGTGCCGGCGCTCGGCGTTTACGAAGTCATTGAATCTCGCAATGACGTATTCACCGTCGGCCAGTGCGTCGTGCTGGACTGTGGCATGCGCGAAATCTGCGCGAGTGACGGACGGCATGTGATTGCGCTGCATCCCGGACATTCTCCGCCCTGGACGGCGCTCGGCGTCCTGGGTCCGCCAGGGATGACCGCGTATTTCGGCCTGATCGATCTGGCGGGCGTGCAGGCCGGGGAGACGGTGCTGATCGCCGCCGCATCCAGTGTGGCGGGTGCCACGGCGGGTCAGTTGGCCGCGATCAAAGGCGCGCGGGCGGTCGGCGTCGATGATACGGCGGAGAAATGCACTTGGGCCACCCGACATGCCAGATTTGCCACCTGTATCAACAGCCGCACGGAGAACGTCAGCAGGCGCCTGCGGCAGGTCGCTCCCAGGGGCTTTGACATCTTTTTCGACGCCGGCAGCGGGGAGCTGCTCGACGCCCTGCTCACCGGCCGGCATTTGGCTCCCGGCGCCCGAGTGGTGCTGGGTTCGGACAGACCGGACCACACGCGCACAGGCCACGAGAAAGCCGCAGCCGAGGCCAAGGTGCGGATTCTGCGCCTGAACCTGCGCGATTATGAGCATCGCCGCGCCGAGTTCCTCAAGGACGCCATCGTCTGGTACGGAGCCCACCGGCTCGTATGCCGGGAAGATATGATCGACGGAATGGAGAATGCGCCGGTGCAGATCGCAAAGGTGCTGCGGCGGGAGCATTTTGGACAGGCCTTGGTCAGGGTTTGAGGGATGGCCGCGCTGATCCGGCCCGCGGATTCGCCCGGAGTACGCGGCACGGACCGGGATGGTGCTTTTGAGCGAACCATCGATACTAGGCGACGAGCAAGTTCACGGTTGGCGACCCCTGCTTGCGCGGCACGGCGGTGAGAGACAGGCCTCGCACGGCCGGAAATCTGCCCCGCCGCGTCGCCAAGCCGGACCCGCGCAGCGGATGGGGGAGCAATGCCCGAGTCAGCGCATCAGGCTATCGCCGCCGGGCGATTTTGCGCTTCGCTGCCTTCGCGGCCGTGCGTTTGAGGGCGGCTGTCCTGCCCGAGCCGGCTCTGGTTGGCTTCTTCACCTTCGCGCTCTTGCGGCCCGCGGCCTTGGTCGTCGAACGTTGAGTTGTCCTCTTGCCGGCCGCAACCTTGGTTGCCGGGCGCTTGGCTGTCCTCTTGCCGGCCGCAGCCTTGGTCGCCGGGCGCTTGGCTGTCCTCTTGCCGGCCGCAGCCTTGGTCGCCGGGC
>JAJZVF010000113.1 GCA_021845825.1 Pseudomonadota bacterium | reverse complement strand
GCGCTCCGGAGCCGCCGGCCGGTCCGGGGCTTGAAGATCTGCAGATCGACGCCGCGCGACCACGTGACGACGTTCCTGAATCCATGCGCCTGCAGGTCACGTCTGACCCCGTCTGTCGGAACCATGACGGCCTCGGAGGGCTGATGGAACCAGCGCAGGAACCGGTAAGTGAAAGTCAGCGGCAGGCCCGTGCGCGCGCGCACATACTCGGGAAAGCGCGTGTGATAAGCGGTGGAAAACGGCATCCGATGCAGCAAGGCAAAGCGCCGGGCAGCGATGCCGAGCGGACCTTCGGTGGCGATATGCAGCGCGTCCGGATCGTATGCACGGAGGCGGCGGAAGACCTTCCGGCGCGGCAGCAGTGACAAGCGGATGTCCGGATAAGTCGGGCAGGGGAGCGTGCGGAACTCGAGCGGGGTCAGGAATTGCACCGAATGATCGAGCGCCTGAAGCTCGCGCGCGGTGACCTGCAATGTCCGCACGACGCCATTGATTTGCGGTTCCCAGGCATCGGTGACGATCATGATCTTCATCGCAAGCCTCCGCCGTGGGCCTCGTTCGCGCTGAAACGTCCTCGCCCCGCGCACGAGCTGTGAGCCGCCGAGGACTTCGCCGTGGTCAGCATCGTGATCAAGCCGGCAGCGAGCTGGCATCTGGCCGCTCGTCCGCGATGCGGCCGAGGTTCATGGGCTCCGCCAGCCGGGTGCGCCAGTGAATCAAGTGGAGCGTGCCGTTGAAGTCTTCGGCAACGGCAGTGAGGCTTTCCACCCAATCGCCATCGTTGCAATAGAGAATGCCGTTGATCTGGCGCATCTCGGCCTTGTGGATGTGCCCGCACACTACCCCGTCGCAACCCCGCCGACGCGCCTCCTCGGTCATCACGTGCTCGAAATCGGAGATGAAATTGACGGCGTTCTTTACTTTGTGCTTCAAGTACTGGGACATGGACCAGTAAGGCAGACCAAGCCGCTGACGAACCGCGTTGAGCCAACGATTGAGCTTCAGGACAATCGCGTACATCCAGTCCCCGAGGTACGCGAGCCAGCGGGCGTGCTGCATCACCCCGTCGAACAGATCGCCGTGCACGACCCAGAGCCGCTTGCCGTCGGCAGTGGTGTGGATCGCCTCCTCGGTGATGGCGATCTCGCCGAGGTTCAGTCCGATGAATTGCCGCACCAGCTCGTCGTGATTGCCCGGAACGTAGATCACCTTTGCGCCTTTGCGCGCGGTGCGCAGGATCTTCTGCACGACATCGTTGTGCGCCTGCGGCCAGTACCAGCTCCTCTTCAGCTGCCAGCCGTCGAGGATGTCGCCGACCAGGTAGAGCGTGTGGGCCTTGTGCGTGCGCAGAAAGTCGAGGAGATAGTACGCCTGGCATCCGGGAGTGCCCAAGTGGATGTCCGAGATCCAGATCGTTCGAAACCGATAATGGTCGTCTGCGGCGGGCACCGTTGAGCGGCTCGGTCCGTGTGACAGGATGGAGTAGAGCACGCTGCCGTGACCGTTTTATGACAGCGCGACGGGATTTGGACGGCAAGGCGGGGCGTCTCCATGCACCCTTGAGCCTCGTCGAAGTTGCGGCCGGACCGTGCGGCCATCAGCTCGCAGGCAACGCGCTCAGGTGCTGCAGAAATTCCCGGTGAGCCACGGCAACGCCCGCAGCGCGCCGTAGACCGGGCGGTAGATCGGCCCCTCCTCGGGGCGCTCGTGAGCCGCCTCGGGCGAGTCGTGTCCGCGCGGATTCGATCCCTCGCGCTGCGATAAGTCAGCTTCCCGGCGGGCATCGCCGGGTATGCCCGTGGCACAATCTCCCGCGCTTCAGGTGCCCGGCGCCGCCGGGAGAATCGGGAAGGCGGTGCGATTCCGCCACGTGCCCAGCGCTGTGATGGGGACCCGCCGCGCAATCCGCCACTGACTTCGGTCGGGAAGGCGTGCGGAGGGGAGGAACCAGAGTCAGAAGACCGGCCTGCAAGCCCTGGAGCGTCGTGCCCGGAAGCACGGCCGCTCGCCTTCGCCGTGCAGGGGAAATCATGAGCGTCAATCCGATCCAGACCAGCCCGCTGTCGAGCACCGAGCGGGACGCCGTGTACAAATGCATCTTCAGCCGTCGCGATGTCCGCGGGCAGTTCCTCCCGGATCCCATCCCCGATGAGGTGCTCGCGCGCATTCTGACGGCAAGCCATCACGCACCCTCGGTGGGGTTCATGCAGCCGTGGGATTTCATCGTGGTGCGCGATCCGTCCGTCAAGCGCAGGGTGTGGGAGTCTTTTCAGACGGCAAACCGAGAGGCCGCGGAGAAGTTCGATGGCGAGCGGCGCGCCGTGTACCGCACTTTGAAGCTCGAGGGGATTCTCGAGGCGCCGCTCGGCATTTGCGTCACCTGTGATCGCAAACGCACGGGTCCGGTGGTGATCGGCCGCACCCACCAGGGAGAGATGGATCTTTACAGCGCGGTCTGCGCCGTGCAAAACCTATGGCTTGCCGCCCGCGCAGAGAACATCGGCGTCGGCTGGGTCAGCATCCTGCGCCACCGTGATCTGAAGGCAGCGCTCGGCATTCCCCAGAATATCCAGCCCATCGCCTACCTCTGTGTGGGCTATGTCTCGCATTTCTTCGCCCGCCCGGAGCTCGAAGCCGCGGAGTGGCTGCCGCGACTGCCGCTCAAGGAGGTGCTCTGGTTCGACCGTTGGCACAACCGGACGGGATCGGAGGCGCTCCTGGGCGAGCTGGACTGAGGCCCTGGGCCAGCGCACTCGAGCGGCCTCCTGCCATGCGTGCGATTTCGCGTTCCTGACGGGCGCCGCGGACATGAGCGGCCGGGGCCGTCAGTCCTGGCCGCTCTTGCCCACCGAGAGAAGCTTTGACAGCGTGCTGCCTGCCGGAGGTTTATATGCTCCGGCCGCCCGCGCCACCAGGAGATATTGCTTGAAGACCCGGTTGGTTTCCGCCTCGTGCTCGCTCACCGTGGAGCGATCCACCGGTTCGAAGAAGCAAGTGGGATCCTCCTCCATGTAATCCCCGCGGTGATAGAACGCCATCGCCCGGCATCCTCCACAGGTATACTGGTAGCGGCACCGGCCGCACCGACCCTTGAGACGGGAACGATCGGTGATCTCCGCGAAGAAGGCGCTGGACTCGACCAGCTCGTCGATGGGCTTGTCGCGCACATTTCCTCCGCTCAGCGCATCGAGGAGCACGGGACAGACCGAGACATCCCCCTCCGCGTTGATGGTGAGCCACGACCCGACCCAGCAGCCGATCGAGGGATTCTGCGGGACGGTGTTGTTGCGCACGTCCCCGGACACCTGGGCATGCAGCTCCGGAGAGAGGAAATACGGAGTATAGCTCACGTAGCCGTGCGGATAATGACGCAGCGCCGGATGGAAATGCCGCTCGAGATCGTTCCGGTCGAATGCCAACCCCTGGAAGCCCCCCGATCCGGAGCCGCGTGGAACGAGCGGCGAGCGGTTGTAGGCGATGTTGTGCTTGACGCAGAACTCGACCGTCTTCTCGAAGCTCCCGGTATTGTATTTGCCGATCGTTATCACCACGTGTGTACCGAGCCCGAGCTCCGCGCAGTCCTTCAGCACCTCGAGCGTCCGGTCCGACTCGCTGTCGCGGGTCTGCCTGTTCTGCTCGTCCACGGCATTCAGGCCGACGACGATTCGAGCGCGTCCGCCGGTCACATCGCGGATCTTCTGCAGGCGCTGCCGTGTGAGCTTTTTGCAGTTGCTGAGGACCGAGCACTTGTAGCCCATGTCCACCGTGAGGCGCAGCAGCTCCAGGGCGTCCTTACGCAGCAGAAACTCCCCGCCGCTCCAGCCCATGGTGTGTATGCCGAGACGGCGGGCGGGAATCATGATCCGTTCCCGGATCTCGTCCAGGGTGAGCTCGGCGCGCACGCCGCGCCGGACGCGCCGCGGATCGTTGCTGCCGGTCATGCACATGGGGCAGCGCAGATTGCAGCGGCGCGTCGCCTCGAAATACACGACCTGGAACTGATAGTGCGGCATATGACCGTCTCGCCTCCCGGGAAGTCCGCCGCGCGGACGCGTGAATTTGATAACGCGCACGGTCGCAGGCGCAACTGTGAATGACCGCAAACTGACAAAAGTCATCGTTGCGGCATAGCCGCTCTGCGCCGTGCGCTCGCCGATGGCCAACGGCATCGCCGGCGCTCGCGCGCCATTCGCCGTCGCGTTGTCAATGGCGGCGGAATATACCGGCTGCGCTGAGCGCCTTGGGGCGCTTCGAGTGCACCTGTGCGGCAATCTTCGGCGGGACCGCTACGGCGTGGCGCGGCGTCGCGGCATACCCGGGATCAGGCAGCGCGCGCTCGCCTCGCTCGAGAGCAAGCCGGTAGCGCCGGGCAACATCCCCGACACGGGCGGCAGGCCGGCGACTGGTTCCACGGGCGATGTAGGCCAAGATACCTCTGGCGCGCGAGCTCAATCAGGGGAGTGCTCAGGCCCTGCCTCGTCGTGTCGTGCACTTGCGGCAAGCGCACCACCGAGGCATTTGGGCCACGCTCCATGAGCGCGCGGGCTGTAGCCTCAGATGCCCGCGGGAGCGACGGAACATGAGGCGGTGGATCGTCATCGGTGGTGGCACGGCCGTCAGCCGCCCCGACTCCGGCGGTGACGATGAGCGGGCGACCGGGGGCTGAAGCGGCTCGGTCGGCGCGGCAACCGGCGAGCCGCTCGCGCCCCATCAGTCCCCCGGCGGCTCGAGTCGACTCAGCAGGCCGTTCAACAGCGGTGCGACCCGTCGCAGCTCCTGCCGATGTGTGAGGGAAAGGCCGGCGAGCGCCTGCTCACCGGCAGCCGTGAGGGACAGGAGCATGCGCCGCCGGTCGCGCGGATCCTGCCGGCGCGCCAGGTACCCGCGGCTGACCAGCCGATCGACCAGACCCACCGCACTGTGGTGGCGGATACCGAGCCGCTCGGCAAGATCGCCGATGGTCACGCCTCGTGCGCCCGGGTAGCCTTTGATCGCGAGCAGCGCTTGGTGCTGGCGCGGCGCGAGACCGGCCGACGCCGCGGCATGCTCGCTGAACGCCAGGAATCGCATCAAGACATAGCGAAATTCGGCGAGGACCTCATAGTCGTGCGGCGCGAGCTTCTCGATCTGAGGGGTCGATTGGCGCGCGTTCTTGCGGCTGGTGGACATTCGACATTCCCCGGGGTAATAATATCGCAATACGATATGAAAGACGGGTCAGCTCCATGCCCCAGGCTGGCGGCAGCTGGCGGGTGAAACCGGCGGCCTGCACCCCCGGGATGCGTGACGCTCTGCGCGACTTTACCGCGGACCGGCGGCTGTTGCTGCTCGCGGCCATGGGCCTCGTCACCGGGACCCTGGGCGCCGTTGCGGCTTGGGTGCTACTGCGATTGATCGCGCTCATCACGAATCTCGCCTATTTCCATGTCCTCTCGCTCAGCTCGCCCGACTTGGCGGACGCGCGCCTCGGGCCCGGCTCCATTCTCATTCCCGTCTTCGGCGGCATGCTCGTCGGACTCATCGCCCGCTTTGGCTCGCTCAAGGTGCGCGGACATGGCATCCCGGAGATGCTCGAGGCCATTCTCGTTGACAAGAGCCGGATCGAGCCGAAAGTGGCCTTCTGGAAACCGCTAGCCTCGGCCATAGCCATCGGCATGGGCGGCCCGTTTGGTGCCGAGGGCCCGATCATCATGACCGGGGGTGCTCTCGCGGCGGTTGGTGCGCAGTTGATCCGCCTGAGTTCCGCGGAGCGCAAGACACTGCTCGCCGCCGGTGCAGCGGCGGGCATGACCGGTGTCTTCGGCACTCCCGTGGCGGCGGTCCTCCTGGCCATCGAAGTTATGCTCTTCGAGTGGAAGCCGCGCAGTGTCGTGCCTGTCATCGTTTCCGTGATCGCCGCCATCGCCTGGCGGCCGTGGCTGGTTGGACCCTGGCCCCTCTTCCCACAGTTCGCCCTACCGATCGTGCCATGGTGGGGACTGGCTCTGTGCGGCGCCGTGGGGGTGATCGCGGGGTTGCAAGCGGCATTGACGACGGCCGCGCTGTATTGGCTCGAGGAGCGTTACGAGCAACTGCCCATTCATTGGATGTGGTGGCCGGCACTCGGGGGCATCGTCGTCGGTATCGGCGGCCTCATCGATCCTGCCTCCCTTGGCATCGGTTACGACACGATCGCAGCCCTGATCCAGGGCACGGTAATGTGGCATGCCGCGCTTGCGCTCCTATTGGTCAAATCGATCATCTGGCTGGTGTCGCTCGCCTCGGGCACCGCCGGCGGTACGCTCGCGCCGCTGCTGCTGATGGGTGGAGCGGTCGGCGCCCTTGAAGCGCACATCCTGCCATTCGGCACGGGTGGCTTGTGGGCGCTGGTTGCGATGGCCGCCGTGCTCGGTGGAACGTTGCGCTGTCCCTTGACCGCAATTCTATTCGCCGTCGAGCTGACCGGAGACCTGCGCGTGATGCCGGCGCTTGCCATCGCCTGCGGTGCATCCTTCGCTGTGACCGCCTTGCTGCTGCGTCGATCCATTCTGACCGAGCGTCTGGCGCGCCGGGGGCGCCATCTGTCTTGCGAACTCGGGGTGGATCCATTCGCGGCTACGCGCGTGGGCGAGATCATGAGAGACCCGGGCCCTACTCTGGCCGCGAACCAATCGTGGGAAGAGGCCCGTGAGTTCTTGGCGCGCGGCGCCGGCGGCAGGCGCCATAGGCACCTCGCCGTGCTCGATGCCGCCGGAGGCGTGGTTGGCATACTGTCGCGTGCCGATTTCATGCGCCGATCACGACCGGGCGCGCGGCGCGCTCGGACGCTCGGGGAGTGCCTCGCGAACGGCGTCCCGCTCCTCGGCTATCCCGACGAGCCGGCCGGGTCACTCGCCGATCGCATGATCGACGCCGGGGTCGGCCGAGCTCTGATCGTCGACGGGACCACGGGCACGCTGCTCGGCGTAGTCACCCGAGGCGATCTGCTCCGCGTCCACGCGCGGGCGACCGGTCTGGAACGGGATTACACGGCACCGCTTAGAGCTCAGGGCCACACCGCCTCGAGCACATCCTGACTGAGAAGTCGGCCAGGCCCACGGCCCGCAGCAGCTGCCCGGGCTGCAAGCGCCCCTCCTAGCGCACGGCGCTCGAGCCGAGTCTCGTGCGTAAGAAATCCCCCTCGCATCCTGCAGTGCGATCTGGGCGCGGACGCTGTCCAGCGCAGTTGCAGGGGCGCGCAGCTCACGGCCCGAAGTGCGCTTCAGCACCATTCGTCTCGGGCGCGGAAGCTTGCGCCGAGATGCGCGCCTTTGCCGTAATTGTGTCGGAACAGGTAAAACAGCGGCGACCACGCGTCGATGTCGATGCGGGTCGCGCGGGCATTCAGAATGTCCCGCTGCGCATGGACCCGCAGTTTGCGAGTCTCCACATAGATGAACGGTGCGGCATCGGTTGCGGGATGAACTGCGGACACCCGGGCTTCGATGTGCACAGGGCATTCCGCGACTTGATCGGGTTTGACGCACTCCGCCGGCAGCGCCGTGAAGTTGGAGGCGGCGAACTTGTCGTTGGCGTAAGCAATTCCGGCTGTCCGGTGATATTCAGTCGGGCGTGCACACCCTGTGGTGTGCCCCAGTCGCTCGACCTGCGGCCATTGCCGAGGGGAGGGCAGGTTGAGGACGCAGCCGGGATGGCGGCGCAGATTGGCCGCGGTCTGTCCAAATACCCCCAGTCCGAGCACGAGGCGGTCGCCGAGCGCCCAGAAGCTCGAGAGGGCCGCAAGGTTCGTGCCGCCGTCGGGGTTGAGGCTGCTGAGGACGGCCACGGGTGTGCCGAAATAGAGGATTTCCGGGCAGATCGGGATGAAGTCGGTCGCGATGCTCATGCGTCGAGCCTGCTCGCGCCGCGGCCGGATCGTTTCACGAAGATCTGTAGCATCGGCGGGTCATCTGCGTGGACAATGCGCATATGTCGTATCGCCACGAGATGCCGAACATCGCGCGGATCGGAGCCCTGATCGGCAATCCGGTGCGCGCACGCATCATCGGACTGCTGATGGACGGGAGCGAGCAGCCGGCGGGCGCGCTGGCGATGCGGCTCGGTGCATCGGCGCAGACGGCGAGCGCCCACCTCTCGAGTCTCGTGGCGGGCGGACTGCTGGCGGTGCGCACCGTGGGGCGCTATCGGCTGTTTCGCATCTGCAGCGAGCCGGTCGCCGAGGCGATCGAGGTGCTGTCGCGGACCGCGATGGACGCGATGCCGGGCGTCAGAGTCGCACAGGATGTCCGCAGCGCCCGGCGCTGCTACGACCACGTCGCGGGTCGCCTGGGCGTCGCTCTGTGCGAATATGCCATCCGGCGCCGCTATGTCATCGCCAATGGGACGGGCGCGACGGTTACGAAGGCCGGGAACCGCTGGCTCGAGTCGCTCGGCCTGCAGCCTCCCGCGGGCCTGCGCCGTCCGCTGGTGCGGTTCTGCCTGGACTGGACGGAGCGACGGGCGCACTTGGCCGGGTGGCTGGGGGCAGCCCTGTGCGCTCAGCTTGAGGAAAAGCATGTGCTGCGGCGCCTCGAGGGGTCGCGGGCGTTGGCCGTGACTGCCGCCGGACGGGCTGAACTGCGGCGGTGCTTCGATCTGAGGTGGCGAGCAGTGTGAGGACCCGAGCGATGAGGGATCCGGCGATCCACCTCGCGCCGTTGCCGCAGCATGCTCGAGGCCGCGTCGAGGTCCGCCACGGCGCGCGCATGCCAGGCGTCGCGACCCATTGACCGTGTCGTCCACGCCGCACGCGGGACAGGCTCCGAGCCCGGAGTTGCTCCGGGAGGGCGACTCTTGTTACGGTAATCGTCCGGTGCGCCGATCGGGATGAGAGGGTGGATGTTATGGGTCAGCAGGCCATCAATTTGCGCGACAAGCTCGCTTTGCTCAGTGAGCAGTGGTCGCCGCGGGTGATCGCGGAGATGAACGACTACCAGTTGAAGCTGGTGCGCATGGAGGGGGAGTTCATCTGGCACGATCACCCCGATACCGACGAGACATTCCTGGTGCTCGAGGGGCGGCTGCGCATTGATCTCGAGGACGGCGCAATCGAGCTGGGTGCGGGCGAGCTGTACGTCGTGCCGAAAGGGCGCCGCCACAAGCCTTCGGCCCGCGAGGAAGCGAAGGTGCTGCTGATCGAGCCGCGCGGTGTGATCAATACCGGCCGCGAGCACGGGGCGAGAACGGCGCAGAACGATGTCTGGATCTGAGCGCAGCGCTTCAAGCCCCAGCCCCGAGAACGCCTCGTCGGGCGTGCTGCGGCATCTTGGCGGCTATGTCATTTCGGACGATCCGGAGCGCATCGACCTTAGGGCCGTGCATGCATTTCTGCGCCGGGCATATTGGTCGAAGAACATCCCTCTGCAGACCGTCGAACGCGCGGTGCGCGGCTCGCTGTGCATTGGTGCCTATGCGCCCGGGGGCGCGCAGGTCGGGTTCTGCCGGCTGGTCACCGACTACGCGGTCTTCTGCTACGTCGGGGATGTTTACGTGCTCGAGGATCACCGCGGACGGGGTCTGGCGAAGGCGATGATGAAGGCGGCGATGGCGCATCCCCGGCTGCAGGGACTGCGGCGCTGGTCGCTCGTGACCCACGACGCACACGGGCTCTACGAGCCGTTCGGATTCCGGCCCGTCGCGCACCCGGAGCGGCACATGGAGCGCCTCGATGCCGACATCTAT
>JAJZVF010000112.1 GCA_021845825.1 Pseudomonadota bacterium | reverse complement strand
CGCGCGAGGAGCTTGTAGAAATCGGTCCGGTTGCGCTTGGCGAGCCGCGCCGCCTGCGTGACGTTGCCGCCGGTGATCTGCAGGATCTGCGAGAGGTAGCTGCGGGTGAACTCGTCGCGGGCCTGGTCGAAGGAGGGCAGGTGCCCGGCGGTGCCGCCGAGGGACTGTTGGACGAGCTCCACGGGGATGATGGGGGTCTGCGAGAGCGCGACGTTCTGGCGCACGACGTTGTGGAGCTGGCGGATGTTGCCCGGCCAGTCGGCGGTGGCGAGGAGTTCGACCGCCTCGGGCGCGTAGATCTTGCGCGTGCCGGTGGCCGCCGCGATCTGCGCAAGGAAATGCGCCACGAGGAGCGGGATGTCCTCGCGGCGGCGGTTGAGCGAGGGCACCTCGATGTGCACGACGTTGAGTCGGTAGTACAGGTCCTCGCGGAACTGGCCCTCGGCGAGCATCTGCTGCAGGTCGCGATGGGTGGCGGAGATGACCCGCACGTTCACCGGCACGGCGGTGGTCCCCCCGACCGGGCGGATGGCCTCCTCCTGCAGCACCCGCAGAAGCTTCACCTGCAGCCGAAGCGGCATGTCGCCGATCTCATCGAGCATGAGGGTGCCGCCGTCGGCGGCCCGGAACAGGCCCTCGTGGGCGCTGCTCGCGCCCGTGAAGGCGCCTTTCTCGTGGCCGAACAGCTCCGATTCGAGCAGGTTCTCGGCCATGGCGCCGCAGTTGATGGCGACGAAGGGGTGGGTGCGGCGCGGGCTCGCGAGGTGGATCGCGCGCGCGAGGACCTCCTTGCCCGTGCCGCTTTCGCCCGTGATGAGCACCCGCGCATCGGTCCCGGCCACCATGTGCGCCTGGGCGAGCTTCTCCTCCATCACCGCCGAGCGGGTGATGATCTCGGCGCGCCAGTCCTCGCTCGAGGCGCCGAAGCCGGAGATCCGCAGTGCTTTTTGGACCTGGTCGAGCAGCTCCTGCTTGTCGACGGGCTTGGTGAGGAAGCCGAAGGCGCCCATCTGGGTCGCCTGCACGGCATCGGGGATGGTGCCGTGGGCGGTGAGCAGGATCACCTTGAGTCCCGGCCAGCGCACCTGCAGCTCCTTGAGGAGGGCGATACCGTCCATCGGCTCCATGCGAAGATCGCTGATCACCAGGTCGGGGCGGAAGCGCCCGGCGGCTGCGAGCGCCTGCGGGCCGCTTTCCAGCGCCTCCACGTCGTAGCTCTCCGCCCGCAGGCGGATGGTGAGGAGCCGCAGCAGCCCCGGATCATCGTCGACGAGGAGGATGCGGGCCTTGCGCCGCCCGCCCGCCGCGGGGAAGGTCTTGCGGGGCTCGGGTTGCATTGCGATGGCCGGATCGTTCATTTCGGTGCTGCCTCGGTGCCGAGTTTGCCCTCGAGCGACTTCTCGATGTTGGCGATGGCGATGAGCTTGGCCCGCGCCACCCCGAGCTGTCTTTGCAGGGCGACATTCACTGCTTCAGTGCTGAGGAGCCGGCGCCTGAGATCGGCGAGGCGCTGTGCTCCGGTGAGCTGAAGCGTGCGGTTTTCCGTCTGCAACGTCAATTGTCGCGTAATGAGTACAAGCTCGAAGCGCGCGAGGGTCTGCTCCCCCGGGGAGAGGGTGCTCTCGGGGTCGGACAGGAGCCGCTGCAGCAGTGTCTGCGCGCGCGGCAGGTCGGCGGCGGGCGTGTCGCCCGAGGGCTCCCCGAGAAGGAGCGCGAGGCGCAGCGTCTGGCGGTCCCCGGGGTCGGCGCGGTAGGCCTGCTCGGCCGCCGCGAGCAGGCTCCTCTGGTCGGCGGGCGGTGCATCGAGCCAGCGCCTGAGGAGGATGAGGTCGGTCGTCAGGGGCTTGGGGGGCGCGGGCTTCTTCAGCACCGGGGGCGCGGGGTGGGTGAAGGGGCCGATCAACTCGCGGCTCGTCTGACAGCCGGCGAGGGCGGTGAGGCTCAAGGCGGCAAGCGCCGCGGCAAGCCTCGCGGGGCGGATCTTCGGCAGTTCAAGCGGCATGGGCCTGGCTTCTTTCCTTCGGCGGTCGGTCGCGGATGATGCGAAGGGGCATGCGGATGCGGAAATGCGCCCCGGGGAACTCCCCGTCGACGATCTGCACGGTGCCGCCGTGCGCGGTGACGAATTCCAACACCACCGAGAGCCCGATGCCGGTGCCCTTGATGCAGATGCTGTTGGCGGCCCGGCCGGTGTAGAAGGCGCGGAAGACCTGCTCGCGCTCGTCTTTCGGGATGCCGGGGCCGGTGTCGGCGACATCGAGCACCAGGTGCTCGCCGAAGGTGCAGGCGCGGATGTGGATGGTGCCGCCCTTGGGGGAGTACTTGACGGCGTTCGAGACCAGATTCTCCAGAATCAGGCGCATCTTGCCACGGTCGGCGACGAGCGTCACGTCCTCGACCTGCACATCGAGGCGCATGCGCTGGGAGAGCACGGTGAGCTGCTGGCTCTCGAGCACCTGGCGCACGAGCGGGCGCAGCCGGAACTCGCTCGCGTCCAAGCCCACGGTGGAGGTCTGCCAGGCGCTGAAGGAGAGCAGGTTCTCGATCATGCGCTGCAGCTGGATGCCGTTGTCGCGCAGGATCGCGGCCACCTCGCGCTGGTTGGAGTCGAGCTCGCCCACCGCCCCGTCCATCAGGAGCTCGGTGCCCTCGCGGATGTTGGCGAGCGGGGTTTTGAGCTCGTGGGACATGTGGCGCAGGAACCGGTCGCGCTCCTCGTTGAGCTCGATGAGGCGCCGCCGCAGCCACTCGATCTGCTTGCCCAGGCGCTCGAGGTCGCGCGGGCCGCTCACGGCGATGCTCTCCTGCAGGCTCCCGTGGCCGAGCGCGCGGATCGCCTGGTCGATCTGCCGAAGCGGGCGGCCGATGAGGAGCGTGAGCAGCGAGATGGCGATCACCGTGAGGGGGATGAGGAGCGCGGCCTGCCAGAAAAGGAGCTCGCGCGCGCGCTCGGTGAGGTGGCGAAGCGAGGCGACCTCGGCGTCGATCTGCTCGTTGCTCTGGCGCGCGATGCGGTTGACGAGGGTCCCGAGGGTGGCGAAGCGGCGGGTGAAAGCCGCGGTCTCGGTGGCGGCGATGCCGGGCGGGGTGCTGAGCACCCGGTGGCGGATCTGCTTCTGCAGGGCCGCGAGCTCATCGAGGGTGCGCCGGGTGGGGGCGCCCGCCTGTAGGTAGAGCATGCGCCGCGTGGCCGAGAGCGCTGAGTCCTCCTGCCGGTAGGCCTGCAGGAGCTTCGGATCATCGAGCACGTCGTACAGGCGCGAGGTGCGGTCGAGCGCATCGATCTCGCTGAAGAGCTTCTGGCCCTCGCGGGCGGCGGTGACGCTCTGCAGCACGATCCGCTGGCCCCGGTAGGACAGCGTGCGAAACTGCAGGGCCGCGGTGACCACGGCCGCGAGCAGGGGCAGGGCGAGGAGCGCCAGCCCGAGAAGCATCAGGCCGCTCAAGGACCTAGGGCGCATCCACCGCATGTGGGCGATTGTACTCGCGCGCGTGGGCCGCACTAGCCCCACGGCTTGCGCTGCAGCCGCTCCTCCCACGCGAGCGAGTGGCGCACGATGGTGTCGAGGTCATCGAACCGGGGCCTCCAGCCGAGGAGGCTGCGGATGCGCTCGGCCTGCGCCACGAGCGCCGGCGGGTCGCCCGCGCGGCGCGGCTCCTCGCGCACCCTGAGGGGCCGGCGCGAGACCCGCTCGACGCTCTTCAGCACCTCGCGCACGCTGTAGCCGTGGCCGTAGCCGACGTTGAGGACCGTCGAATCCCCGCCGGCGCGCAGATAATCGAGCGCATCGAGGTGCGCGGCGGCGAGATCCTCCACGTGGATGTAGTCGCGCACGCCGGTGCCGTCGGCGGTCGGGTAGTCGGTGCCGAAGATCGACACCTGCGGGCGCTTGCCGAGCGCGTGCTCGCAGGCGACCTTCACGAGGAGCGTCGCCTGCGGGGTGGCCTGGCCCACGCGGCACGCCGAGTCCGAGCCCGCCACGTTGAAATACCGCAGCGCCACGTGCTTAAGGGGCGAGGCCGCCGACACATCGCGCAGCATCCACTCGGACATCAGCTTGGAGGTACCGTAGGGGTTGATGGGGGCGGTGGGGGTGTCCTCGGCGGCGAGGCCGCTCGCGGGGATGCCGTACACCGCGGCGGTGGAGGAGAAGACGACGTGGCGCACGCCGGCCTCGAGGCAGGCGGCGAGAAGCGTGCGGGTCGAGCAGGTGTTGTTGCCGTAGTATTTGAGCGGCTCGCGCACGGATTCCGGGACGATGGTGTAGGCGGCGAAGTGCATCACCGTCTCGACGCGGTGCGCGGCGAGCACCTCGCGCACGGTGTGCGCATCGCCCACCCGGCCGATGACGAGCGGCGCATCGAGCACCGCCTGGCGGAACCCGCGCGAGAGATCATCGAGCACCACGACCGGCTCGCCGCGCTCGCGCAGCTTGAGGACCACGTGACTGCCGATGTAACCGGCGCCGCCGGTGACGAGGATGCTCGAGGCGTTCATGCGAGAATGGGATCCGAAGTCCGTGCAGGCGGCCATGATAAACGAATCGCCATGAACAAAACCGCAGGCCGGCGCCGCGCCCCGCCCCGCCCCGCGCAGCCCTTTGCGAGCCTCGGGCCCGAGCAGGTGCTCGATGCCGCCGCCGCCGCCGCTCTCGAGCCCGACGGGCGCCTGCTCGCCCTGAACAGCTACGAGAACCGCGTCTATCGGTTGGGGGGCGCGCAGGGGTTCCTCGTGTTGAAATTCTATCGGCCGGGGCGCTGGAGCGATGCGCAGATCCTCGAGGAGCACGCCTTCACCGCCGAGCTGCGCGAGGCACAGCTGCCGGTGGCGGCCCCGATCGAGCGCAACGGCAAGACGCTCTTTCACCTCGCGGGCTTTCGCTTCGCGGCCTTCCCGTGCCTGCCCGGCCGGGCCCCGGAGCTCGATGCGCCGGGGGCGCGCGAGCTCCTCGGGCGCGCGCTCGCGCGCCTGCACCAGGTGGGGGCGCGCCGGCCCTTCGTGCGCCGGCCCACGGTGGGCATCGAGTGGCTCGGTGCCAAGGCCCGGCAGGCGGTGCTCGGCTCCAGGCTCCTGCCTGAGGCGCTGCGCGCGCGCTACGAGCGCCTGAGCGGGCTGCTCCTTGAGCGCATCGCGGGCGTTTACGCGCAGGTGAGCCCCGTGGCGCACGTGCGGCTGCACGGGGACTGCCATCTCGGCAATCTCCTCTGGGGCGAGCAGGGGCCGCTCTTCGTCGATCTCGATGACTGCGCCATGGGGCCGCGCATCCAGGACCTGTGGATGCTGCTCTCCGGAGCCCCCGCCGAGCAGCAGGCCCAGTGGAGCGAGCTCCTCGCGGGCTACTCGCTCTTTGCCGATATCGAGTGGCGGGAGCTGCGCCTGATCGAGCCGCTGCGGGCGCTGCGGATGCTCCATCATGCGGGCTGGGTCTGCGCGCGCTGGGCGGATCCGGCCTTCCCGCGCGCCTTTCCCTGGTTCGCCGAGGTGAGGCACTGGGAGGGCTACCTCGAGGATCTCGCCGCGCAGCTGCCGGCCATCGAGGAGCCCCCGCTCCTGGCGCGCTGAGCGCCCCGCGCAGGCCCGGTGCCGGGGGGCGGGCCGCGGGCGCCGCTGCGCGGCAAAACCGGGCGAAAGTCACGGTTTTTCAACCGGATCGTGCGCGCCGGCTCAGGCGGCGCTACGGTTAGTTTGAGGACGCTATAAACCGGATGCTCGAAGCAGGGCCGCCTTCCACGATGCCGAAGAAAAACGCACAGTCCGCTCGCGGGCCCGCTGACGATGCGGCGCCGCCCGCTGCCGTCTCCTCGACCTCGGCCACCACCATCGTGCGGGCCGAGCCCGGGCTGCCGTGCGACTCCGCGGCGCTTCACCCGCAGGTGCGGGCGGTGGTGAAGGAGGTGCAGCTGCGCACCGGGGGCGAGCTGCCCGATATCGGGATGATGCTGCGCCTCTTCAGCGCCCAGTTCGAGGCCATGGATGCGGAGCGGCGGGGCATCGTGCAGTCGATGCGCCTGATGGCCGATGAGGCCGCCGAGCTCGCCTACCGCTCGCACGAGTTGGAGCTCACCGAGCGGGTCGCCCAGGCCGAGCGGGCGGTCTTCGAGCAGCTCACCGGGAATGTGCCCCTCGCCGAGGTGCTCGTGTCGGTGAGCCGCTTCATCGAGTCGGTGGGCGTGGGGACGGTCTGCGTCATCTCCGTGCTCGCCGAGGACGGGCGCAGTTTCGCGTATCAGGTCGGCTCGAAGCTGCCGGCGGCGCTGCGCGCGGCGCTCGAGCACGCCCCGGTCGACCTGCGCAGCGGCTCCTGCGCCGCGGCGGTGTACCTCGATCGGCCGGTGCTGGTGGCGGACATCGCCACCGACCCGTTCTGGGAGCGGCATCGGGAGCTCGCGTTGAAGGCCGGACTGAAGGCCGCCTGGTCCACCCCGATCAAGGCCGCCGACGGGCGGACATTGGGCTGCCTCGGGGTGTTTCATCACTCACCGGGCCTGCCCGGCCAGCGTGAGAGCCGGATCATGGCGCACGCGGCCCAGATCGCCGGCATCGCCATCTCGAGGCGACTCGCGGAGGAGGCGCTGCGCACGAGCGAGGCGAAGTTCCGCGGCCTGTTCGAGAGCATCGCCGAGGGCGTGTACCAGAGCGGGCGCGACGGGCGGCTGCGCTCGGTGAATCCCGCCTTCCTCGCCATCCTCGGCTACGAGCGCGCCGAGGAGCTCTATCGGATCGAGGACCTCGCGAGCCTGTACTGGAACCCGGACGACCGGGCCGAGTTCTTCCGCCGCGTGGAGACCGAGGGAGAGATCCGCAACGCCGAGTTCGTGCTGCGCCGGCGCGACGGCCAGCCGGTGGTGGTGCTCGAGAACGCTCGAGCGGTGCGCGACGGGAGCGGGGAGATCACCGGCTACGAGGGCACGATCGCCGACATCACCGAGCGCAAGCGCACCGAGCAGGCCATGTTCGCCGAGAAGGAGCGCGCGCAGGTGACCCTGCAGTCGATCGGCGATGCGGTGATCAGCACCGATGCGCAGGGGCGCATCGAGTACATCAACCCGGTGGCCGAGAACCTCACCGCCTGGCGGCTCGATGAGGCGCGCGGCCGGCCGATCGCCGAGGTGCTGACGCTGGTCGATGAGAGCACGCGCGCCCCGATCGACAACCCGCTCCTGTGCGTGCTCGGCCGGGCGCACAGCCGCTCGGCCACCGAGCACGCGGTGCTCATCACGCGCTCGGGCCACGAGGTGGCCATCCAGGAGACCGCTGCGCCGATCTGCGACCGCCAGGGCGAGGTGATCGGGGCCGTGATGGTCTTTCACGACGTGACCCACGAGCGGCGCCTGAAGCGCGCGCTGTCCTACCAGGCGAGCCACGATGCGCTCACCGGCCTCATCAACCGGCGCGAGTTCGACAGCCGCCTGTGCACGGCGGTGTCGGCCGCGCAGCGCGGGGAGGCGACGCATGCGCTGCTTTACATCGATCTCGATCAGTTCAAGGTCGTCAACGACACCTGCGGGCACCCGGCGGGCGACCGGCTCCTGCGCGACATCACCGGCTTGCTGCAATCGCGGGTGCGCGCCTCGGACACCATCGCGCGCCTGGGCGGGGATGAGTTCGGGGTGCTGCTCGAGAGCTGCACGCTCGAGCAGGCGACGCGCATCGCCGACGGGATCCGCCAGTCGATCCGCGATTACCGCTTTACCTGGGGCGCGGTCTCGCTCTCGATCGGCGCGAGCGTCGGGGTCGTGCAGATCCGCTGCGATACCGGGAGCGTCGCCAACCTGATGAGCGCCGCCGATATCGCCTGCTACGCGGCCAAGGAAGAGGGGCGCAACCGCATCCACCTCTACGAGGCGGAGGGCTTGAGCCACCCGCGGCACCGCGAGATGCACTGGGTGGCGAGGGTGACACGCGCGGCGGAGGAGAACCGCCTGGAGCTGTACTTTCAGCCCATCCTGCCGGTCGCCCGCGGCCGGGATGCCTTCTACGAGCTGCTCGTGCGCTTGCGCGAGGCGGACGGGCAGCTGGTGCCGCCCGGGGAGTTCATCCCGGCGGCCGAGCGGTACAACGTGATGCCGGTGATCGACCGCTGGGTGGTGCGCCGGGCGCTCGAGTTCCTCGCCGGCTGGCGCTCGCAAACGCGCCGCTTACCGCTCCTTGCGGTCAACCTCTCCGGCACCTCGCTCAACGAGCAGTCCTTCATCGATTTCGTGATGGCGCAGGTCGAGGAGTCGGGCCTCGCCGAGGCGCTGTGCTTCGAGATCACCGAGACCGCCGCCGTGACCAACCTGTCGAACGTCGCCTTCGTCATGCAGGAGCTGAAGCGGCGCGGCTGCCGCTTCTCGCTCGATGACTTCGGCACCGGGCTGTCCTCGTTCAGTTACCTGAAGACCCTGCCGGTGGATTTCGTGAAGATCGACGGTCAGTTCGTGCGCCGTGTCGCCGATGATCCGGTGGACCGCAGCATGGTCGAGGCGATCTGCAAGGTGGGGCACACGCTAGGCATTGCGACGGTGGCCGAGTGCGTCGAGGTGCAGCCCGTGCTCGATGCGCTCGGGCACATTGGCGTCGACTATGCGCAAGGGTTTTTTCTCGCCACTCCGCTGCCGATCGGGGCGCTGCGGCCGTAGCCGCTCGGGCGCGGCACAAGCCCGAGTCATTCTCGGCGCTGCTCGTGCGGCGCAATCGCGCCTGATTGCGTGGGCACAGCCTGATCGGCCGCGCGGCGTGCTCGCTGTCCGGTGACATGGGGCGTTACAACCTTCTCGGGCTCTTATGGGTAATGCGCCGGGCCTCTGCTGCCCGAGAGCCTAGCAAGAGGCATGCCGGATTTTAGAATCCACATTTATTCAATGTGTTATACGCAGCCTGCGCCCCCGCCGGCGGCAATATGTAAGAAAGCCCGACAGCCGCCGCTGCCGCGAGGATCGCGCACACTTTCCCCGCGCGGCCGGACATACTATGCGCTCGAGCAAACGGGGGGATGGGAAGGCCATGACTGACGGCAACAGGGGACTGGTGGTCGCGCTCACGTTCGTGGCGACCCTCGGCGGACTACTGTTCGGCTACGACACGGCGGTGATTTCCGGGGCGGTCGGGGCGATCGACCACTACTTCATCGATCCGCAGCACCTCTCGCAGACCGCCGCGAGCACCCTCTCGGGCTGGACGATCTCGAGCGCGCTGCTCGGGTGCGTGCTCGGCTCGGGGGTGGCCGGCTGGATCGCCAACCGCTTCGGGCGCAAGCGCGGCCTGATGGCGGCCGCCTTCCTGTTCCTCGTCGGCTCGATCGGCTCGGCCGTGCCGGAGCTCGGCCTCGGGGTGATCGGGCGCATGGGCCCGGCGGCGCTCACCCCCTTCATCTGCTACCGCATCCTAGGGGGCATGGGCGTCGGCATCGCCTCGATGATCTCTCCGCTTTACATCGCGGAGATCGCCCCGAGCGAGATCCGCGGGCGACTCGTCTCCTTCAACCAGCTCGCCATCGTGGTCGGGATCCTGCTCGTGTACTTCGTCAACTGGTTCATCCAGTCCCTCGGCACCCATGCCTGGTACCTCTCGACGGCCTGGCGCGTGATGCTCGCCTCCGAGTCGCTCCCGGCGCTCATGTTCCTCGCGCTGCTCCTTTTCGTGCCGGATACGCCGCGCTGGTTCGTGATGCGCGGCAGGGAACGCGAGGCCCTGCGCGAGCTCGAGCGCGTCAACGGCGCGGCCGCCGCCCCGGGGATTCTGCGCGACATCGAGCGCTCCCTCACGGTGCGCAGCGAGCGGCTCCTCGCCTTCGGGCT
>JAJZVF010000004.1 GCA_021845825.1 Pseudomonadota bacterium | reverse complement strand
CGCTGCAGCACCTCCGAGTCGAGATCGGTTGCGAGGATGCGCACGTCCCAGCCGGCCGGATGAGGCAGGGTCTCGAGCACGGTCATGGCGATGGAGTAGGGCTCCTCGCCCGTCGAGCAGCCTGCCGACCAGATGCGCAGGCGCCGGGTGGCACGCGCGTCGGCGGCGAGCGGCTCGAGCCATTGCTCGCGCAGAGACTGAAAATGGTGCGGCTCGCGGAAGAAGGCGGTGAGATTGGTGGTGATGGCGTTGCACAGCTCGGTGAGCTCGCGCTCGTCCCCGGCGAGCAGCTCCCGGTAGTCGGCGAAGCTCTTCAGTCCGAGCGCGCGCAGGCGTCGTGTCAGGCGGCCGTACACGAGTTCCCGCTTTTGCTCCGTCAGATTGATGCCGGTGAGCGACTTCACGAGCGAGCGCAGGGCCTGGAAGTCCCGCTCGTGGAAGGCGAATTCCCGCAGCCGCGGCGCAGCGGCATCGGCCATGACGGCGGTGCGCGCGCTCAAAACAGCTCCACGCTCCCCTCGTCGGCGCGCAGCTGGATGTGGGCATGTCCGGCCTCCTGCGGCATCAGCAGATTGAACAGTAACCGGTGCGACTCGGAGGTGAAGCGCGAGCGCAGCGCTTCGCGCAGCGCCGGCCAGCCCGGCAGGTCCGGCCGCGCCGGCGCCGCCGCGGCGACGCCGGCCAGCAGATCGCGCACATGCGTGAGCTGCTGAATCATGCGGTCATGGAACTGCAGACTCTCGACGCAGGCTGCAACGTCCGCCGCGATCGGGCGCTCGCCGGCGGCGCTCGCCGCCGAGATGCGCCGCAGCGCCTCCGCGAGCGTCTCGACGGGCCGCCGCGATTCGCTGATCGCAAGCTCTATGAGCGCGGCTGAGGTTTCCGCGGAGCGGACCAGCTCGGCCGGCGGCCGGCCGGGCACGCAGGGGGCGCCGGCCTGTGGCGGGGGTATGTGTGTGTGTCGCGTCATCCTCTGGCCATCGCTACGGAACCACACAGCGCGGGTGCACGCTTGATTGAGCCTTCGCGGCGCCTGCGGTGCGGGCCGCCGGAGGCGAGCGCGGGCGTCGAATCAGCGTGCGGGCGCAGGCGCGGCTCAACTGTGCTTGGACTTGAAAATCACGACCTGCCTGTTGAATTCGGCGGCAATGCGCTTCAATTGATCGACGGCGGCGTTGTGCAGGCTCGCCTGATGGTCCGAGCTCATCTGGTTCTGGCGCACCTCGAAGTCGAGGCACTTCAGATAGGTCTGAACGTCGTGGTTGTACTCCTGGATGGTCTGCATGGCCGTGAGCATCTGCTGCTGGCTCGCGGTGGCGCCGTCGGGAATCTTGCTGGGGGCCGTCGGCAGTCGGCAGTTCGCGTAGGCAGTCGCGCTCACGGCGCAGGCGATCGCCAGGGTGGCGAGGACTTTGGGTGCTTGCATGGAAAAACCTCGTGGCATGTGTATGAGGGAAATCGGCAATCAACTGAGCACTTTGCTGACCGTGGCGAGCAGCCGCTCGGGATTGAACGGCTTGACCAGCCAGCCGGTGGCGCCGGCGGCCTTGCCTTGCTGCTTGCGCTCGACGGTGGCCTCTGTGGTGAGCACGAGCAGGGGCACAAACCGGTAGCTCGCCCGGGCGCGCAGCTCGCGTACCAGCGTGATGCCGTCCATGTTCGGCATGTTGACGTCGGTGATGACGAGGTCGAACGTCTTGCGCTCGGCGATCTGCAGCGCCTCCACACCGTCGGCGGCCTGCTGCACCTCATGGCCGGCGCCCGTGAGGGTGAGGCCCACCATCTGGCGCATCGACGCCGAATCGTCTACCGCGAGTATCCGTGCCATCTGCGCGCTCCAGGGTGTCTATCGCTTCTGCACATGTCAGAATTCCTCCCACTCGGCCTCCTCGGCGGCGGCGGGGTGGATGCCGCCCGAGGAGACGGCGGCAAGCCGCGGCGCGCCCTGCACCGGCGGCGTGACGGTCGGACCGGCGGCCGGGCGTTGCGCCCAGGGCCGGTTGGCCCTGCGCCGCTCCGCCCGTGGCGCCGTGGCATTGCGGGCGCTGTTGGCGCCGCCTGCCGCCGGCGGCACACGGCTCGTGCCGCGTCCTCCCGTTGCGGTGCGGCTCGCCGCCGCAGCCGGCTCTTTGGCGGACGTATCACCCACGTCGAAGCGGGCGAGCATCTCGTTGAGACCGCGCACTTGCTCGACCATGGCCTGGGAGGCGGCGGTGGCCTGCTCGACGAGCGCGGCGTTCTGCTGCGTCAGCTCGTCCATCTGCATCACCGCGCGGTTCACCTGCTCGATGCCGGCGGACTGCTCGCGGGAGGCCGCGGCGATCTCGGCGACGATGTCCGAGACTTTCTTCACCGCGGCGACTATCTTTGCCAGCGTCTGGCCGGACTCGGTCACCAGGATCGAGCCGTCCTCGACCCTGCGCACGCTGTCCTGAATGAGGCCCTTGATCTCCTTGGCGGCGGTGGCCGAGCGCCCCGCGAGGCTGCGCACCTCGCTCGCCACCACGGCGAAGCCGCGGCCTTGCTCGCCGGCGCGGGCCGCCTCGACGGCGGCGTTGAGCGCGAGGAGGTTGGTCTGGAAGGCGATCTCGTCGATGACGCCGATGATGTCGGCGATCTTCTTCGAGGCCTGGTTGATATCGGACATCGCCGCCACCGCCTGGCCGACCACCGAGCCGCCCTTCTCGGCCTGCTCGCGGGCGGTAAGCGCCAGCTGATTGGCCTGCTCGGCGTTATCCGCGTTCTGCTTGACGGTGGTGGTCATCTCCTCCATGGAGGAGGCCGTCTCCTCGAGCGAGGAGGACTGCTCCTCGGTGCGCTGGGACAGATTGGCGTTGCCGGCGGAGATCTCGTCGGCTCCCCGGTGCACTTCGTCGGCCACTTCTTTGACCCGGGCGACGACTTGGACCATGTTGTCGGCCAGGCGGTTGACTCCGCAGCTCATGACTGCGAAGAAGCCGCTCTTGCCGTCCGTTGCGATGCGCTGGCCGAGCCGGCCGGCGGTCACGGCCGCGAGCATGTCCTGCATCTCTTTCTCGACAGCCACTTCCTGTGTGCGATCCTGCCACTCGACCACCGTGCCGATGCGCTCGCCCGCGCTCTCGACCGGATTGAAAGTGAGCGCGAAGGAATGTCCGCCGAGCACCAGGTCGGTCCGCTGCGTGCCCGAAGGATGGTCGCCGAGGCTCCTCTGTTGCGCGCGCTCGCGGCGGAAGAGCTCCAGGCTCGAGCCGCGAATGCTCGCGGCGCTGAATCCGGGCAGGTCCTGCCGGATGTCCTGCTCGGCCGCCGCCAGGATTTTGCCGACCGCCGGATTGAGGTAGATGATGCTCGAGGCGGCGTCGGCCACCATCACGCCCGCGGAGACGCTGTCGAGCGCCTGGCGGATGCGGGCGTTCTCGGTGGCGACGAGCCGCTCGGTCTCGATCTGCGCGCGCAGCTTCCCCTGCATCTCCTCGAGGGAACGCAGCACCTGGTTGGCCTCGTCCGATCCGTTGAGCTCGATCCGGTTGTCGTACCGGCCGGCCGCGATGTGCTCGAAGACCGTGATCGCCTGGGCGATGAGTGCGGCCAGTGCGCGCGCCATGAACCATGAGAGGGCGACGGCGCTCAGCAGCGCCGCCAGCGTCACCCCCACGGCGAGGGCGCGCGCGGCGCTCACCTGCAAGAGCCGATGCTTGACGGCGGCGTCCATGGCCGAGTAGCTGGCGTCGAGGAGCCGCTGCAGGCCGGCGTTGACGGACTGCGAATTGGCGAACAGTGCCGCGGTGGTGACGGTCATCTTGTGCGCGTTCAGCACGCGCCTGCGGATGAGGTCGAACGAGGCATTGAACGCGGCGAGCGCCGATGTGAGCATCGGCCGGATCCGGGCGCGGGCCGCGTGCGAGGCACCATTCAAGTCGTGCCTCGCCCGGGTGAAATCCTCGAGCACCTGCCGGTGGTAGATCTCGATCGCCCGTGAGTCGCCGCCGCCGAGATACCCCTTGATTGCGGCGCTGGTCGCGTACCATTGCACCTCGCCTGAGGCGATCAGCGCGTCGGGAACATCCCGGGTGGCGACGCGGATGAGCGCTGCGGTCTGCGGCGAGGGATCGACGTTGAGCGCGGAGCGGGCGACCACGAGCCGGCCGAGGCCGACGATTCTCGCGATGAGCGCATCGTGCTGCGCCGCCGCCTGATCCGCGGTCATCTTCGACTCACCGCTCTTGAGCGCCGCCCAACCGGCTTTCACCGCCCGCCACTGGCGGGTGACGCCGAGCCTGGCGCCCACGGCGGAGTTGACGGCGTCGACTGCGGACAGGAGCTTGTGCATGCGCGCCTCGGAGGCGGCCACGGCGCCGGACTGCGCCGAGTCCCCGGTGAGCAGGGCAAACAGCAGGCTGCGGTGCTGGGAAGTCTCGGCCAGCACGGCGCCGAGGCGATGCGCGTAGTGGGCGCCGTCGAGCTCGTTGCGCGCCTGGGACACCTCGTGGTTGGCGGCGCTCAGGTAGAAGAACCCGAGCAGAGCGGTCGGCACCGCCATGGCCACCACCAGCACACCGAGCTTCTGCCACAGCTTCAGACGGTTTAGAAGACGCATGGGCCGGTGTCCTGATGCGGGTGACTCATGGGGTGGTGCGCGCTGTTACGCCGGCTCACCGGCTCTCGCCGACGGCTGCCTTGGGCGGGTCGCAGGCCGGCTGCGCGGCCCGCCTCTCGCCCTCGCCGAGCTTGAAGTGCCCCAGCGTCTCGTTAAGATCGCGCACCTTGCCGGTCATGACCTGGGCGGAGGCGATCGTCTCCTCCACCAGCGCGGCGTTCTGCTGGGTGATCTGGTCCATCTGCATCACGGCGCGGTTGACCTGTTCGATGCCCGCGGACTGCTCGCGCGAGGCGGCGGCGATCTCGGCGACGATGCCGGAGACCTTCTTCACGGAGGCGACGATCTCCCCGAGGGTGTGCCCGGAGTCGGTGACCAGCTGCGATCCGTCCGCCACCTTCCTCACGCTGTCCTCGATCAGGGATTTGATCTCCCTGGCGGCGGTGGCCGAGCGGCCTGCGAGGCTGCGCACCTCGCTCGCGACCACGGCGAAGCCGCGGCCCTGCTCCCCGGCGCGCGCCGCCTCGACGGCGGCGTTGAGCGCGAGGAGGTTGGTCTGGAAGGCGATCTCATCGATGACACCGATGATGTCGGCGATCTTCTGCGCGGACTCGTCGATGCCGCTCATCGCCTGCACGGCCTTGCCGACCACCGCCACGCCCTGCTCGGCCTGATCACGGGCGGCGAGGGCCAGCTGGTTGGCCTGGGCGGCGTTGTCGGCGTTCTGCTTGACGGTGGTGGTCATCTGCTCCATGGAGGAGGCGGTTTCCTCGAGCGAGGAAGCCTGCTCTTCGGTCCGGGTCGAGAGGCTCGAGTTGCCCGTGGCAATCTCCTCGGCGCCGAGCAGAATCTCCCGCGCGACTCCCTTCACTCCGGCGACGATCTCGGCGAGGTTGTCGGCGAGGCGGTTGACTCCGGCGCCGAGCGAGGCGAAGAATCCCGCCTTGTTCTCGAGCGCGATGCGCCGGCTGAGGTCCTCGCCGTTCACCGCGGCGAGCACGCCCTGCAGCTCCTGCTCCACCCGCACCTCCTGCGTGCGCTCGCTCCACTCCATCACCGTGCCCAGGCGCTCGCCGCGCTCGCCCGTCACCGCAGTGGTGGTGATGCGGAAATTGAGCGCTCCGAACGTGCGCTCCTCGGTGCGCACGGCGTGCAGATCATCGAGCGCACGGCGCTCTTGCGCGGGCGAGCTCGACAGCGTCTCGAGGCCCGCGCCGCGCAGCTTCGCCGGATCGAATCCGCTCAGACTGCGGCGCAGCTCGGCGGCGTGGCGGGTGAAGCCGGCCTCGGCGGCTTCGTTGACGTAGATGATCCGGTGCTGGGCGTCCGCGAGCAGCACGCCGGTGGAGGTCTTATCGAGCGCCTGACGTATACGCGAGTTCTCGGCGGCCACGGCACGCTCGTGCTCGATCTGCGCCTGCAGCTTCACCTGCATGGCATCGAGCGCCTTGAGAACCTGTCCGAGCTCATCCGTGCGGTCCGCCTCGACATCGTTGTCGTAGTGCCCGGCGGCGATGCGCTCGAAAACCGCGACCGCCCGCTTCATCGGCCCGGTAAGCGAGCGCTCCGTCGTCCAGGTGAGCGCGTGGATCAGGACTATGGCGATCAGCACCAGCGCAAGACTGAGATCGCGATTGGCGCTGAGGGCGGCGACCCGGGCTCTCTGCGCAGCGGCGGCCGCCGCGCTGCTCGCGCCGAGCAGCCCGCTCAAGGCGACGCGGGCGTCCCGACCCGCCGCATGCAGCGCGCCGACGCTGATCTTCAGGTCGTTGGCATCGAGGACTTGCGCGGTGACGGTGGCATAGTAGGCATGTGCCTGCCGGCTCGCGCGCCGTAACGCATCGCTCAGCGCACGGGCGCGTTGCGGGGGCACCTGCCCGAGCGCGGTCCGGATCATCTCGAGGTCGGTGAGCAGCCGGGCGTGGGCGATGCGGATGCCCATCCCATCCTCTCCGCCCAGGTAGCCTTTCGCGGCCGCGTCCTCCGCGTAGCGGCGCAGCGCCGCTTCGTCCGCCAGAGCGGCCGGCGCATAGTGCGCAACGATCTGCACCAGGCTGCGCGTCTCCTGGTCCGGATCGGAGCTGATCCGCGCGCCGGCGGCCACCGCATCGCTCAGGCGCCCGAGACGGGCGAGGAGCGCTGCGTTCGCCGTGACCACCCGCCCGGCGGGTCGGGTCACGCGCCCGACGGCGGCCCACTGCCTCTCGATGGCGCGGAAGTTCCGCCTGACCCCATAGCGTTCCCCGAGCCTGGCGTTGGTGGCGGCCAGGCGCCGCAGCGCCCCGGTCACGCGCCGCTGCGCGGCGGACACCGCCGCCCTGGCGGCGCGGTCGCCGCTTGCCAGCGCGAACGCCCGGCCTTCCCGGGTCACGAGCGCCGTCTGAAGCGCTCCGATGCCGCTCAGATAGCGGATGCCGGCCAGCTCACCGCGCCCCTGGCGCAGGCTGTCGCTCGCGGAATGCCAATAGAAGAATCCGACCAGCATGGCCGGCAGGCTCATCGCCAGCACGAGCACGGTGAGCTTCTGCCAGAGCCTGAGGTGGTTGAGCGTCAGTTTGGGCATGTCGATCAGCCCCCGACGGCCGCGCGCCGCCGCGTCCCGGCATCGCCGGCGGCAGATTGCGGCCGCTCCACGAGCCGGTAGCGCTCCATGCGTTGATTGAGGCCATGGGTGAGAGCGGTCATGTTGCGCGCCGCCCCCGTCGCCTGCTCGACGAGCGTGGCGTTCTGCTGGGTGAGCTCGTCCATCTGCATCACCGCGCGGTTCACCTGCTCGATGCCCGCGGACTGCTCGCGGGAGGCCGCGGCGATCTCGGCGACGATGTCGGAGACTTTCTTGACCGAGGCGACAATCTCCTCGAGCGTGTGGCCCGATTGGCTGACCCGCGCCGAGCCGTCCTCGACCTTGCGCACGCTGTCCTGAATGAGGCCCTTGATCTCCTTGGCGGCCGTGGCCGAGCGCCCCGCGAGGCTGCGCACCTCGCTCGCCACCACGGCGAAGCCGCGGCCCTGCTCGCCGGCGCGCGCCGCCTCGACGGCGGCGTTGAGCGCGAGGAGGTTGGTCTGGAAGGCGATCTCGTCGATGACGCCGATGATGTCGGCGATCTTGCGCGAAGCCTGATTGATCTCCGACATGGCGGTGATCGCCTGGTTGACGATCACACCGCCTTTCTCCGCCTGCCCGCGCGCGGCGAGCGCCAGCTGGTTGGCTTGCGAGGCATTGTCCGCGTTCTGCTTGACCGTGGTGGTCATCTGCTCCATGGACGAGGCCGTCTCCTCGAGCGAGGAGGATTGCTCCCCGGTGCGCTGCGAGAGATTCTCGTTGCCGCTCGAGATCTCCTCGGCCGCGCGCCGGGCCTGCGCGGAAGTCGCCTTGATCTCGGCGACCATGGCCGAGATGTTGTCGAGCAGGGAGTTGATGTCCTCGGCCATGGAGCGCAGCCCCGTGCTGTCGAGCGCGGTGTCGAGGCGCCGGCGCAAGTCCCCTTGCGCGGCCGCCTCGACCGTCTCGCGGGTCGCCGCCGCCGCGCGCTGCACCTGCTCGGCGAGGCGCGTTTGTGCGGCGCTGCTCTCGGGCGATACCGTGACCTGCCCGGATGCCGCGGCCCAGCGCGCGCGCTCCGCGGCGGTCTCATCCCTGTGCGTGCGCAGCGTGGTGCGCAGCGACTCGAGGGCGCTCGACAGGGCGGCGAATCCGCCGGTCACCTCGGCAGGTACCGCGTCCTCGATCCGGCCCTCGCTCAACGAGCGAGCGGCCGCCGTCGCGCGCCTCAGCGCGCCATCCGCGGAGCAAGCGGTGAGGAAGGCGAATGCGCCGCCGCCGAGCACCGCTGCCGCGGTGAGCCCAACGGTGAGCCCGCAGCTGCCGAAGGGCGCCGCAGCGCCGAGGATGGCGGCCGGAGCGGCGAAGGCGAGCAGCATCTTCGCGCGCAGCGAGAGATTTTTCAGACTGTCCATGTTTTCCCCGATCAGGCCGCGTCGGCGGCCGGCGAGCCCGCCTCGGTGCCGCCCGGTAACACGCCCAGATCCCGGCCGATCAGCCGGTCGATGTCGAGCAGCACGACCATGCGCTCCGCGATCGAGACCAGCCCGAGGAGGTAATCGATGGCGGCGCGCGTACCGAGCTCGGGCGCGGGTTTGATCTCCGCGGAATTTACGTCGACCACGTCGGAGACTCCGTCGACGACTACGCCGAAGTCCCTGCGTCCGGATGCAGTGACCACCGACATGACAATGATGACGGTGACCGCGGTGTATTCGGCGCGCTCCAGAGCGAAGCGCATGCGCAGGTCGACGATCGGCACGATTGAGCCGCGCAGGTTGAGCACGCCGAGCACGTGGGCGGGGGCGTGCGGAATCTTGGTTACCGCCGACCAGCCGCGGATTTCCTGCACGCGCAGGATGTCGACCCCGTAGGTCTCGTTGCCGAGCACGAAGGTGAGTACCTGGGAGCTGTCAGGGGCTCTCTGCTGCTGCTCGGATGTTGTTTGGGTTGCCATGAGTTTACTCCCGGGTGCCGGGCGTTCAGGCCGCCGCGCGCATGTCGGCGGCGCGGATCAGGCCGGGGACATCCAGAATGAGCGCCACGGAGCCGTCCCCGAGGATGGTTGCGCCGGAGATGCCGTCGATATGCCCGTAATTGGCTTCCAGGGACTTGATCACCACCTGCTGCTGGCCGAGCAGATCGTCGACGAACAGCCCCACCCGGCGGCCGTCGCCCTCGGCCACGACCACCAGTCCTTCGTCCAGGGCGCGCGTGTGCGGCTCTACGCCGAACAGCGCGTGCAGGCGCAGAATGGGCAGGTAGTCGCCCCGGAAGGAGAACACCTCGCCCCGGCCGGACAGCCGATTGATGCCTGTCGGCTTCAGCTGCATCGATTCGACGATGGAGATGAGCGGCACGATATATGTCTCGCTCCCTACCGCCACCGACTGGCCGTCGACGATGGCGAGCGTGAGCGGCAGGGTGATGGTGAAGCGCGAACCGCGGCCGGGCTCGCTCGCCAGCTCGATCTTGCCGCCGAGCTCCTTGACATTGCGACGCACGACGTCCATGCCGACGCCCCGGCCCGACAGGTCGGTGGTCTTCTCGGCAGTGGAGAAGCCGGGCAGGAAGATGAGCTCGTAGATCTGCGCGTCGCCCAGTGTCTCGTTGGCGCCGATCAGGCCGCGCGCGCGAGCTTTGGCGAGGATGCGCGTCTTGTCGAGGCCGCCGCCGTCGTCGCTCACCTCCACGGAGATGTTGCCGCCGCGGTGGCTGGCGTCGAGGTGCACGGTACCGGCGGCAGGCTTGCCGGCGGCGAGGCGCACCTCGGGGGATTCGATGCCGTGATCGATGCAGTTGCGCACCAGATGGACCAGCGGATCGCCGATCTTCTCCAGCACCGTCTTGTCGAGCTCGGTCTGCTCGCCGGTGAGCTTCAGCTCGATCTGTTTGCCGAGACGTTGGGCCAGGTCGCGGACCATGCGCGGGAATCTGCTGAACACGAAGCTGATCGGCAGCATGCGCACACGCATGACGCTCTCCTGCAGCTCGCGCATGTTGCGCTCGAGCTGCGCCAGTCCCGCGCGCAGCCGCTCGGCCTGCGGGCCCTCGGTCTGCGCGCCGAGCTGGCTCAGCATCGCCTGGGTGATCACCAGCTCACCGACGCTGTTCATCAGCTCATCGATCTTCTCCACGCTGACGCGGATCGAGCCGGAGTCCCCTGGTGCGCTCAGGGTGGCCTCGGGGCGCGGCTGCGCCGATGGGGACGGTGACGCCGGCGCCGGTGTGAGGGCGGGCGGCTCGAGCGCGGCCGCTTGCGGCGCCGGCGAGCGGGTGCTGTCGGCGGGGATCTGCGGTTGCGGGGCGGACTGCGCCGCGTCCGCCGCCGCAGCCGTCGAGGGCGCCGGGGGCACTCGCTCTACGGCGAGGTCGCAGTCGCCCTCGGCCCAGTCGAACACCTGGCGGATCGCCTCTTCGGGAACTTCACCGGGGACTTCGAGCGTCCAGGACAGATGGCACTCCTGGGGATTGATGTCGGCGAGGGGCGGCAGAGCCTGGATGTCGATCCGTACTTCGAGTCCGCCGAGCCCGGCAAGCTCGCGCAGCATGCGCACCGGGTCATTGCCGCGCGCCAGCAGCTCGCGAAAGGGGCGGAAGTGGATCCGCCAGCGTCGCGCCTCGGTGCCGGGGGCCGGGGCATCGGCCGTTGCCGCCGGCACCCCGTCCGAGGAGGCCGTGAGGGCGGGCGCCGGGGCGCGGGCGGTCTCGGCCGCGATGGATTCGCGCTTGCGCGCGATCGTCACTTCCAGGTCGAATTGCAGGTCCGAGACGCGCTGGGCGTCGATGGGCTGCTTGCTCTGCACGGCGCGCAGCATGACGCGCAGCACGTCGACCGACTTCAGCAGCAGATCCGATACCGCCGCCGTCACCGGCATGCCGCCGCTGCGCAGCTCATCGAGCAGCGTCTCGAGACTGTGGGTGAAGGAGGCGATGTCGCTGAAGCCGAAAGTGGCGCTGCCTCCTTTGATCGAATGGGCCACCCGAAAAATGGTGTTGATCAGCTCCGGGTCCGGGGCGCCGATATCGAGTTTCAGCAGCGCCGCTTCCATGGCGTCGAGCGCCTCGAAGCTCTCCTCGAAGAAGGCGGCGTGAAACTGCGTCAGGTCGACGGTCATCGGCTCTCTCCCGGGAGCTCGAGCACACCCTCCATGCCGAGCAGCCGCGCGGCGGGCGCCAACGTCTGTTGCGCGCCCCGCCATTGGGTGCAGTGCCCGAGGAGGCGCCGGTCCCGCACGAAGGCCGCGAGGAGCTGCAGCGCCGCGGTGTCGATGCGCTGCACGGCGCCGGCATCCAGCGTGACCGTCTGCGGCTCGGCGAGCAGCCCGCCGAGCGAGGTCTTCAGCCGCGCCGCCTGCGCCAGCGTGCAGTCGGCATTCAGCGTGAGCTCGCCGGACTTGCCCGCTCGGGCGCGGGGAGGCGAAGCGGCGCGCGCAGTGCGGCCGCGCCCGGCCTTGCGCGCCGGGGTCGATCGAGTGCGAGATTTCATGATCGAATGGGCTATCGGCGTACGCCCGCGGCTCTTGAGGCGCGCGTCACGAAACTTGACGCAGTTCCGGTCGCGACGGGCCGTGCAGGCGTCGCACGAGCTCGGCTTCCGTCCGGGTGAGGCCGCAGCCGCGGATCAGCTCCTCGCTGCTTGCGCCGCCGCGCGCCAGGCGGATCGCGATCTGGTAGCCGGGCGAGGCACCTGGGGAAGGGGCGGCGGGGGTCACCGGATGCTCGATCCGTTCCGTGAGCTGCGTCACGGTCTGGGCGGTGGCCCGCAGGGTGCCGCCGATGTCGGCGAGCTGCTCGAGCAGGAGCCGCCCCTGCGAGAGCGCCTGCTCGGTCTGCACGCGGGCGGCGCGCCGCCACGCGCCGAAGGTCGTGGCAGCGAGGGCGAACGAGAAGACCAGCAACAGCGCGCACCCCAGGATGAGCAGGAATTCAACGTTCGACACATTCGCGAGATTTGCGTCGGCCATGCGGGTGTCTCCTGTGATGTCGATCAAACAACGGGCGGGGCGGGCGGCGGCGACGATTTCCCGACGCACCGGCCGCGGCCCGGAGTGAAACGTGCAGAAACCGTGCCAGCGGCGGTTAACGCGACCGGTTGGATAGTTTGTGAACCTGCCGGGGAACCCAGGTGGGATCGGCGTGCCTGGCGAGTCTGGTCGACAGGATGAGTACGACCACCCGGCGGTTGGCCCGGCGGCCCGCGGCCGTGGCGTTGCTCGCGATCGGACGCTGAGCGCCGAAGCCGACGACCGCCAATCGCCCGGGCGCGACTCCCTCGTCCTGCAGCACGTGCACCACGCTGCCGGCGCGGGCGGCCGACAGCTCCCAGTTGGAGTGGAACTGCAGGGTGCGGATCGGCACGTTGTCGGTGAATCCTTCCACCCGGATCGGGTTGGGAAAGTGCACGAGCACCGCGGCGAGCTTGCGGATGGCGGCCGTCGCATTCACCGAGAGCCGCGCACTGCCGCTCGGGAAGAGGATGTCGCTGCGGAACTGCACCTCGATCCGGCCGGGCTTGCTCTGCACCACGACCTCACGGTCATTGATCAGAGCCGACAGCGCCCGGTCGATGCGGGCGGCGACGCGGGGCAGAACGGCATCGCGGGCGGCGGCGGAGTCGGCCGCGGGTTTCGGGCGCGGGACCGGGAGCGGCGCGAGATGCGCCCTCGGCCGGCTCTTGCTAATGCCCTGACGGACGATGCCGATGCGGATGTGCGCGTCCGCGCCGAGCCGCTTGTGCCCGACCTCGATGGGATCGAGGGCGCGCGGCTGGCCGCGGAAGGCGGCGTGCAGCGAGCTCGACAACACCCGGTATTTGCCCTCGTTGACCGAGGAGATCGAGTACATCACCACGAAAAACGCCAGCAGCAGCGTGAGCAGATCCCCGTACGGGATCGCCCAGCGCTCGTGATTCATGTGCTCTTCGGGTTGCCGGCGGATTCTGCGCACCGCGGCCTTCAGTGCAGGTAGCCCTGCAGTCTCGACTCTATGGAGCGCGGATTCTCGCCCTGGGCGATCGCCATCATGCCGTCGATGATCAACTCGCGAAACTGCGTCTGGCGGTGGATGATGCCCTTGAGCTTGGCGGCGACCGGCAGGAAGAACAGGTTGGCGAAGCTGATGCCGTACACGGTGGCCGTAAAGGCCGCGGCGATGCCGTGGCCGAGCTGGGTGGGATCGGCGAGATTCTGCAGCACCGCCATCAAGCCGAGCACCGCGCCGATGATGCCGAGCGTCGGCGAGTAGGTGCCCGCGCTCTCGAAGACCTTGGCGGCGGTGATGTCGGCGTGCTCGCGCATGTTCATGTCGACCGCGAGCGTATTGCTGATGTGATCCGGCTCGTGACCGTCGACCACCAGCTGCAGCGCCTTTCTGGTGAACTCGTCGTGCTCGCCGTCGATCAGCGGCTCGAGGCCGAGGAGCCCGCGCTTGCGCGCAGTGTTGCTCCAGTCGATGATTTTGGCGATCAGGTGCCGGCCGTCGCGCGGCGGCGGGCGGATGACCCAGGGGAAAAGTCCGAGCGCGCGCCGCATCACCGGCAGGGGCGTCTGCACGCAGATCGCAGCGATCGTTCCCCCGCCGACGACGACGAACGCCTCGAAAGAGATCAGCGCCATGACGCCCGCACCGCGCAGCATGGCCCCGACCAGCACGGCGTTGACGGCGAGCACCATGCCGATGATGCTCAGGATGTCCATCAGCGCCCCTTACATGCCGAGGCCCGACAGCAGCGCATCCACGTCCGTCTGGGCGGAAGCGACCTCGCCCTGAGTGACCCCGGGCACCGCCGGTCCGTGTCCGGCGCTCGGACTCTCGCCGAGGCTGGTGTGCTCGACCAGGCCGCCGGAGAGACGCGTGAGGTTGCCGAGCGCATTTTCGAGCTCCTCGACCAGCTTGATGACGCTGCGAATGATCTGGCCGGTCAGGTCCTGGTAGCCCTGGGCGAGCAGCACCTCGGCGAGGTTGCGCCGGATCTGCTCCGAGTCGGAGCGTGCCGACGGCAGGAAAGCCTCGAGCGCGCGCACCACCGGCAGGAACGCCTCCACCGAGCGGGCGATGCCCTCGAATCCGCTGCCGGCAGCGCGCTCGCGGAAGGCGCCGAGCGCATCGAGCAGTGCGCCCGCTTCGCGCGCGGTGCGCTCGGCGAGCGGCCCGGAGCGCTCGACCAGATCGAGCGTGCGGTGCGCGGCCTCGTCGGTCATGTTGATGACGTGAGTCAGGCGGGCACGCGCATTCGGGATCTCGTGCTCGGCGATATCCGCCAGACGGGACTCTATGCCGAAGCGATCGAGCGCTTTCTGCAGATCGCCGGTGAGCCGGCGAATCTCGGCGAACATCTTCGGCTCGCGCATATGCACGATATGATCGACCGCGGCGAAGAAACCGGGCTCATCGCCGCGCGCGAGCGCCTCGCTCAGGGCCTCGACATAGGTGCCGTACTCGCTCTTCAGGATTGAGAAATTCGACATCACGGGCTCATTTCCCGGCGCCGAGAATCTTGTCGAGCTTTTCCTTGAGCGTCTCGGCCGTGAAGGGCTTGATGACATAGCCGTTGACGCCCGCCTGGGCGGCTTCGATGATCTGCTCGCGCTTGGCCTCGGCGGTGAGCATCATCACCGGCATCTTGGCGAGCTTCGCGTCGGCCCTCACCGCCTTGAGCAGATCGAGGCCGGGCATGCCGGGCATGTTCCAGTCGGTGATGAGGAAATCGAAGTTCCCGGCCTGCAGCATCGGCAGCGCCGTCTTGCCGTCGTCGGCCTCGGTGACATTGGAGTAGCCGAGGTCGTGCAGCAGGTTCTTGATGATGCGGCGCATGGTGGAGAAATCATCGACCACTAGAAATTTCAGATCTTTACTCACTGCATGCCTCGTATGGTCTGACGCGCCGGCTGCGGGTTTCCCGCCCGCTGCGGCGCATCGCGTGCCTATGCCTGCCGCTGCGGCGCCTCGCGCCATTCCGCCAGCCGCGCTTTCAGCCGCACGAGCGCCTGCCCGTGCAGTTGACAGGCGCGCGACTCGGTCACCTTGAGCACCGCGCCGATCTCCTTGAGGTTCAAGCCCTCGCTGTAGTAGAGCGACATCACCAGTTTCTCCCTTGTGGGCAGACCGTCGATGGCCCGCGCCAGAGCCTGCCTGAACTCCTCGTTGGCGGTCTCGAGGAAAGGATCCGCCTCCCCCTCCACGGTCACCGCCGCATCATCGAGCGCCGCCAGGCGGCAGCTCGCCGCGTCCTGCACGATGGTGTGATACTCCTCGAGCGGCACACCCAACCGCTCGGCGATTTCCGTATCGCGCGCGTCGCGTCCCGTGCGCCGCTCGATGTCCTGCACCGCCGCCGCCACCGCCCGCGCCTTGCGGTGCACCGAGCGCGGCGCCCAGTCGAGCTTGCGCAGCGCATCGATCATCGCTCCGCGGACGCGAATCCCGGCGTAGGTCTCGAAGCTCGCACCCCGGTCGGCGGCGTAGTTCGAGGCGGCCTCGAGCAGCCCGAGCATCCCGGCCTGCAGCAGGTCATCGATGTCCACCGAGGGCGGCAGGCGGCCAGCCAGATGGTAGGCGATGCGCTTGACCAGCTCCGCGTGCCGCGTCACGAGTTCGCGCGCATTGCCCGCCTCCCAGTGCGGGCGCGGTGCCCCGTAGGCGCTTGCGGCATTCATGACACGACCGCCAGCCGCGCGGGGTTGCGCCGCACCAGCCGCTCCACGAAGAACTCGATGTTCCCGCGCGGACCGGGCGGTACTGGCCATGTATCGGCCGCGTCCGCCAGTTTCTTGAACGCCCGGGCGGCCGGGCTGGCGGGGTAGACCTCACAGACCGGTCGCTGCTCGCGCACGGAACGCTGCAGGTACTCGTCCTCGGGAACCTCGCCGGCGAATTCGAGCACCACCTCGAGAAAGCGGGTCGTGACCCGCTCGAAGCGCTCGAACAGCTCGCGGCCCGCACCGGGGCCGCGCACGCGGTTGGTGAGCACGCGGAAGCGGTTGACGCCGTGCTGGCGGCTCAGCACCTTGATGAGCGCGTAGCCGTCGGTGAGCGAGGCCGGCTCGTCGCAGATCACCACCAGGACGTGCTGCGCGGCCTGGGAGAACTGCTGCACGCCCTGGGCGATGCCGGCGGCGGTGTCGACGATGAGCACATCGATCTGCGCGGCGAGGGAGCTGAATGCGCGCACCAGTCCGAGGTGCTCGGCGGCGCCCATGACGGCGAGGTCCGCCGCGCCCGAGGCGGCCGGAACCACTTGAAAGCCCTGGGGCGCGCGGATCAGCACCTCGTCGATGGTGCGCTCGCCGCCGATGACGTGCGCCAGGGTATAGCGCGGCGAGAGGCCGAGAAACACATCGGCGTTGGCCAGGCCGAGGTCCCCGTCGAGCAGCACCACGCGCTTGCGCGCGGCGAGTGCCGTGGCGAGATTGACCGAGACGCTCGTCTTGCCGACTCCGCCCTTGCCGCCGGTGACGGCGATCACCTGCACCGGCCGGGCGAGGGCCTCGAGTTTGGCGTTGTTGATGAGGCTGAGGTCAGGTGTTGGCATGAGCGGGCCTTCCGAATCGTCGTCGCAGGAGATCTTCGTCGGCGGCCGCACCGCTCGCCCGGGCGAGCCGCACGGCCTGGGTGATCAGCTCGAGCGCGCGCGCCGGCAGCAGGTCCTCGGGTACCCGCTGCCCGCCGCTCACATAGGACACCGGCAGCCGCGCGCGGATGAGCGCCGAGAGCACACCGCCGAGGCTCGCCGCCTCATCGAGCTTGGTCAGCAGGCACGAGGCGGGTCTGAGCGGCGAGAAGTGCTGCAGGGTTTCCTCGATCGCGCCGGCCTGGGTGCTGGCGGCGAGCACCAGCGCCGACTCGATCCGCGCGGCGCACTCGGCCAGCACGGCGAGCCGCGCGGTGAGCTGCGCATCGCGTGCGCCGGTGCCGGGCGTGTCGATCAGGATCAGCCGGTGGCGGCCGAGGCGCGCGAGCAGCTCGGGCAGGGCCTCGAAGCGCTCGGGCACGTGCACCGGCACCCCGAGCAGCTGACCGAGCGAGAGCATCTGGTCCTGGGCGCCGATGCGCACGGTGTCGGAGGCGACCAGGGCCAGCTCTTGCGCTCCGTGGCGCAGAATCCAGCGCACGGCGAGCTTGGCGAGCACGGTGGTCTTGCCCACGCCGGTGGCGCCGACGAACGCGATGCAGCCGCCGTTGTCGAGCCAGCGGTCACCGGTCACCGGCAGCTGTTGGGACAGTGCAGTGATGAGGGTGCGCCGGCCCTGGGAGAGCTCGACCTCCCGGGGGAGCTGTCCGACCAGGTGGTCGGCCAGATCCCGCGTGATACCGATCTCGGTCAGCTCGCGCAGCAGCTCGGTGTGCACCGGATGGCGCCGGGTGCGCTCGCTCCAGGTGAGCTGCGCGAGCTGGGTCTCGAGCATGCGGCGCAGCGCTTTCAGCTCGCTGCCCATCTCGTGGGCATCGGCGGGCGATGGCGGCGCCGCCGGCGGCGCCTCGGGCGCGCAGGCGGCGGCTGCCTCGATGCGGGCGGCGTCGAAGTCGACCGCGGCGGTGACCTCGACGCCCTGCGCGGTGCGCCGGGAGGAGAGGATCACGGCCTCATCGCCGAGCTGCTCGCGCACGGCGCGCAGCGCCTGGCGCATGTCCGCAGCGTTGTGTCGTGTGATTTTCATGGTTTACCTGCCGACCGCGGCGACGACGCGGACCTTGCGGTTGTCGGGGATCTCATTCCAGGCGAGCACGTGCAGATGGGGCAGGCCCGGGCGCAGGAACTTCGCCATCGAGGGGCGCAGTGCCGGGGGCACGAGCAGCACGGGCGCGTTGCCCGCGGCTTCCTGGCGCTGCGCGGTCTCGCTCATCTGCTGCTGCAGCCGCTCGGCGAGGCCCGGCTCGAGGCCGGCGCCGGCGGCGCCGGCGGCGAGCGAGCTCTGCAGCAGCCGCTCGAGATCGGGCTCGAAGGTGATCACCGGCAGCTCGGCGGACACCCCGGCGATGTCCTGCACGATCTGTCGGCCGAGGGCGGTGCGCACCTGCGCGAGCAGCACCGCGGGGTCCTGCGAGCGCGGCGCGTGCTCGGCGAGCGTCTCCATGATGGTGCGCATGTTGCGGATGGGTATGCGTTCGCCGAGCAACCCCTGCAGCACGCGCACCAGCACCGACAGCGGCAGCACCTTCGGCACCAGGTCCTCGACCAGCTTCGGCGCGCTTCTCGCCAGCGCGTTGAGCAGCTGCTGCACCTCCTCGTGGCCGAGGATCTCGCTCGCGTGCGATTGCAGGATGAAGGAAAGGTGTGTGGCGATCACCGTGCTCGGGTCGACGACGGTGTAGCCGAGGGCCTGGGCGTGGTCGCGGCTCGAGGGCTCGATCCACACCGCCTCCATGCCGAAGGCCGGCTCGCGGGCGGCGATGCCCTGCAGGGGGCCGAACACGCGGCCGGCGTTGATCGCCAGATCGCGGTCCGGATAGATGGTGCTCTCGCCGAGCGGCACGCCGTTGAGGTTGATGCGATAGACGTTCGGCGCGAGATCGAGGTTGTCGCGGATGTGCACGGCGGGCAGAAGGAAGCCGAGCTCCTGCGAGAGCTTGCGGCGCACGCCGCGCACGCGCCCGAGCAGGTCCGCCCCCTGTCCCTTGCTGTCGACCAGCGGCACCAGCCGATAGCCGACCTCCAGGCCCACCGGATCGACCGGGCGGACATCCTCCCAGGTGAGATCACGGGTTTCCGGCGCGGCGGGTGCGGGTTTCGGCGGCGGGCTCGTCTTGGCCGCCGTGCGGCGGCGGTGGATCAGCAGGGCGGCCGCCCCGCACACCGCCGCCATGAGCAGGAACGGCACATTGGGCATGCCCGGCACCAGTCCCATGACCCCGAGCAGCCCGCCGGCGACACCGATGGTCTTCGGCGTGCCGAACAGCTGCCTGCCGAGCTCCCCGCCCATGTCCTGGGGCCGCGACATGCGGGTCACGATGAGCGCCACCGCGGTCGAGAGCAGCAGGGCGGGGATCTGGGCCACCAGCCCGTCGCCGATGGTGAGCAGCGTGTAGGTGTGCAGGGCGGCGCTGAGGGCCATGCCGTGACCGATGGTGCCGATCGCCAGACCGCCGATGATGTTGATGAGCAGGATCAGGATGCCGGCGATCGCATCGCCGCGAACGAACTTGCTGGCGCCGTCCATCGCGCCGTAGAAGTCGGCTTCGGCGCGGACCTCGGCCCGGCGCGTGCGCGCTTCCTCCTGGGTGATGAGGCCGGCGCCGAGGTCGGCGTCGATCGCCATCTGCTTGCCCGGCATGGCATCCAGGGTGAAGCGGGCACTTACTTCCGAGACGCGTCCGGCGCCTTTGGTGATCACCACGAAGTTGATGATGGTGAGGATGATGAACACCACCACGCCGACGGCGAAGTTGCCGCCCACCACGAACTGTCCGAACGACTCGATGACCCGGCCCGCGGCGCCCGCACCGGCATACCCGTGCAGCAGCACCACGCGGGCGGATGCGACGTTGAGCGCCAGGCGGAGCAGCGTCGCCAGCAGCAGCGCCGTGGGGAACACGCCGAACTCGATCGGCCGCGCCACGTAGAAGACGCTCATCAGAATGATGATCGACAGCGCGATGTTGAAGGTGAACAGCACATCGAGCGCCATCGGCGGCAACGGCAGGATGACCATGGCGAGCACGCCGAGCACGCCTGCCGGAACGCCGATGCCGACGCGCAGCAGGTCCCGCAGGGAAGGAAGCGGGCTGGAAGGGGCGGCGGAAGAGGCGGTCGCTGTGGCCATATCAGTGCCGTGTGCTCTCGATCGAGGGGTCGATCACGGGCGGATCGGGCGGCAGTCCTCCCGAGACGCGTGCCGATCGCAGGCGATAGATGTAGGTGAGAACCTGTGCGACGGCTACGTAGAGCGCCGCCGGAATCTCCGCGCCGATGTCGACATTGTGATAGAGCGCCCGCGCGAGCGGCGGAGCCTCGAAAACCGGCACCGAGTGCTCGGCGGCGATCTCGCGGATGCGGGCCGCGATGAGATCGGCTCCCTTGGCGACGACGCGCGGGGCGCGCATGCGGCTTTCCTCGTAGCGCAGCGCCACTGCGACGTGCGTCGGGTTGGTGACGATGACGTCGGCCTGGGGGACCTCGTGCATCATGCGCCGCTTGAGCAGCTCGCGCTGGACGCGGCGCACGCGCATGCGGTTCTCGGGCGAGCCTTCGCTCTCCTTCATTTCCTCGCGGATCTCCTGGCGCGACATGCGCAGGCGCTTGTGGTGCTGGAAGAGCTGCCAGGGCACATCGATCGCGGCGATCAGGCCGAGCGGGGCCGCCATGAGCAGCAGCGCATCGGCGACCAAGTCAGCGGCCTGCACGATGGCCGCGGTGAGCGGCTCGCCGCCGAGGCTGAGAAACTTCCCCGTCTCGTCGCGCAGCACCAGCACGGCGACCCCTGCCACCAGCACAAACTTCGCGAACGCTTTGCCGAGCTCGACCGCGCCGCGCACCGACAGCAGCCGCTTGAATCCCTCGATCGGGTCGAGCCGCGTGAAATCGGCGGCCAGCGCCTCGAAGCTGAGGTTCCAGCCGCCGAGCGCGAGCGGGGCGGCGAGCGCCGCGACCACGGTGAGCCCGAATATCGGTGCACAGGCGATGAATGCATGCAGCGCGTCCGCAGCCGCAGTGGGTAGGGCGAGCTGCGGGTCCAAGGACTGATCGGTGTGCAAGGTGAGCGCCGAGCGCATCATGCCGGCGAGCGTGGTGCCGGCTGCGGCGCCGAGCATGCGCAGCGCCCCGCCCGCGACCAACAGTACGGCCGCGGTGCCGAGCTCCGTCGAGCGGGGAACCCGGCCCTCCTTGCGCGCCTCCTCCAGGCGCTTGGCTGTCGGTTGCTCGCTGCGTTCCTGATCGTTGTTGCTTTCGGCCATGGGCTCAGCTCCCGCTCAGGTGTCGCAACAGGATCAGGGTGTCGGCGAGCAGCCGGGTGAAGCCGCTGCCGAGCGCCGGCAGGCCGGCGATGATCACCAGCAGGCCGAATACCAGCGAGATCGGCAGGCCCACGGCGAACAGGTTCATGCTCGGGGCCGCGCGGCTTACCACCCCGAAGGCCAGGTTGGCCACGAGCAGCGCCGTGACCCCGGGCAGCGCCACGGCGAGCGCCCCGGAGAACAGCATCGATCCCCAGTTCACCACCGTCCACATGCCTTGGGCCCCGAGTCCGGCGGTGCCGACCGGCAGGCTGCGAAAACCCTGGACCAGCACGCGGATCAGCGCCAGCTCCCCGTGCAGCAACAGGAAGATCAGGGTGGCGAACACGGTGTAGAGCTGGCCGAGGGCGGGGGTGGCGGCCCCCTCGAGCGGGTCGAGGTTGTAGGCGAGCGAGAGTCCCATGCCGTTGGCGATCAGCTGACCGCCGAGGGAGATCGCCGCGAACAGGATCTGCAGGCAGAACCCGAGGGCGACTCCGATGATCACCTGCTGGACCGTGATCAGCGCGCCGGCCGCCGACAGCGCGCTCACTGCGGGCGGCTGCGGGATGAGCGGTGCGATGAGCAGCGCGATCGCGCCCGCCAGCACGATGCGCAGCTGCGCGGGCACCGCCACCGCGCCGAATACGGGCGCCACCATGAAGCACGCGCCGATGCGCACGAACGGCCAGAAGACCGAATCGATTGCGGTGTCGAGCTGCGTGGCGGAGACCGTGATCATCGGGGCGTGGCCGAGCTCAGTCGATGAGGCCCGGAATGCTCAGGATGAGCTCGCGGGTATAGCCGATGAGAGTCTTCAGCATCCACGGACCTGCGATCACCAGCACCAGCGTCATCACCAGCAGCTTCGGGATGAACGACAGCGTCATCTCGTTGATTTGCGTGGCGGCCTGGAAGGCGCCCACCACCACGCCGGTGAGGAGCGCGGCGAGCAGGAGCGGTGCGGCCAGGGCGAGTGCCAGCTCGAGCGCGCCCCTGCCCAGGGTCATGACGGAATCCGGGGTCAATTGTCCTCCTCGCCTCAGTGATAGAAGCTTGCGGCCAGTGAGCCCATGACGAGCGACCAGCCGTTGACCAGAACGAACAGCATCAGCTTGAACGGCAGCGAGATCAGTGTCGGTGTGACCATCATCATGCCCATCGACATCAGCACGCTCGCCACCACCAGATCGATGATCACGAAGGGAATGAACAGCAGAAAGCCGATCAGGAAGGAGGTCTTCAGCTCGCTGGTGACGAAGGCCGGGACGAGCACCGACAGCGGCACGTCGAGCGGTGCGGCATAACCCTTGCCGCCGGCGATGTGCACGAAGGTGGCGATGTCGCTCTCGCGGGTCTGATGGAGCATGAACTCCTTGAGGGGCACTTCGGCCCGATCGAGTGCGGCGGTGGCGCTGAGGGTGCCGGCGGCGTAAGGCCGATAGGCAACCTGGTCGATCTGCCTGATGACCGGCGACATCACGAAGAAGGTGAGAAAGAGTGCCAGGCCGAGCAGCACCTGGTTGGGCGGCGTCTGGCCGGCCCCGAGCGCCTGGCGCAGGATTCCGAGCACGATGACGATGCGGGTGAAGGCGGTCATCATCAGCAGCAGCGCCGGCAGGAGGCTGAGCGCCGTCATCAGCGCCAGGACCTGCAGCGTCAATGTGTAGGTCTGTGTGCCTCCGTGGGTCTGCACGCTGAAGGCGGGAATGCCCGGGGCGGCGCAGGCGGCCATCGGTGCGAGGGCGAGCAGCAGAAGCGGCCAGGCCGTGCGCAATCGGCTCATTTCCCGAGACTCCGTCTCAGGAGCTGGGAGAAGCCGGGCCGGCCGGGCTGGCCCGCGGCGGCGGGCCTGCCGACCTCGATCGGCTGCTCGAGCACGTGCAGGACGTTGACCCGTCCGGGGGCGACGCCGAGCAGGATCTGGGCGGCGCCCACCTTGAGCAGCACCGCGCGCTCCTTCGGTCCGAGCGGCATGTTGGCGAGCACCTCGAGCGCGCCGGCGGCGCGATTGCCGAAGGTGCGCGCTCTGCGGGTGAACCAGGCGAGCGCGAAGATGGCGGCCAGGACCGCGAGCAGCGCCAGGGTAACCGACAGGAGGCCGCCGGCGCCGATCGGCGGCGCGTGCGCGGCGGCAGCGGGGGCGGCGAACAACCGGCTCATCTGAGCTTGCGCAGACGCTCGGCCGGACTGATCACGTCGGTGAGGCGGATGCCGAATCTCTCGTTGACGACGACCACCTCGCCGTGGGCCACCAGCGTGCCATTGACGTAGACGTCGAGCGGCTCGCCGGCGGTACGATCGAGTTCGACGACCGAGCCCTGGTTGAGCTGCAGGAAGTTGCGGATCGGGATGCGTGTGCGCCCGACCTCCATCGACAGGGTCACAGGGACATCGAGGATCACCTCGATGTTGACGTCGCCGGCACTCTTGCCGGTCGCTTCGTCGGTGAGGTCGCTGAACTCGGCGGGCTGAGGGTCTATCTTGGCATTCATGGGAACACTCACTTGATCTGGCCCGCGGCGGCGGTTTTGCCGCGGCGGATCCGCTCTTCGATCTTCACCGCCTGGTGGCCGTGCGAGACGCCGAAGCTGCCGCGAAACACCGGTACGTCCTCGGCGATGAGGGTGACCTTGCCGTTGAAGTCGCACGGCACCACGTCGCCGGGCTTGAGGTTCACGAGCTCGGCCAGGGTGAGCGAGGAGCGGCCGAGGAGCGTGCTGATCTCGAGCTCGGCGTCCTCCATCTCCTCGCGCAGCGACTGCATCCAGCGCTCGTCCTTCTCCATGCGGTCGCTCGCCATGCCGGCGTCGAGCACCTCGCGCAGCGGCTCGATCATGGCGTAGGGGAGGGCGAGGTGCAGGTTCCCGCCCGTGCCGTCGAGCTCGATGTGAAACGAGGTCGTCACCACGATTTCCGACGGCGAGACGATGTTGGCGAAATGCGGATTGATTTCCGACTGCAGGTACTCGATCTCGATCGAGGCGACGTGCGACCAGGCCTCGCGCATGTCCGCGAACACGCCGCGCAGCACGAGGTGGATGATGCGCTGCTCGGTGGCGGTGAATTCGCGTCCCTCGATCTTGGCGTGCCGGCCGGTGCCGCCGAAGAAGTTGTCGACCACCGCGAACACCAGCTTCGGATCGAGCACGATGAGCGCCGTGCCGCGCAGCGGGTTGATCCTGACGAGGTTGAGGCTGGTCGGCACGTGCAGGGTGTGCACGAACTCGCTGAACTTCCTGATCTGCACGGGGCCGACGCCGACTTCGGGGGAGCGGCGCAGGAGGTTGTACAGGTTGATCCGGTGCAGGCGCGCGAAGCGCTCGTTGATCATCTCGAGCGTGGGCATGCGCCCGCGCACGATGCGCATCTGGTTGGTGAGGTCGTAGGGGCGGACCGCGTCCGGCGCGGGCGGCGCCTCGGTGCTCACCGCGCCGGTGTCGACGCCGTGCAGCAGCGCGTCGATTTCGGCCTGGTCGAGTATCTTTTCGTTGCTCATGGAGGGCGCGCGGCGCGGCGGTTACTGCATCACGAAGCTGGTGAAATAGACCGCCTCGATACGGGCGGGCCGGCCGCCGTTCTGCGCGGCCACCTTGCGAATCGCCGCCAGCACCTCGGCGCGCAGCCGCTGCTTGCCCGCCTCGGTCGCGAGCGCCGTCGCCTGCTGGCTGCCGAGCAGCAGCAGCAGGCTGTTGCGCACCATCGGATCGTTCTGCTTGAGCAGCGCGATGGTCTTCGGGTCGCGCGACATCACCTGCACGGTCACCTGCAGGAAGTGCACCGGTTGGCCAGCCTGGAAGTTGACGACGAAGGGCTTGAGCGGCAGGTAGATCGGCGGGCCGGATGGGACCCTGGCCTTGCCGCCGCCTGCTGCGCCGGAGCCGAACAGATGCAGTGCCGCAGCGCCGCCGATGCCCGCGCCGAGCACCACCGTTGCGATGACAAGGATCAGCCACAGGGGCAGGCGGCGTTTCTCCTGCGGTGCGGTCTCGGCGGCGGGCTCGCTGGCCATTGGTGTCGGGACTCCGGTGCGTTACAGGGTGTTGCGCCGGAAGGAGTGCAATGCCCGTGCCACTCGCGTTTGCGATGATTCAACTACATGATTGAACAAAGAATTGCGCTTGCCGGCCGGTGTGCGCCGCGTCACAGCGGCGCGCCGGTGACGAACTTCCGGCGCCGGCGTCCGCGGCGGACTCCCCGTGCCAGGCGGCGGGACTGTCGCCAAACGTCAACAATCTGGAGACCGGTCACAGAATCCCGTGAAGCTTGCGCGCACGATCGCCTTTCGGGGGTGATGACGCGGCGGACCGCCGGCGCAGTCCCGGCCCGAGCGAAGAGTTGGCAAGAAGCAAGAAGAGAGAGTGAAGCGGTCATGCTCGCAATCGAGTGCGTTTCGGATCCTGCTTTCCCTGCGGACAAAAGACAGCCGGACGGATGCGTCGGGCCAGGCCTGCCGGCGAGTGCCGTGCGCCTGCCGAGCGGCGCCTCGAGCGCCATCCGCCGCGTGATCGACCTCATCCGCCAGGTGGCAGCGTTCGATTCAACGGTGCTCGTCCTCGGGGAGTCCGGCACCGGCAAGGAAGTCGCCGCCCGCGCCATCCACGACCTGAGCCCGCGCCGCAACCGGCCGTTCGTCGCCGTCAACTGCGGCGCCATTCCCGCCGAGCTCCTGGAGTCGGAGCTGTTCGGTCATGAAAAGGGCTCGTTCACCGGCGCGATCGCCGCCCGCAAGGGCCGTTTCGAGATCGCCGAGGGCGGCACGCTGTTCCTCGACGAGATCGGCGACATGAGCCCACCGATGCAGGTGAAGCTGCTGCGCGTGTTGCAGGAGCGCGTTTTCGAGCGCGTCGGCAACCACACCCCCGTGCGCTGCGACGTGCGCATCATCGCGGCCACGCATCGCGATCTGGAGGGGGCCATCGAGCGCGGCACGTTCCGCGAGGACCTGTTTCACCGCCTGAATGTGTTTCCGATCGAGCTGCCTCCGCTGCGCGCTCGCGCCGAAGACTTGCCCGCGCTCGTGCGCGAGTTCGTGGCGCGCAACGAGGCCGAGGGACGCGGCCGGGTGCAGTTCAGCGCGCGTGCGCTCGCGGCGCTGGCGCAGCAGCCGTGGACCGGCAACGTGCGCGAGCTCGGCAACCTCATCGAGCGGCTGTCCATCATCGCCGCCGGTGCCGTGGTCGATGTCGAGGATCTGCCGCCGAAGTATCGGCCGCCCGAGGGCTGGGAATTCGAGGCGCCGGTTGCCGCGCAGGCGCCGATCGCGGATGCGTACGCGTCGCAGGCATGCCTGAGCGGACAGGAGACGCTCGCGCTGCTCGAGTCCGGCGCGGGGCCCGCCGCAGCCCTCGCGGGCGAGCAGATGGCGACGCTGCCGCCCGCAGGGCTCGATCTGCGCGAGCACCTGCAGGCGATCGAGCGTGCGTTGGTCCAACAGGCGCTCGCCCGCGCCGATGGCGTGGTGGCGCATGCGGCCCGGCTGTTGAATTTACGCCGTACGACGCTCGTCGAGAGGCTGCGCAGGCTCGAGCTCGTCGATGCGCTCGCCGGGGGCGCGACGGAAGATTGACGGCCGGGGCCCCGTGGCCGTGACCGGCGTCACGTTTTGCAGCCGCTTGCCGCCCGGCACGGCATTTGCATTCCTCCCCGGTGAAGCGTCCCGGTGTTTGGAGGGAGCGATGCCAGAGAATCGAGATCCAGTGACTTCGCGAGCAGGCGCCGCGCACGGCGGACCGGAGCCGGTCGGCTGCGCGGCCGGCTCACAGCGTCTGCTCGAGCTCGCGCGCCGCGTGGCAGCGGCCGAGTGCACCGTGCTCGTCTGTGGCGAGTCCGGCACGGGCAAGGAAGTCCTGTCCCGTTACGTTCACCGCCGCTCGCGGCGCGCCGCAGGACCGTTCGTCGCGGTCAACTGTGCGGCGATTCCCGAGAACATGCTCGAGGCGATGCTGTTCGGCTACGAGCGCGGCAGCTTCACCGGTGCGCACGCCGCCCATCCGGGCAAGTTCGAGCAGGCGCAAGGCGGCACGCTGCTCCTCGATGAGGTGAGCGAGATGCCGCTCGGCCTGCAGGCGAAGCTGCTGCGCGTGCTGCAGGAGAAGGAAGTCGAGCGTCTCGGCGGCCGCGCTCCCATCAGCCTGGACGTGCGTGTCGTCGCAACCACCAACCGCCGGCTGCGCGAAGAGGTGGCCGGCGGGCGCTTCCGTGCGGATCTGTACTACCGGCTGAACGTGTTTCCGCTCGCCATAGAGCCGCTGCGGCAGCGGCGCGACGATGTGTTGCCGCTCGCCATGGAGCTGTTGACCGCGCATTGCCGCCCGGGCGAGACCATCCCGGCGCTGAGCGCCGAGGGAGCCCATCGACTCCTCACCTACCCGTGGCCCGGCAACGTGCGCGAGCTCGACAATGTGCTGCAGCGGGCGCTGATCCTCGCCAACGGTCCGGTGATCGGTCCGGAGCACATCCTGTTCGAGGCCGCGAGCGGCGCCCCGGGCGGCGAGCCGCTGTGCGGCGCGCGCGCCCCGCTGCCGGGCGCTCGCTCGTGGACCTTCGCCGGCGTGCGGGCAGAGGCGCCCGGTGCGCCCGAGTCCGCCGCGCTTGCCTTGCACGAGAGCGCATCGGTCGGCTCGCTCGCCGGCTCGCTCATTCAAGCCGAGCGCGATCTCATCCTCGATGCCCTCAGGTGCGGCCAGGGGAGCCGGCGCGAGGCGGCCGAGCGGCTGGGCATCAGTCCGCGCACGCTGCGCTACAAGCTCGCGCGCCTGCGCGAGGCGGGCGTCGAAGTGCCGGCGGTCTGAGGCGGCCCCATGAGTCAGATGGCCATAGAGCAGGTGCTGGCGCAGATCCGCTCGCTCTCGGTGCAGGCGCGCCTCGATGCGCCCCGGCCGCCGGGCGTGGGCGGCATCGGCGCCCCGGGTGTGCGGGGCGGCGTCGCGAACAGCGCCCCGAGCGAGTTTGCCACGCTGCTGAAGCAGGGGATCGACGCGGTGAACCGGAGCGAGCAGCGCGCCAACGCGCTGGCGGACGCGTTTTCGCGGGGCGCTCCGGGCGTATCGCTGCCCCAGGTGATGGTGCAGATGGACAAGGCAAGCGTGTCCTTTCAGGCCCTGACCGAGGTGCGCAACCGCCTCATCAGCGCCTACCAGGACATCATGAACATGCAGATGTAACGGTTTCACATGGCCGCTGAATCCACCGCCCTGCCGGCGTTGCCGGCGCTGCCCGCGAGCCTGCGGCCTCTGCTGCTGCTGATCGGCATCGCCGCGGCTGTGGCCGCCGGCGTCTGGATCGTGTTGTGGTCGCGGGGCCCGACCTACAGCCTTCTCTACGCCAACCTCCCGCCGCGGCAGGAGTCCCAGGTCGTGCAGGCGCTGCAGGGGGCGCAGATACCCTATCGGCTCGATCCGGCGACCAATGGCGTCGAGGTGCCCGCCGAGCAGCTCGATGCGGCGCGGCTGAAGCTCGCCGGACAGGGTGTCGATGGCGGCGACAGCTTCGCCGAGTTCGACAAGAGCTCGGGCTTCGGCGTGAGTCAGTTCATCGAGAACATCCGTTACCAGCACGTGCTGGAATCGCAGCTCGCGCACACCATCGCCAGCCTGCAGCAGGTGGCTTCCGCGCGCGTCAACCTCGCCGTGCCGCGCCAGTCGGTGTTCATCAGCGACCAGACCCCCGCCAGCGCCTCGGTGTTCGTGCAGCTGCGCGACGGCAGCACGCTCGGGCCGGAGGAGGTCCAGGCGATCGTGAACCTGGTCGCCTCGAGCGTCCCGGACCTCGCCGCCTCGCACGTCACGGTGGTCGACCAGAACGGCCAGCTGCTCTCGAGTCCGCAGGGTGACAGCCCCTATGCCCTGGACGAGCAGAGCTTCGACATGGTGCATCGCCTGGAAAGCGAAGACCGCCGGCGCATCGTCGCGCTCCTTACGCCCCTGGTCGGCCCGGGGCTGGTGCATGCGGATGTGGTCGCGGAGCTCAATACGGGCACGAGCGAGCAGGCCCGGGAGCTCTACAAGCCCGGCAGTCAGATCGTGCGCAGCGAGCAGATCTCGGAGCAGAGCGCGGCCGGCGGCCCCGGCGGGGTGCCCGGCTCACTGTCGAACGAGCCGCCCGTGGCGGGCTCTCTGGCGCCGCCTCCGCCGGCCAAATCCGCCGCTTCGGGGCGAGCTGCGGCGGCCCCTTCCGCCTCGAAAGCGCCGGCCCGCGCGCGCCCCGCAGCCCGCGCGAGCGGCGTGCAAGGGGCGGTGGAGCCGGTGGGAGCGCCCGCCGGCGCCGGCGGCGTGCTCTCGAGCAACATCACGCGCAATTACGAGATTGACCGGACCCTCGATTACTCCCGCCAGCCGCCGGGACAGATCCGCCGCTTGAGCGTCGCGGTGCTCATCGGCTATCGCCCGGTAAAGGGCGCCGGCGGCAAGGTCACCGAGGTGCCGCTGTCGGCCCAGGAGCTCGCCCGCGTCACCCAGCTGGTGAAGGACGCGGTGGGTTTCAATGCCGCCCGGGGCGACAGCGTGAGCGTGGTGAACGAGCCGCTCAATTTGCCTGCGGCCGCCGCCGCCGGCGGACGATACGTCGGGCTGTCGCTGTGGCAGCGGCCGATGTTCTGGAGCCTGGTCAAGATCGTCGCCGGCCTGGTCGCAGTGCTCGCCCTGGCGCTGGTGGTGCTGCGACCGATGGTGAGGCTGCTGCTCACGCCCGCGCCGCACGCGTCCGCCGCCGCGCCGCCGCAGCTTGCGGCGGAGGGGGGGGCGCCGCAGGCGCAGAAGGAGGCGGTGGTCAAGGCGCTCTCGCACGAGCAGCAGCTCGCGAACGCGCGCGCCCTGGTGACCCAGGATCCCAAGCGGGTCGCACAGATGGTGCGCGGCTGGGTGGGCAGCGATGAATGATCGCGGCAAAGCGGCCGCCCGCAACGGCACCGAGCGCGCGGCGATCCTGCTGCTCACGCTCGGGGAAAGCGAAGCGGCCCAGGTGCTCAAGCACATGGGCGCCAAGGAGGTGCAGCGCATCGGCGCGGCCATGGCCAAGCTCGACAAAGTGTCGAAGGAGGAGGTGCAAGGCGTCATCGCCGAATTCCACTCCACGGTCGAGAGTCAGACTTCCGTCGGCGTGGGCGCGGATGAGTTTCTGCGCAAGGTCCTGGTCGATGCGCTCGGGGCCGACAAGGCCGAGAGCATCATCGACCGCATCAACATCGGGCGCGGCACCAAGGGTCTCGAGGCGCTCAAATGGATGGACCCGCGCGCCGTCGCCGAGCTGATCCGTCTCGAGCATCCGCAGATCATCGCCATCGTGCTCGCCTATCTCGATGCGGACCAGGCGGCCGAGGTGCTGCAGCTGCTGCCGATGCCGATCCGCTCCGACGTCATCGCGCGCATCGCGCTGCTCGATGGGGTGCAGCCGAGCGCGTTGAGCGAGCTCGACGAGATCATGGAGAAGCAGTTTGCCGGCAAGTCCACCGGCAAGACTTCCGTGCTGGGCGGTGCCAAGGCCGCCGCCAACATCATCAACTTCCTCGAGCCCAGCCAGGAAAGCGCCCTCATGGAGCAGGTCGCCAAGAGCGACGAGGCGCTGGCCGCGCGCATCGAGGAGCTCGTGTTCGTGTTCGACAACCTGCTCGATATCGATGACCGCGGCATGCAAGAGCTGTTGCGCAACGTGCAGTCGGATCAACTGCTGCTCGCCTTGAAGGGTGCCGAGGAAAACATGAAGGAGAAGATCTTCAAGAACATGTCGCAGCGGGCCGGCGAGGCGCTCAAGGAGGACCTGGAGGCGAAGGGGCCGGTGAGAGTCTCCGAAGTGGAGGGCGCGCAGAAGGAGATCCTGAAGATGGCGCGCAAGCTCGCCGAGAGCGGCGCGATCACCCTCGCCGGCAAGGGAGAGCAGTATGTATGAGTCACGCGAGGGCCCGACGGAGTCGGCGGCTGCCGTGCCGCCGGCCGTCTGCGCCGGCAGACCCTCCGGCCCCGGCGGCGAGTCCGGGCGCTGCGCGCGCCGAGACTTGCCCACTGCGATCGAGCGCTGGGAGCTGCCGCAGGTCGAGGGGCCGGTGATCGGCCAGGGCGATGCGCGCCGGCGCCGGGAGCTCGAGGCGCTCAAGGCGCAGCAGCAGGCCGAGACCCGCGGCTACGAGGCGGGGCTCGCGCGCGCTCAGGCCGAGATGCGCCCGCGTGCCGCCGCTCTCGATGAGCGGATCAGGCGCCTCGATGAGACACTCGGATCCCTCGCCCGTCCTCTGGCGCAGCTCGATGCCGAGCTGGAACGGGAACTGGTGCAGCTGGCGCTCGCGGTCGGCAAGCAGCTTGCCCGCCGCGAGCTCAGCGTCGATCCGGCACAGGTGATCGCCATCGTGCGCGAGGCGCTCGCGCAGCTGCCCGCTGCGGCCCGCGAGGTGAGAGTGCACCTGCATCCGGAAGATGCCGCGACGGTGCGTGAGCGCTTGAGCGTCCCGGCGGAGCGCGTGTGGACCCTGATCGAGGACCCGACGCTCGCGCGCGGCGGCTGTCTGGTGCAGAGCGAGTCTTCGCGTGTCGATGCGCGCTTCGAGAGCCGCGTGGCCGCCATTCTCGCCGGTGCACTGGGCGAGGAGCGCGGCGCCGCGCGGGAGGGGCGATGAGCCGCCTCGAGGTGCGGCGCACGCCGCACTGGAGCGAGAGCCTGCGGCGCAGCCGCCTCGCCGTGGAGCAGCTCGCGCCGCCGGCCGTGGAAGGCTCACTGACGCGCATGATAGGCCTGACGCTCGAGGCGGCCGGCTGCCAGGCCGCGGTCGGCGACTACTGCGACGTCATCGCCGGCGACGGCTCCCGGATCGAATCGGAAGTCGTCGGATTCTCGGGCGACAGGCTGTTCCTCATGCCCTCGGGTGATGCGCACGGCCTGGGGCCGAATGCGCGGGTCATTCCGCGCCAGCGCGCCGGCAGCGTGCGCGTCGGCCCCGAGCTGCTCGGCCGGATCATCGACGGCAGCGCGCAGCCGCTCGATGGCTTGGGTCCCCTCTCGTGCGCCGCGACCGTGCGCCTCACCGGCAGACCCATCAATCCGCTTGCCCGTCGGCCGATCAGCGAGCCGCTCGATGTCGGGATCCGCGCGATCAACGCGTTGGCGACGGTGGGCCGTGGGCAGCGCGTCGGATTGTTCGCCGGGAGCGGTGTCGGCAAGAGCGTGCTGCTCGGCATGATGGCCCGCTACACGAGCGCGCAGGTCATCGTGGTGGGACTGATCGGCGAGCGCGGCCGCGAAGTGAAGGAGTTCGTCGAGCGCATTCTCGGGCCCGAGGACCGCACCCGGGCGGTGGTCGTCGCCGCCCCGGCGGACGCCCCGCCGCTGCTGCGCCTGCACGGGGCCTGGCTCGCCACCGCCATCGCCGAGTACTTCCGCGACCAGGGCGCGAGCGTGCTGTTGCTGATGGACTCGCTCACGCGCTTCGCCCAGGCACAGCGCGAGATCTCGCTCGCGATCGGCGAGGCGCCCGCCACCAAGGGCTATCCGCCCTCGGTGTTTGCGCGGCTGCCGCAGCTGGTCGAGCGCGCGGGCAACGGCGCCGAAGGCGCCGGATCCATCACCGCCTTCTACACCGTGTTGACCGAAGGCGACGATCACAACGATCCGATCGCCGATGCCGCCCGCGCCATCCTCGACGGACACGTGGTGCTCTCGCGCCGGATCGCCGAGAGCGGCCAATACCCGGCGATCGATATCGAGGCCTCCGTCAGCCGCGCGATGCACGAGATCGCCTCGCCGGAGCATTTTGCGCGGGCGCGGCAATTCCGCCAGATCCTCTCCCAGTATCAGCAGCACCGCGATCTGATCGCCATCGGCGCCTACCAGAAAGGCAACGATCCGCGGGTCGATCAGGCAATCGATCTGTGGCCGCGCATGCAGCGCTTCCTGCAGCAGGATATGCGCGAGCGGGTCGACCTCGAGGCAAGTCTCGCGGCGCTCCAGGAAGCGCTCACCGGTGGCGAAGCATGAAGAAATCCGAGCGGATCGATAGGGTGCGGCGCGCAGTCGATGATTTCGAGCGCCGCAAGGCCGAGGCCCTCGCCCGGTGCGAGCGGCGCGTCCTCGAGGCGGAGAGCCGGCTCGGGGAGCTCGAGCGCTACCGCGCGGCCTATATGCAGGACTTCAAGCGGCGCGCGCAAGCGGGTCTTGACGGCGCGGGCGTACGCGAATACCAGGTCTTTCTCGGCCGGCTCGATGAGGCGCTGCGCCATCAGGATCAGGTGGTGGTCCAGGCCCGGTTGCAGCGTGGCGCCGAGCTGCAGAGCTGGCGCCTCGCCGCGCGCCGCGCCGCTGCGGTCGATTCCCTCACCGAACATTGGCGGGACGAGGAGCGGCGCGCCGAGGATAAGCGCGAGCAGCACGAGACCGACGAGCGTTCGCAGCAGATCTGGAGCCGCGGGAGTCTGATCCGTGTCAATTGAGTCGCTGCCCCCGTGCGCCGCGCCCACCGCGCCCGCCGCGCCGCCGCCAGCGGGTCCGGCCGTCGCCGGCGCAAGCCCCGTCGAGGCGAATGGCACCCCCGGCCCGGCGGCCGGCCAGGCCTCCACGGCCTCTGCCGAGGGTGCTGCCGGCAGCTCGCAGAACACCCCCGCGTCGCGCTCTCCCCGGCCCGAGGCCGGACGCTCCACGGGCCGCAAAGCCGCCGCCGCGGATCCGGTCCGCGGCACGTGCGAGCCGGCCCGTACGGCAGGCAGTATCGGCTCAAGACCCCAGGCTGAGCCCCGGCGCGGGAGTTTCTCCCAGACCCTGGCTGAGTCACAGGCCGCAGCCGGGCGCGGCAGCGGCGCCCGTCATGGGGCGACCCCCAGCCACGCTCAGCATTCTGACACCGCGGCCCATGCTCCGGCCAAGGGCGGCAAGCTCGACCCGGTGGGGACTGCTCTGGCGCTCCTCTCACCGCGCTCGCCCGGGGTACCGGCAGCCCCAAGCGGCCGCGATCCGGTCAATACCCGGAGCGCGCCCGCATCCGCTTCGGCGGCAGCCAAGGGCCTCGGGCGGGCGGCCCGGACGCTGCTTGCGCGCACGGCAGCTCAGGATGCGCAGGCACCCGCCGCGACTGCGGGACCGGGCGCGAGTGCCTCTGCAACGACCTCGAGCCCCGCCGCGGCGGCGGTCACAGGCGGGGTACCGGCGGGTTCCGCACCCCGCGCCGCGATGCCGACTCACGCCGCGGCGAGCCTCGCCGCCCGGCTGAGCGCGTCTGTCGGAACGGACGGCTGGACCGAGGAACTCGGTGCACGGCTCACGTGGATGACGCACCAGGGCGTGCAGTCGGCCACGCTGCAACTCTCGCCCGAGCACCTCGGGCCGCTGCAGGTGAGCATCTCGGTGCAACACGGCGCGGCGAGCGTGTGGTTCGGAGCGGCCCACGCCGACACCCGCCAAGCCCTCGAGCAGGCCATGCCGCAGCTGCGGCAGATGCTCTCGGGCCAGGGGCTGACGCTCACCGACTCGGGGGTATCGCGCGATGCCCCGCGGGAGCAGACCCCGCCCAAGGCCTCGGGGCAACCCCTCGGCGCCATTGCCGAAGAATCCGCCGCGGGCGAGTCCGGCTCCTCGCGGGCACGCCTTGGGATGGTGGACGCCTACGCCTGAGCGGGCGAGCCGCACAGCCGCGAACGGCCACACGCGCGGGGGACTCTGCCGCGCAGAACGGCCGTTCGGGCGCGCCGGCCGCACTCAGCGGGAAGATTCATCCTCTACAATGTGCGCTGTGGTCCGAGCCGGCCGGCGATCTGGCGGCGGTGGCGGCGGAAGGCGACTTTGGCGATCAGGCCGGCGACCGCGTCCTCGAGGGGCAGAAAGCGCACCGTGACGTCCCCCGCGGGGGACGCCTCGGTTACCTTGCCGGCAAAGCGCAACGGCTGAGCGACGCACTCGTGCAGGTAGATTTCCAACGTTCCGGCGGCTCCGGGCGCCGGCGGCGGGCCGTCGGCGTGCCAGACGGCCCCGAGCGCGTTGAAGCACACCGGCACCGGCGCCGGCCGCGGACGGTTGGTTGCGAGGATCTGTCCGACCAGATCGAGCAGCAGCATGAGCTTGCGGTCCAGACGCTGCAACTCCGCCGAGAGCGGCGAGCTCTCCTCCAGCTCGACCCTGCTCTGATCCGTCAGTGCGTCCCAGGTCTGCAGGATCTGCAGATTGCGCTCGGACAGACTGGCGAGGGCCTGCGGCGCAGGTGCGGCCGGTGCAGTGCTCCACAGCACCGGCAACACATCCTGGAAGGCGAGCTCCTCGTGCAGAACGACGGTATCGGTGCCTTCAGCCATGTGCTCGTCGCTGGGCGGGGTGCTTTCAGGAGCAGGCGCTCGGCAGCGTGGCGACGTTCCCGCGGGCCTGCGCCTCTTCATGAAAGAAGCGGCGGACCAGCATCGCCTGCTCCAGCCGGCCCCGCCGCACGTAGGTCTGGTAGAGCAGGTCTTTCATCACCTCGAGCAGGATGCCGGCCTCGTGGCTGTCGAGCAGCGGAATGCCCGGACGCGGATCCGAAGCGATGCCGAACAGGACGCTTCTCACTTTGTTGAAAATCTCGGGCGTCAGCGTCGCGAGCTCGCGCACCTCATTGAGGGCGTCGAAGAACTTGAGCTTGCCCGCCTCGCCGAGATCGGTGAACGCCGCGCGCGCGGTCCGCCGGCACATGGAGGCGAAGGCGTTGCAGGCGCCGGCGCTGAAGCACTCGAGCGCCTCTTTGAACAGCATCGCCACCTCTTCGGGCAGGTGCGTGAAGTCGAATCGCTCCCGCGCACGCTCGATCTCGGTGAAGCGCGCCGACAGCTCGATCCTCGTCGGGGCATAGGCGCGCGCCGAGAAGCGCAGGAACACCGGCGCCTGGCAGGCGTCGCAGCGGAACACCATGCCGATCTGGGCCGGCCGGCTCGCCTGCAGCTCCGCGAAGTGAGGGACGGCGACGGCAGTGACATGTGCTACGACCAGGCAGTGCGGGCAGGTGAGTGCTAGCGCCCTGCCCGGTTCGAGGATGAGACGGCTTTCCGGGTCGATGTAAGCCATGGTGCGGCGGTTGTTGATGGTGTATGCCCACCCCGGGGCTGCCACTATAGCCGATTTTCACGCCGCCCTCGCGCCTATCCGCCGGCAGCCCGGACCGCTCAGCGGGTGAGCGGCTTGTAACGGATGCGGTGCGGTTGCGCGGCGGCCTCGCCCTTGCGGCGCTTGAAGTCTTCGACATATTCCTGGTAGTTCCCCTCGAACCACACCACCTGCGAGTCGCCCTCGAACGCCAGGATGTGGGTGGCGATGCGGTCGAGAAACCAGCGGTCGTGCGAGATCACCACCGCGCAGCCGGGAAAGCCGAGCAGGGCTTCCTCCAGCGCGCGCAGCGTCTGCACGTCGAGGTCGTTGGTCGGCTCATCGAGCAACAGCACGTTGCCGCCCGACTTCAGCACTTTGGCGAGATGGACCCGGTTGCGCTCGCCCCCGGAGAGCTCGCCGATGGCCTGCTGCTGCTGCGCGCCCTTGAAGTTGAAGCGGCCGACGTACCCGCGCGAGGCGGTCTCGTAATTGCCGACCTTGATCAGATCGAGGCCGCCGGAGATCTCCTCCCAGACGGTCTTGCGGTCATCGAGCGCCTGGCGGGACTGATCGACGTATGCGAGCTTCACCGTCGGGCCGATGCGGATGTCGCCGGCATCAGGCTTTTCCGCGCCCGTGAGCATCCTGAACAGCGTCGTCTTGCCCGCGCCGTTGGGCCCGACGATACCGACGATGCCGCCGCGTGGCAGGTCGAAAGACAGGTTGTCGATGAGCAAGCGCTCGCCGAAGCCCTTGCGCAGGCCGCGTGCCTCGATCACGAGCTCGCCCAGGCGCTCGCCCGGGGGAATATAGATCTCGTTGGTCTCGTTGCGCTGCTGGAATTCGCGCGAGGCCAACTCTTCGTAGCGCTGCAGGCGGGCCTTGCTTTTGGCCTGGCGCGCCTTTGGGTTCTGGCGGACCCACTCGAGCTCGTGCTCGAGGGTCTTGCGCAGCGCCTCCTGCTCGCGCTCCTCGAGCGCCAAGCGCTCATCCTTCTGCTCGAGCCACGAGGAGTAGTTGCCGTGCCAGGGAATGCCGTGACCGCGGTCGAGCTCGAGGATCCACTCGGCGACGTTGTCGAGGAAGTAGCGGTCGTGGGTCACGGCGATGACGGTGCCGGGGTATTCCTCGAGATAGCGCTCGAGCCAGGCGATGGATTCGGCATCCAGGTGGTTCGTCGGCTCATCGAGCAGCAGCATGTCCGGGGCCGACAGCAGCAGCCGGCACAAGGCCACCCGGCGCTTCTCGCCCCCCGAGAGGGTGCCGATCCGCGCATCCCAGGGCGGCAAGCGCAAGGCATCGGCGGCGATTTCCAGCTTGCGCTCGAGTTCCCAGCCGCCGGCGGCGTCGATGGCATCCTGGAGCTTGGCCTGTTGGGCGAGGAGAGCGTTCATTTCGCCATCGCTCATCGGCTCGGCGAATCGGTCGCTCACCCGATTGAACTCCTCGACCAGTCGGAGCGTTTCTCCGACGCCCTCCATGACGATATTTCGGACGTCACTGTCAAGGGTAAGCTTCGGCTCCTGCGGCAGGTAGCCGATGCGGATGCCGCTTTGCGGCCGGGCCTCCCCGTCGATCTCCTTATCGAGGCCGGCCATGATCCTGAGCAGGGTGGATTTGCCGGCGCCGTTCAAGCCGAGCACGCCGATCTTGGCGCCGGGGAAGAAGGAGAGGCTGATGTCGCGAAGGATGAGGCGCTTCGGCGGCACCACCTTGCTGACCTTCTGCATGGTGTAGATGTATTGAGCCATAATCGCATCGAGCCGGTAATGAGGCCGCGGCCTGCGCCGCGGAATACGGTTACGCGATGCATCGCGTCCCGTGAGGTGGTGCTGCCGCGTCAATGGGACCGGTATCTTCCGGAATATGGGCGGGCGGGCACTGCGTCCATTATCATCGAGTCGATGCCCATTGGGCCAGATGGCGTCCATGCGGCCGCGGTGCCGGGCCGCGCACGCCGAGCGATCGCCGGTCGAGATTCTGCTCGCCGGCGGACGCTTCGGTACAATTGCTGCCCGTTTGCGCCCGGTACAATCCGCGCCCCCAACGCCCCATCGGAGGCCCCGCATGCTGTCACAGACCCAGGACATTCGAAGCTTCGACCCCGAGCTGGCTCGGGCGATCGAGGGCGAGCGGCGCCGGCAGGAAGACCACATCGAGCTCATCGCCTCGGAGAATTACACGAGCTCCCGAGTGCTCGAGGCCCAGGGCTCGGTGCTCACCAACAAATACGCGGAAGGCTACCCGGGGAGGCGCTATTACGGCGGCTGCGAGTTTGTCGACATCGCCGAGCAGCTGGCCATCGAGCGGGCGAAGAAGCTCTTCGGCGCCGCCTACGCCAACGTGCAGCCGCACTCCGGCTCGCAGGCCAATGCGGCCGCCTACTTCGCGTTGGTGCAGCCGGGCGACCCCATTCTCGGGATGAGCCTCGATCACGGCGGCCACCTCACCCATGGCGCGCGGGTCAACTTCTCGGGCAAGTTTTTCCAGGCTGCGCAGTACGGCGTGCGCCCGGACACCGGTGAGATCGACTACGAGCAGGTCGAGCGCCTGGCGCAGGAGCACCGGCCGAAGATGATCATCGCCGGCTTCTCGGCCTACTCGCGGGTGGTGGACTGGGCGCGCTTCGCGCAGATCGCGAGGAGCGTCGGCGCGTATTTCGTAGTCGATATGGCACATGTGGCCGGCCTGGTCGCGGTGGGCCTCTATCCGAACCCCCTGCCCCATGCTGACGTCGTCACCACCACGACGCATAAGACGCTGCGCGGACCGCGCGGCGGAATGATTCTTGCGCGCGACAACCCGGAGATCCACAAGAAGCTCAACTCGCTGGTTTTCCCCGGCACGCAGGGCGGGCCCCTGATGCACGTGATCGCGGCCAAGGCCGTCGCCCTGCTCGAGGCGCTGCAGCCGCAATTTGCCGACTACCAGCGCCAGGTGCTCGCCAACTCGCGTGCCATGGCTCAGCGGTTTGTTCGCCGCGGCTACGACGTCGTATCCGGAGGTACCGACAACCACCTGTTCCTGCTGAGCTTGATCGGCCGCGAGATCACGGGCAAGGAAGCCGATGCGGCGCTCGGGCGGGCCAATATCACGGTCAACAAGAACGCGGTGCCCAACGATCCCCGTCCGCCCGCGATCAGCAGTGGTCTGCGCATCGGCACGCCGGCGGCGACCACGCGCGGCTTCAAGGAGGCCGAAGTCGAGCGGGTCGCCGACCTCATCGCCGATGTGCTCGATACCGGCGGAGCGCAGCCGACGATCGAGCGCGTACGCGCCGAGGTGATCGAGCTCTGCCGCAGATTCCCGGTGTACTCGGCCTCGTAAAACGGCCGGGACCGCGGACCGACCATGACATGAAATGTCCGTTTTGCGGTCACCTCGAGACGAAGGTCACTGATTCCCGGCTGGCCGGCGAGGGCCGTCAGATCCGCCGCCGCCGGGAGTGTCTGGCCTGCAGCGAGCGGTTTACGACCTTCGAGACCGCAGAGCTCCTGCTGCCCGTGGTCATCAAGGGGGACCGCCGCCGCGAGCCGTTCGATGAGGCGAAGCTGCGCGCCGGCATGGAAAAGGCGCTGGAGAAGCGCCCGGTGGCGCGCGAAGCGCTCGATGAGGCCGTCAGCCGCATCGTGCACCGCGGGCGCACGCTCGGTGAGCGGGAGATCTCCTCGAGCGTGATCGGCGAGCTGGTCATGGACGAGCTGCGCCGGCTCGACGAGGTGGCGTACGTCCGCTTCGCCTCCGTGTATCGGCATTTCGAGGACGTCGAGGCTTTCCATGACGAGATCCGCAAGCTGCGCAACGGCCGCGACGGCCGGCCGCGCGGGCATCGGCCGGCTGCCCGGACCGCGGCGGATCGCGGCCAGCTGTCGCTTCTGCCGGACGAGACTGCGGGCAAGCCGCCCGGGCGGGACGAGGAGGGGGGGCGGTGAGCTGCGGGCCGTTTACGGAGTTCGACCGCGCCGCGATGGCGCGTGCCGTGGCTCTCGCCGGCAAGGGGCTCGAGACGACTCAGCCGAACCCCCGGGTGGGATGCGTGGTTGCGCGAGGCGAGCGCATCGTGGGCGAGGGCTGGCACGAGCGCGCCGGCGAGCCGCACGCGGAAATCCATGCGCTGCGCGCCGCCGGGGCCGAGGCGGCCGGGGCAACGGTGTACGTGACGCTCGAGCCGTGCAGCCATCAGGGCCGAACTGCACCGTGCGTGGACGCGTTGATCGGCGCGCGCGTGGGGCGTGTCGTGTTCGCAGTCACGGATCCCAATCCGCGGGTCAATGGGCGCGGTGCGCAAACCCTGCGCAACGCCGGCATACCGGTCGCCTCGGGCCTGCTCGAGCAGGAGGCCGCGCAGCTCAACCCGGGATTTCTCAAGCGCATGCGCACCGGCAGGCCCTGGGTCCGGCTGAAACTCGCCATGAGTCTCGACGGCCGTACGGCGCTCGTGAGCGGCGCCAGTCAGTGGATCACCGGCGAGGCGGCCCGGGAGGACGTGCAGCATTGGAGAGCGCGCAGCTCCGCCATTCTGACCGGCATCGGTACGCTGCTGTCGGACGATCCCCGGCTCGATGTGCGGCTGCCTGAGCCGCCTTCGGGCCCGCGACCGAAGCCGGTGCGCGTGGTGCTCGACTCGAGGCTGCGGACGCCGCCGGATGCGCGGATTTTCTCGACGGACGGCGCCGTGCTCATCCTGACGGCGGACACTGCCGCCGGGCGTGAGGGCGAATTCGAGCGCAAGCGCCGGCGCCTCGTGAGCCATGCGGCAGTCGAGGCGATCGCTGCGGACGGCAGCGGCAGGCCGCATCTGCCTGATGTGCTCGATCGGCTCGGCCGCGAGGAGATCAACGAGCTATTGGTCGAGGCGGGAGCGACGCTCGCCGGTGCGTTTCTGCAGCAATCCCTGGCCGATGAGCTGCTGCTGTACGTTGCGCCGAAGCTGCTCGGCCCGCAGGCGCGGCCGCTCCTCGACCTGCAGGAAATCCGCGAGCTGCACCAGGCGCCGAGGTTTGCCTTCGTGGAGCTGAGCCGGATCGGTGCGGACCTGCGGCTGCGGTTGCGGCCGCAAGACGGGCCGTGACGCCGTGGCCGGAGCGTGTCGTTGCGCGAATTTTCCCGCGACGCCGCCCGTGCATCCCTGTAGGCTCGCGCGTCGGCTCCTGCTCCGCAGGGCTTCCGGGGCAACTGCGCTCTGCGGGCGCTAGCCGGCTGGGTAACGCGCGGCTCCTGACGGGTGTGAGCCGAAGAGGTATCGGATGTTCACGGGCATAGTTCTGGATGTCGGCCGGCTGATGGCGAGCGAGGCGCGCGGCGGCGATGCGCGCATGGTGTTCGCATTCGACCGGCTCGATCCGGCCGCGATGCGTATCGGTGACAGCATCTGCGTGCAGGGGTGTTGCCTGACCGTGGCGCAGTTCCAGGAGCGCGCCTTTGCGGCGGACGTGTCGCGCGAGACGCTCTCGCTCACCACGCTCGGTGAGCTCAGGCCCGGCGCGCGGGTCAATCTGGAGCCCGCGCTCAGGGTCGGGGATCCGCTGGGGGGGCATCTGGTCTCGGGTCACATCGACGGCGTGGGCCAGGTCGTTGGGGTCCGCGAGGACGCTCGCTCGAGCCGCATCGAGATCGCCGTTGCGGTCGAGCTCGCGCGCTACATCGCCCGAAAAGGCTCCGTGGCGGTCGATGGGGTCAGCCTGACCGTCAACGAGGTGCGCAACGACCTCTTCGGCGTCAACCTCATCCCGCACACGCAACAGGTGACGACCCTCGGTGCGCTCACTGTGGGCACGCGCGTCAACATCGAGATCGATCAGATGGCGCGATACGCCGAGCGGCTGCTGTCCGCGGACCGGAACATCCCGCAGAGCTGATGCGCCGGCGCCGGCACGCAAGCCCGGGCAGCGGCGCTCGGGCAAGCCCCGGTATACTCATAGACCCTACGCACCAGGCGCCCCCCATGTCCAAAGTGCTTCCCCTTGCCGGCAAGGCTCCGCCGGAACATCCCTCGGGCCTGAATTCGGTCGAAGAGATTCTCCAGGATCTCAAGGCCGGCCGGATGGTCGTCATCATGGACGACGAGGACCGTGAGAACGAGGGCGATCTGATCATGGCCGCCGAGCTTGCCACGCCCGAGGCCGTGGCTTTCATGATCCGCCACGCGAGCGGCATCATCTGTGTGCCCATGGAGGAAAATCGGCTTTTGAGGCTCGATCTGCCGCAAATGGTCGCAAACAACAGCGAAGCGCATCGCACGGCGTTCACCGTGTCGGTCGATCTGGTCGCCGGAACGACGACGGGCGTGTCGTCGCAGGATCGAGCCGCGACCATCCGGGCGCTGGCCGATCCGAGCGCCAAACCCGGCGATTTTGCACGGCCTGGACATATCTTTCCGCTTCGCTCGTGCCCCGGCGGGGTACTGGTGCGTACCGGCCACACCGAAGCTGCCGTGGACCTCTGCCGGCTCGCCGGACTCGCCGCCGCCGGCGTGATCTGCGAGGTCATGAACGATGACGGTACGATGGCCCGCCGGACGGAGCTGCAGGCGTTCGCCGCCCGGCACGGCCTGAAGATCGGCACCATCGCCGATCTCATCCGCTACCGGCTGCGCAACGAACGCTCGGTCGAGCGTGTGAGCGAACAGCCCGTGCACACCGAGCTCGGCGAGTTCCGTCTGTACTCCTACCAGGACCGCGTCAGCCATGAGGCGCATCTGGCGCTCGTGAAGGGGAGCCTTGCCGGGGGCGAGCCGCCGCTGGTGCGCGTGCACGTGGCGGACCCGCTGCGCGACCTGCTCGGTATCCGGGCCGATCCCCTCGCCTGGACGCTGCGTGCCGCCATGGAGCGGGTCGCGAGCGCGGGCAGCGGCGTGATCGTGCTGCTGCGCGAGCGGCAGTCCCCGGAGGAGTTGCTCGAGTCTGTGCGGGGGCTCTCGCTGCCGGCCGACGCGGACGCCGGCGCTGCCCGGCCGGCGCGGCGTGCCGGCGAAGTGCTCAAGACTTTCGGCATCGGCGCGCAGATCCTGAAGGACCTGGGTGTCAGGCGCATGCGCGTGTTGTCCGCTCCCAAGCAGATCCACGGGATCGCCGCATTTGGCCTGGAGATCGACAGCTACGTCGGAGAGGACACTTGAGCGCTGCGCGCGTGGTGGAAGGTGAGGTTGCCGCGAGCGGTCGCAAAATCGCCATCGTCGCGGCACGGTTCAACGATTTCATCGTGACGAGCCTCCTCAAGGGTGCCACGAGCGCCTGGCTCGAGCGAGGCGGCGCGGCCGAGGACTTGCTGGTCGCCCGCGTCCCGGGGGCGTTCGAGCTGCCCGTGGCCGCCCGCAGGCTCGCCGCCTGCGGCCGTTATGATGCGGTGATCGCCCTTGGCTGCGTGATCCGCGGCGGCACGCCCCACTTCGAGTACGTCGCGGGCGAGTGTGCGCGGGGACTGCAGCAAGCCGGCCTCGAGACCGGCGTGCCGGTGATTTTCGGCGTGCTCACCGTGGACACTGTGGAGCAGGCGATCGAGCGCGCAGCGGTGAGCGCCGGCAACAAAGGCGCAGAGGCGGTGGAGGCGGCGCTCGAGATGGCCGCGCTCATGGCGCGGCTCGGGACCTGATGGCCGCGCAACCTTCCCTTCGCCGGCTCGCGCGCCAGAGATCCGTGGCGCGCAAGCTCGCGCTGCAGGCGTTGTATCGCTGGCAGCTCAATGAATGCTCCTGGCAGGACTTGGTGCAGGAGTTCGCCGGTGCCGAGGACATGCCGCGCGCCGACCCGGAGTATTTTCGCGAGCTGGTCGAGGCCATAGCGCGCTCGCACGCTGCGCTCGATGCGCAGCTCGCCGCCTGGACCGACCGTCCGGCCGCGCAGCTCGATCCGATCGAGCATGCCATCCTGCTGATCGGCCTGTACGAGCTGTCGGCTCGCCCCGAAGTGCCCTACCGCGTCGCAATCAACGAGGCGGTGGCGCTGACCAAGCGCTTCGGAGCGACCGATGGCCACAAATATGTCAACGCGGTATTGGACCGCGCCGCGCGCCAGCTGCGCTCCGGCGAGACCTGAGGGCGCGAGGCTGCTAAAAAGGGCTGGAGGCACGCGGGCATGTCGCTGTCGGAATTCGACCTGATCGAGCGGTATTTCCGCCACTGCGGCGTCAAGCGGGAAGACGTGTGCCTCGGCGTCGGCGACGATGCCGCCGTCCTCGAGTGTCCGCCGGGACAACGCCTGGTCGCAGCCATGGATACCCTGGTCGACGGGGTGCATTTCCCGCACGGCGCGCCGCCCACCTCCATCGGCCATCGCGCGCTCGCCGTCAATCTGAGCGATCTGGCCGCCATGGGCGCGCGGGCCGCCTGGGCCCTTCTGGCGTTGACCTTGCCCGAGGCGCAGGAGTCGTGGCTGGCGCAGTTCGCTGCCGGGTTCGCAGGGCTCGCCCGCCGCCACAATGTCGCCCTGGTGGGCGGGGACACGACGCGCGGGCCGCTTTGCGTCACGGTGCAGATTCTCGGCCATGTGCAGGGCTCGGCCATGCTGCGATCGGGCGGCAGACCCGGGGATGCATTGTTCGTCTCCGGGACGCCCGGCGATGCCGCCGCGGGCCTCGCTCTCGAGCAGGGACGCTGGCCCGCATCCCCGGGCTCGCGGTACCTGCGCGAGCGGTTTCTGTTTCCGACGCCCCGCATGGAGCTGGGCGAGCGGCTGCGTGAGTATGCGAGTGCGTGCATCGACGTTTCGGACGGTCTGCTCGGGGATGCCGGCAAGCTGGCCGCCGCCAGCGGCTGCGGCGCGCAGATCTGCTATGCCGATCTGCCGCTCTCGCAGCCCTTGTTGTGGGCGGCGGGCGCCGAGCGCGCCCATGAGCTCGCATTGACGGGCGGCGATGACTATGAGCTGTGCTTCAGCGTCGGCCCCGGGCAGATCGATCGCCTGTTGGCGCAGATGCCGCCGCAGCGCTGGGGCTACACGCGTATCGGCACCCTGCGGGAGGCACCAGGCGTCGATGTCGTGCGCGAGGGCGCGGTCGTGGCATTCGCTCATTCCGGATACGATCACTTCTCAGGGCCGGCCTGACCCGGATTGTTCGTGAGCGGCGCGCTCGGCCCGCGCCGGCTTGAGTCGCCGGGCTTTACCCCGGGGCGTGCAGAACCGGCCGCTCTGCCGGCAGCCTCTCGGGCCGTATGCACGGCGGCCCGGGACACGCCCGGCGAAGCGGCGCTGCTGCCGCACGGACCGGGAGTGCGTGGACACATGCGGTTGCGCGGGTGTTATGTGAAATCGCGTCGCCTGCCGGGCCCAGCCAATTATAGGGGCGTGTCACAGCCCCGCCGCGCGTGCCAAGGGTATGCTGCGAGGCACCCTGTCATTGCCTGTGCGACATGTCCCAAGCCTCTCGCCCCGTCTCTGCCGATACCGCTGCGCGCAGTGTCCCCGCCCGGATCGGCAAGTACGAGGTGATCAAGGAAGTCGGCCGCGGCAGT
>JAJZVF010000111.1 GCA_021845825.1 Pseudomonadota bacterium | reverse complement strand
GCCGTCGCTGACGTTGGGCGTGGTCGGATGCTTGTGCAGCGCGAGCAGGCGCCGGCCGTCCATGAGCACCGCGTCCGTGTTCGTCCCACCGACATCGACCCCGATTCGAAGCATTCTGGGCTCCCCCCGCCGGGGCTTGTGCCCCTGTGCGACAAACTCTACCCGACGCAAGTCGAGCGCCAACGGGGAAAAAGGTGAGGAGCCGGGGGAACTTCGGTAGGAGGGTCGGATCGGATCCGCGCCGCACCACCCTACCGATTTTGGGAGGGTCCGTCCCGGAGTATGCCGAGTTCGCGGGCCCGGACGAGTGCCTCGAGGCGCCCGTGGGAGCGGGTTTTGATGTAGATGTTCTTCAGGTGAAAACGCACCGCATGCTCGCTCACCCCGAGGTGCCGAGCGATCACCTTGTCCTTCAGGCCCCGGTCGAGTTGCTGCAGCACGTCGAGCTCGCGCGGGCTGAACAGCGGCGCCTGCCGGGAGGTCTCACCGGTGAGTTGCCTGTGCAGCTCGCAAGCCTGCGCGCGCAGCGCCTGCGCCGACAGGCTCTGACCCGCCTCGCTGAGCAGCGGCACGAGCACCGCCCCCTCGCGCAGCGCGGCGCGCAGATAGCCGGTACGCGCGACCTCCGCACAGACCTCACCGATGCGCTGCAGCGCCCCAGCTCGCTCCCCGATCCCCTCGAGGCAGATGGCCGAGAGCACATTCAGGCGCAGCGCCATGCGCGCGGCACCCCGGGTGCGGGCGTAAGCGAGCGCCGCCTCGCAGACCCGCAGCCCCTCTTGATAGCGTCCGTGGCGCGCCATCAGACGCGCCCAGGCCGTGGCAAGGCATTCGACCTCCCGCCAGGAAGCACCCTCGCCGACAGCGAGACCGGCCTCAGCGAATCGCGTGGGGCTTCGTTCGGCCATGCGCAGCGCCCGGTCGGGTTCCCCCGCGAGCGTCAGGGATGCGACGCGCAATCCATCGAGCATGGGCAACAGCTTCGCAAGACCGAGGCGCTGCGCTTGCGAGTGGGCCTCATCGAGCATCGCGAGCGTCTCATCGAGTCCTCGATCGAGCAGGTAGAGTTCGGCGCAAGCGCCGTACGCGGCCGCATAGATCTCGAACCAGGCCTCGGCATCGCGCAACCGCGCGATCAGCTGCGAGAGGCGCCGCTTCGCGTTGCCCACGGCATTGCACTCGAGATCCAGTTCGGCCGTCAGGACATCGCCGATCAGGCGTAGACCCTCATCGTGCGGAAAATGTCTGCGGCTTTTGCGCCGGCCCCGTTCGTAGCTCTGCAGTGCCTCCTGCGTATCCCCACGGGCCATCGCGATCGATCCGCTGTGAAAATCGATGAAATTCGTGCCATAGACCGATCCGAACGCCAGGCAGTGCGCGGCGGCCTCTTCGCCGTAGCGCCAAGCCGCCTCAAACAGTCCGCTCTGCAGGTGAGTCACGCACAGCACGGTCTTGTGATGCGCCAGCGTCACGTCGTCTGCGGCCGGATCGTGCAGACCCTGGTCGAGAGAGCGCAGATGTGCATCGCTCAGCGGCAAACAGCAGTAGATCACCAGCATCGAGAGAATGAACAGCCCCTCGCGCCGCAGCGTCTGGGCGTCCGGTGCGGCCGGATCGAGCGAGAGGCCGCGCGGCGCGGCGACGACCCGCTCGTACTGGGCGCGCGCCTCGTGCAGTCGCGACTGCTTGATCAATACGATGGCGCGCATCAATCCCAGTCGCGGCATGGCGGCAATCATCTCCTCGTCGATCAACCGCTCCGCCGCAATCACCTCCTCCATGCCGTGGCGGATCCAGATCGACACACCCCCCGCCTGCAGGATCAGCGCGCCGGTGAGCATCTTGTCCCCGGCGGCCTTGGCGTGGCGCAGGGCGGCCAGGAGGTTCTGCGTGCGGGCCAGCCACTGCGCTGCGCGCCGGTGCACCTGCGCGCAGCGCGCCCGCGAGCGCTCGGCGAGTGTCGCGAAGTATTCGCGCAGCATCGGATGCAGCCGCACGTGACCGGCAGCGCCTTCCAGGGGCGGTATCAGCGCCGACAGGTACTCCAGGGTACGCAGGATCTGCGCGGAGTCCTGCGCATCACGCACGTAATCGGCCTGCTCGACGCTGACCGCATCGAGCAGACTGATGTCGCACAGGAACTGCAGCTGCGTCTCGGTGAGCCCTCGCACCAACTGTTCGGTGAAGTAAGTTGCGGCCACCCCCTGTGCTGAATGAGCCCGCCGCAGGCCTCGCTTCTCGAGAGGTCCTTGCGCCGCGAGCGCACGCACGATCTGCAGTGCGACAGGCCAGCCCTCGGTCTGCGCGCGCACGGCACCCAAATCGTTGGCCGCCACCGAACCCTCGAGACAGGCATTCATCTCCGCCAGCGTGAAGCGCAGGCTGCCCGCGTCGATGGCACTGATCTGCCCCATCAGCGCGAGGTGGGAAAGTGACAGGCATGGGTTGGCGCGCGAGGCGAGCGCAACGTGCAGATTCTCGGGCGCGTAGCGGATCAGCGTGTCGAGCTGCCCCCGGACGTCGGCGTCGGTGAGTCTTTCGACATCATCCAGGATGAGACAGATCTCCTGCCGCGCGCGGCTCGCCGCATGCAGCACTGCATGGATCGCCGGCGTGCCGGCGGGTGCGCCAAGGTGCCCATCCTTCAACAGACCTGTCGCAGACATCTCGACGCCCGCCCCCTGCAGCGCGAACGCCAGGTAGGCCGCCAGCCGTTCCACGCTGTCGTCCGCATCGAGAGTCAGCCACGCCACGCGCACCCCCGCGGCGAGCAGCTGCTCGCGCCACTGCGCGAGCAGCGTGGTCTTACCAAAGCCAGCGGGCGCTTCCAGCAGCGTCACCCGCCGCGAACGACCCGCGGATAGCCGCTCGAGGAGCCGCGCGCGCTTGAGCACTACCACGGTTTGTATCGGCGGCAATATCTTCGTCTTCAGCAGCACGGCTCAGCGCCTCTGATGAGCAACGGTCGGAATGGGATGGCCGCTGCATTCTCGCACCCCGACGGCGCCGCTGCGATAAGGCGCGGCCCGCCGTGCACGTTCACAAAGTCCCCGCGCGCATCGGTGGGCGTCAGCTCATCAGGCGCAGCGCGTGGTCGGGGAAGGCGCGTGCTGCGGCGGTCCCTACGCCACGTCCCCAGGCGGGACTCTCCAAGGTAGTAACCAATTCGTCCGATGTCCAGCTTGCGGTCCAGCTTTAGAACCACGCCATTGCCCCAGACCGTCTCGCCATAGCGTTCGACCGCCAGGTGGATGCACGGGGTGCTGGCTCAGTCATATGTCGGCCACTCGCGGGTCGGTTCGCACTCGCTCGTGTCGCCGAGACGCTAGGATACGCGCCCTTTTGTGCGCGGCTACCGCAGGAAATAGACGATCCCGACGCGCATGTGATGCAGGATCGACTCAGGCACGCTGATCGAGAGGCTCAGCGCCACCAGGGCGTGGGCGAGCGCCGGCACATAGATTGTGCGGTAGCGGCGAAACAGCTCGCAGAGGATCAGCCCGCCGACCCATGTCACGGGCACCAGAACCGGGTTGGGAATATGGGCGATCGCGAACAGGAGCGCCGCGCCGAGCACCGCGGCCCGGCCCCCGAACAGGCACTCCAGGCGCGTGAAGAGGAACGACTCGAGAATGAACTGCTGTGCCAGCGCCCACAGGAGGTACTGCAGGCCCTGCAGCGCCGCCAATGCGGGGTGCGATGGCGGATGCAGCGTGTGTACGCTCCATGCGCCGAGCAGTATCAGGCCCGCGACGCCCGCAGCGACGGGAATGAACCAAAGCGCGCGTGTGACCGCTTGCAAGCCTATGCCGAGATTCGGCCAGAAGCGCCGCTCCCGAAGAGTCGTGAGCAGCAAGGCCGCGACCCCGGCGGTGCTGAAGGCGACCTGGACCCTTCCCGATGTCCATAGTGCGCCTTCGAGCATCCCGTATGACAGACCGATCTGCAGCCCGAGCCGCAGGCGCTCGGCGCGCGGCTCGCCAATCTCAGCAGCGCTCATCGAGCTACCGCATCACAGCGCCCCCGGATTGAGGAACCCTGTCACCCAGACCTCATCGACCAGAGCGTGCGCGATGGCTGAGGCACTCACACGCCGGTCGCCCAGCCCCGTGAACAGTTCGCACACCCGCAGGTCCATGCCGATGCCCTGCAGGTGGCGCTGAATGAGGTACAGGTAGAGCGCGATGTCCGTCAACAACAGCTTCGTGAGTCCCCCGAGATCAGTACCGCCATAGCGTAGGTAGACGAACATGCCGAATGGACATCACTCAGTTTCTTAGGATGCGGATTATCCCCTCCTCGCGATGGCCTGCGGCGCACCCTCAGCGTCGCCCACCACGATGGAGCCAGCCGGGCGCTCAAGGCTCGATAGGCATCCGCCACCGCGGCTCAACGGCGCCGTGTCAAGGAAATGTGATAGATATCGATGCTGATCGGCGCGACCGTGATGCGCCGCCCCACGTGGCTCAGCTCGTACTGCTTCACCAGTACCTGCGGCTTGTGCCCGAGTGTGTCGGCCGCGCGCGCGTTCGGACCGCTCATCCGCCACAGCGTCGCCCGCCCGCCGAGCGCGCCGCCAGCCACGTGCAGTGCGAATCGCTGCGGGGAGAGTGTCGCGTTCACCACGGCCAGACTCAAGTACCGGTGATGCGGCGAGACCGCCGCCACCATGTCGAGCGGATAGGTCGCACTACCCGCCTCGGTATGGGGGAAGTCTCCGAACAGATGATGCTTCGGCAGGGGCTGGGGTGAATTGCCGGTGAGCGCCACGGGAATCAGCCCCGGCCCCATGTGCCGGGTGTACAGCCTGAACAAATGTCCGGTCGTGTTGAGGATCGCCCGCGTGCGGGTGAAATCGAGCGTCGAGACGCCCATGGTGAAGGCCGACATGCGCAGGAAATCCGTGTGCCGGAGCATCTCGTTGAAGACCATCGCATAGGCCATCGCGAGCTTCAGATTCGCCGGCGCGCCCGTGTAGGCGTACTCATCGATGGACATGAAGATTTTCTTCCTGACCATCTGCGGGAACTGCCGCTGATAGGCGTGCCATTCCTCTGCCTTCAGGTGCACCCGGTCCGAAGGCGCTCGCACCCATTGCAGCAGCGTCCGGTGCGCCGGCACATAGCCCGCCTCGAGATGCGGGAGCCGGATGTTCCGCTCGGCACGCGCCAGATCGAAGCGCATTCCGGCCCGCGCGTACCAGTGCTCGGTAATACCGTCGAAGTAGCCCCAGGAATGCTTCAGCAGCGCGCAGGTAAAGTCGCCCTTGGAGCAGATCCTCACCTGACTGTCCTTCATGTGCAGGCTGTGCGCGACGCCTTCGATGATCATCTCATCGGGCATGTCGCCCGAGGCGAGCAGCGTGATCGACGGATCCACCCTGCGCATGGCGCGCGCAAACTCGTTGTTCTTCAGCACGTAATACTTCACGTTCGTGCGCCCGAGCTCCCACTGCCCGTACGGCTCGTTGCCGATATTCCAGAGCTTCACGTCGTAGGGCGCCGGATGCCCGTCACGCGCGCGCATCGCCCCGTAGCGCGTAAGCACCGAGCCGTTCATGTACTCGACTTCCCGCGCCGCGGCGTGCGCGTCGCCGAAGCCCGCGTTCACCGTGATGTAGGGGCGCGTGTTGATCAGCCGGCACAGCGTCATGAACTCATCCAGGCCGACGTCGTTCGACTTCACCGTGTTCCAGGCATGATCGAAGAACGGCGGCCGGGTATTCGGATTGCCCACCGAGTGGTACCAGTTGAAGTCGGAGATGAAATTGCCGCCCGGGAAGCGCATGAACCCGAAGTGCTCCGAGCGCAGCAGCCGGATCGGGCCCGGCCGGAAGCCGTCGATGTTGTCCGCCGGCATGAGCGAAACGGCGCCCACGGTGAACACCCCGCGGCCGGTGCCCGTCACCCGGAAGGTCGCGTCGCGGTCGCTCGCCCCCGCCGTGAAATGAAACGGCAACCGGGTGAAGTGCGGCGGCACGTATGGAAAAGTGACCGTCGCACGCGCCTGCGCACCACGCCCCCAGAGGAGCGCTACGCTCACTTTCGCCCCCGGTGTCGCGCGCAGATAGATGTAGCCGGTGTAGCGCTTGCCCCGCACGACATCGAGCCCCGATTGCTCGATCCCCCGCGGCGCCGCCGCACTCAGCGCCACCTGCGGGCTGTGCGCGCCCACAAACGGCGCGTGCGTGTCCAGGGTCACGAACCGCGCCGGCCCGAGCGGATGCCAGCGCCGCGCCTGCATCCCCGGGAACGGACCGTGCGCATGCCGCGGCGGCTCGGTCGAACGCGCCAGAATGGGATTGAAGAACTTGCGGTCATCGAGCAGCTGCGACCACAGGCTCACATGAACCAGCTGCCCGAGGTTCTCGATGAACATCCCGTACTCGTACCTTGAGATCGGCCGCGCCATCCGGCGCACATTGATGTGCACGACCAACCGGCCGGGCGTGCGCACACTCGCCCGCGCCGCCGGTGCGGCCAGACCGAGCCACAGGCCGGCCGTGGGGGCGGCCAGCGCGAGCGCCGTCGGCGCCAAAAGTTTTCCGATGATGGACTTCGCCACGAGGACCCCTCGCTCAATCGGTTCGGACCCGGATGCTGCGGCGCTCGATACACCCCTGCGCCTGGGGCCCAGCCACGGCGCGGCCCGCGTGACGGACAGGCCGCCCATCGCTACGCTTTGAGCGCCACACGGCTGCGCAGGCGGATATCCGCCGAGGACGAGCCGATCATGAGGTCGACCGTGCCGGGCTCGACCACGAATCGATACCGCCGCTCGTCCCAGTAGCACAGGGCTGGATCGGTATGCGGGAGCGTGAAGCGCACGAGCCGGCTCGCGCCCGCGCGCAGGTGCACCCGCTCGAAGCCCACCAGCTGCCTGATCGGCCGCTGCACCGTGCCCCCGGCCACGCGCACGTAAAACTGCACCACCTCATCGCCGGCCCGATCCCCGGTATTACTCAGCCGCATCTCGAGCTCGATCTGCCCGCCGGGGCGCAGCGTCTCGCCCCGCACTCGCAGATCCGAGTACGCGAAGGTGGTGTAGCTCAGGCCGTGGCCAAACGGGTACAGCGGCACGCCCTGGAAGTACATGTAGGTGCGGCCCAGGCGGATGTTGTAATCGTGCATGGCCGGCAGATCATCGGCGTGCCGGTACCAGGTGGTGCTCACCTTGCCGCCGGGGTTGTAGGCGCCGAAGATCACATCGGCGAGCGCGTGCCCCTGCTCCTGGCCGAGAAACATCCCGCCGACGATCGCCGGCAGATTCTCCTGCTCCCAGATCACCGCCACCGGACAGTTGGACACGATCACCAGGATGGTCTTCGGATTGACGGCGTGAACTGCCCGGGCGAGCTCATGCTGCATGCCGGGCAGATGCAGATACGTCCGGTCGTGCGCCTCGTGATCGATCTGCTGGTTGTCCCCGAGAAACAGCAGCGCTGCATCCGCCCCGCGCGCCGCCTCAAGGGCCGCATCCCAGAGCCTGTCCTCCTTCGCCCCCGCCATGGTGCAGCCGATCGCATAGGTGACCTGCGCCCGCGCGTTGCTGAAGGTCATCGACGGCGGGCCGAGGTATGGGTGCGGTCCGAAGTGATTCGACCAGTTCTCGTACCAGTCCTTGCGGGGCTGATCGGGGGGCCTCGGGATGCCGAACTGATCGAGTATGCCATCGAGCGGGGCCACCCGATGCGTCGGCCAGCCGCTGTAGTTGCCGAGAAAGCAGTACTCGGCGAGCGGCCCGATGACCGCGAGCTTGCGCATGCTCGCCGGATCGAGCGGCAGTGTCTCCTGCTCGTTCTTGAACAGCACGATCGACTGGCGGCCCATCTCCCGGCACAGCTCCCGGTGCGCCGGGCTCTGCCGGCACGAGACGTCGATCGTGTGATAGGGGCTCGCCTCCGGCGGATCGAGATCCCCGAGCAGGATCCGCCCGGTGAGCGAGCGCACCAGCGAATGATCGAGCACCTCCTCGCTGATCAGCATCTGGCTGACCGCCTCGCCGAGATACCGCTGCAGCGTGTCCCCGCAGTTGATGTCGCACCCGGCGTTCACCGCCAGCGCCGCCGCTTCCGCATAGGTCGGCACGAAGTGATGCGTGCGCGTGATGTCGCCGATCGCATCGCAGTCGGACACCACATAGCCGCGAAAGCCCCAGCGGCGGCGCAGCAGATCGGTCAGCAGGAAGCGGTTGGCCGAGGTCGGGATGCCGTTCATGGCGTTGTACGAGGACATGACGGTGAAAACCTTGCCCTCGCGCACGCAGTACTCGAAGCTGCGGCTGTAGTATTCCCAGAAACTACGCGGGTCGACAGTGGCGGAGGTTGTCTGCCGGTCGTCCTCGGTGTCATTGGCGATGAAGTGCTTGGCGCAGCAGATGGTCTTCAGGAAGCGCGGATCATCTCCTTGCATGCCGCGAATGGCCTGGGCGGCGAGCTTGCCGACCAGGAGGGTGTCTTCGGAATAGTTCTCCGCGATGCGGCCCCAGCGCGGATCACGCGTCCCCATGTTCACCGTCGGCGGTGAGAAAAAGGTCAGTCCGCCGGGTGAGAAAAACTTCCGCGCGTTGGGCTCGCTCCGGCCTTCGAGCTTGTGCCACGCCCAGGCCTCGTCCGAGACGGCGCCGAACACCCGATGCACCAGCTCGGGATTCCACGAGCAGCCCATGGCGAGCGGCAACGGGAACGAGGTCACCTCTCCGCGATACATCAGGCCGTGCAGCGCCTCGCCGGCATAGAAATTGAAGGCCGGCAGATTCAACCGCGGGATGCCCGGAACGCGCGTGCCGAACTGGGAAATCTTCTCCGCGAGTGTCAGTTTCGCGACGATCGCTGCGGCCCGCTCGCGGGCCGCAGCGAAAGCCTCCGGGGACACCGGTCCCATATCGAGCGCATCGGCTGCCGAGCCGCGCGCGGCGCCGGCGGGAGCCGCCGCCTGCCCAGCCTCGGCGCGACCGGTGAGCGGCCCGCCGGAAACGGCGATGGCCGCTGCGAATCCGGCCAGGGTAAGGAAACTGCGGCGATTCACCGCCGGCTGCTGCTTGGAGCAATCTTGGGCCATGAAATACACCCTCCTTCGCGCGCGGTGTGATGACTGTGGCGGCGCGGGCTCATCCGGCGCGCGTGCCGCTTTCCCCCGCCCCGAGGCGCCTCGGAAGCGATGCGCGAACGTCCGACGCGAGCGCCGCGCACGGCATCGCCCATACGCTCGCAGCCCACACCCGACGCTGCGCCCGGGAATGGTAGCGCTATCAACGTGTTTTGACCACTATTTTGGGCAGCGCCGCCGGCTTGCCTGTCGTACGGGGAGCCCCGCCGCTGCCACTAAGGTGTCGCTGCGCCGTCCCGCCCTGCTGGGGGCTTGCGGTCAAGATGAGCCGTGGCCGCTATACTGCGGCGAACCCCGGAGTTTTTATGCCGACGGAATCTCTCCTCACGCATCGCGGCGGCTGCCATTGCGGTCGCGTACGCTTCGAAGTGCTCGCCCCGGCGCGGATCCGCGCCTGGGAATGCAACTGCTCGATCTGCAGCAAGGCGGGCTACCTGCACCTTATCGTGCGGGCTGAGCATTTCAAGCTGCTTTCGGGCCGGGACGCGCTCACGACCTATACCTTCAACACCGGCACCGCGCAGCACCCGTTCTGCTCGGTGTGCGGCATCAAGTCGTTCTATGTGCCGCGATCCCACCCGGACGGCTTCAGCGTCAACGTTCGCTGCCTGGATCCGGGCACCGTCGAGGACATGACCGTCACGCCGTTCGATGGGCAGGACTGGGAGAGCAACTACCCTGCGGTACGCGGGCAGTTCTTTCGCTGAGCCTGAGCGCCGCGCACCGGCCATCTCGCCGGGCCGCTCGCCGCGCGGCACCCGCTCCGCGATCTATCCGGCAGAGGCGCCCGCCCGCCGTCCGCCGC
>JAJZVF010000110.1 GCA_021845825.1 Pseudomonadota bacterium | reverse complement strand
TGGCCGAGGATATCGACGCGCTGCACTTCGCGATCGGCCGCCCCGCCGGCGCCCGTACGCCGGTGGCTGTCGTGGCGCGCCGGAAGATGGACGAGTGGCTCGCGCTGCTCCGGGCAAACCGGATCGAGCCCGCGGCCCTGTATGCGGACAGCGAGCTGCTGCCGGCGAACCCGAGCCAGGCGGTGGCGCTGCTGGAAGATGACTCGGTGACGGTGCGTCCGCCCTCGGGGGGCGCACTGATACTGCCTGTGGAAGCGCTCGGCGAGGCGCTCGAGAGCGCCTCGGGCGCGGATGCGGCCGCCCGCGGGCTGATCCTGTACGCCAGCGCGCAGGACTGGGCGCGCCACTCGGCGCGGGTGGAGGCGCTGCGCGAGCGCTTCGAGGACATCCAGATCCAGCTCCTGCCCGGCGATCCGCTGCTGCTGTTTGCGCAGCAGCTTCCAGCGGCCGCCGCCACCAACCTGCTGCAGGGCCCGTACGCACCGGTGGGCGCGACGGCCTCGGGCTGGCGCGCCTGGCGGGTGGCCGCCGTGCTGCTTGTGGTCCTGGTGGCGCTGCATCTGATCGGCCAGGGGATCGAGCTCGTGACCCTCAAGGAGCGCAACGGCAGGCTCGCTGCCGCCATCGACCAGGTGTTTCACGCCGCCATGCCGGGAACGCACGACACCGAGGAAGCCCGGCGGCGGATGCAGGAGCGGCTGAAGCAGGTGCGTGCCGCAGAGGCCGCAGGAGGGTTTCTCTCGGGGCTCGGCGCGCTCGCCGAAGCCCGCGCCACCGCCCCCGGCACACATCTGCAGGCGGTGAGTTTCACCTCCGGCGTGCTCGAAGTGAGACTTTCCGCACCCTCGATCGAGGCGCTGAACCGCCTCACGCAGGCCCTCGAGCACCAGGGCTGGCAGGCGCGCCTCACGAGCGGGACCCCGCACGGGGCGGGCTTCGCGGGCAGCATCCGTATGCGCCGCGGGAGTTGAGCGCATGGCGAGCCTCAGCCTCGGTGCGATGCGCACGCTGTCGGAGCGGGAGCGGCGAGCGCTGCGCATCGCTGCGCCCTTTGCGGCGATCCTCTTCATCCTCGCCGTCGTGCTGCCGCTCGACCGCAGCGTCGCACGGCTGCACCGGCAGGTGCGGCGCAGGCAGACCGATCTGGCCTGGATGCGACAGGTGGCGCCGGAGCTCGCCGCGGCAGCGCCCGTGCAGGCCTCCTCGACGCCCTTGATCGTGCTGGTCGATCAGTCCGCGCGCCAGGCTGGGCTCGGCCCGGCGCTCTCAGGCAGTACGCCCAACGGCGACAACAGCCTGAGCGTGAGCCTGCGGCAGGCGCCGTTCGACATCCTGGTCGGCTGGCTTGCGCACCTGCACCGCCGATACGGCGTGCGGGTCGTCTCGGCGAGCATCAGCCGCTCGGAGAGACCCGGGGAGGTCGACGCCTCGCTGGTCCTCGGGACCGATTAAGTGCCCGGGCGCGGCAGAGCGGGGCAGTCCGCACCTCCTCGCGGGAAATCCTCGAGGTATCCCCAGCTGCTCGCCCTGTTGGCCGTGGCGGCGTTCGCGGCCGTTGTGCTCGCGCGGCTGCCGGCGAGCTGGGTGCTGCCGGCGGCGGGCCGGGAGCTGCACTGCGCCCGCATCGCCGGATCGGTCTGGGACGGGTATTGCGGCGGAGCGAGCGTGAGCGGCACGGCGGTTGGGGATGTGACCTGGCGGCTGCGTCCCGGGCGGCTCCTCGCCGGGAAGCTGGCGGCGCATGTGACGGCAGCGCGCGCCAATGCCTTCCTGCGCGCCGATGTGGCGATCGGACTGAGCGGCACGGTAGCGGCGAGAAACGTCGTGCTCGATTTGCCGCTCGAGCCGGCTTTGCTGCCGGCCCTGCCCCCCTATATCAGCGGCATGGCCACCGCGGATCTCACCCGGCTCGAGGTCACCCGAACGGGTGTCGTCAAGCGCATCCACGGTTGGGTCGAAGTGCGCCATCTCGTTGACAGCAGCGGCGAGGTCACCCCGCTCGGCAGCTTCATCGTGACATTCCCCGGCGGGGCGGGCGAGCCCCGCGGGCGCCTGCGCGACCTCGGGGGTCCGGTGGCGGTCGAGGGTACCGTGCGCTTGACCTCCCAACCGGGATACGTCCTCAATGCCAGGGTGGCCGCCCGCTCCGGCGCCGCGCCCTCGCTCCTCGAGGCGCTCCGATACCTCGGTACGCCCGATGCCGAAGGCCGGCGGCCCTTTGCGCTCGCGGGAACGTACTGACTGCTCAGATCTGCCGAAACACCCCGAGCAGCGGAAAGTAGAGCCCGGCGCGCACCGGCTGCGGTCCCAGCCCGCACGCGAGCGCCGCGTATGCGGCAAGCTGCCCGCGGTAGCGCTGCACTTCGCTGTCGATGAACTCCTCGAGCGCTCCGCCCTCATGGAAGCTCGTCTTGAAATCGATCACCCAGCGCGTGCCCTGCTCGTCGATGAAACACCGGTCGATGACGACGTTGACGAGCCGTCCGTCCGCGAGCCCCGTCAGGGCGAGCTCGCTGCACGCCTCGCGATGGGCCCCGGACAGGATCCAACGGCCGCGCGCGTCCGCAACGGTGCGTGTCAACGCCTCGAGCACGCGCGCGGTGGCCGCCGGCAGCTCCTGCGCCGGTACGCCATATCGGCGCAGCTGCTCGCGGTAGACACCGCGCCGCTCGCCGATCGACTGCGCCTGCGGCAACGCGGGTGCCTGCGCGAAGGACTGCAGCGCCGTGTGGACCACCGTGCCGATGTGACGCGCCGTCTCCTGCACCCAGCTGAACTGCGGCGGCTCGAGCGACTGACGGCCAAGGGGCAGCCGCGCAAGCTGCGGCCCCGGCGGCGGCTCGGGCGGGCGCCACTGCGCGCGCAGGCGCCGCAGCGGCGGCTGCGCGGCCGGCCTGCCCGGCGCCTGCGTCGAGGTCCCGGGCGGGAGCGATGCGAGAAAGTCCGCCCCGAGCGTCGGCCAGAGGGTATCGAGGAGCGTGCCGCTGCCCGGCCGGTAACTGCCGTCCGCCTTCGCCTCGAGCGCCGCGTACAAGTGCAGGGATCGGCGAGCGCGCGTGGCTGCCACATAGAGGAGGCGAACCTGCTCATTCGCGGCCCTGCGCGCTGCGAGGCGCTTCAGGTACGGGCCGAGCTGCCCGGGGGCGTCCTCGCCGACGGCCGCCGCCGGCGAAAGCAGCAGATCGCTCCCGCCGGCCTCGCGCGGCAGATCGAGCCAGCGCAGCAGCGGCTCGGCGCCCCGGTTGAGCCGCCGATCGAGGCCCGGGATCAACACGTGATCGAATTCCAGCCCCTTGGCGTGATGGATGGTGAGAATCTGCACCGGGTGCGCGGTGCGCGCGCCCGGCCGGGCGAACAATCCCTCGAGCACCGAGTCGAGCGACTCGGCACCGTGCCACTCCCCGGCCGCCGCCCGCTCGCTCACCGCATCGAAGAATGCCCGCGCGTGATGCAGATCCTCCGCCGGATAGCAATCAGGGGCGCCGAGGGCAAGCCAGGCTCGCTCCAGCCAATCGGCCACCGGCTGCCCATCCCGCCACTCGAGCGCCTCCTCGAGAACCGCGCGCACACGCTCGATCCGCGCACGCTCCGCCGGCGGGCACCCGGTAAGTCGCGCCGCATCCCGCAGTGCTTCCCAAACCAACAGCGTATCGTTGCGGCGCGACAGCCCGGTGAGGCTGGCGAGCGAGGCACCGCACCATGGCGCGCGCAGCACCGCCAGCCACGCGGTGCGCTCCCCCGGGTCGTGCAGCGCCCGCGTGAGTGCGACGAGGTCGCGCACGACCGGCACCTCGCGCAGCGGCACCAGGTCAAGACCGATCGCCTCCACGCCTTGCTCATTGAGCCCCGCCATGATGCCCCGGGCATGGGTGCGGGCGGCCACCAGCACGGCGATCTCGGCACCCGCCTCCCTCGCCTTGAGCAGCCGGATACGCTCGATCACGGCGCGGGTCTCGGCCTCGCGGTCGGCGTTTGCGAACAGCCGCAGCTCCACCGGCTGCGGCTGCGGCTCCTGCCCGGGTGCAACAGCGCTTGCCGGCACGCTCGGGGTGAAGCGCACCGCGCTCTCGCGCAGCGCATCCTGCGGCGGAAACAGCCGCTCGAACCGCTCGTTCACCCAGTCGATCAGCCGCGGGACGGAGCGGAAGTTGCGCCTCAGGCGCAACGGCCGCAAGCGCAGCGCACCGATCCCCTGGTCGCGCACCTTGAGGAAGCAGCCGACCTCGGCCTCGCGGAACATGTAGATCGACTGCATCGGATCGCCGACCACGAACAGGGTGCGTCCCTCGCCCTCCTCCCAGCCGGCCGTGAGCGCGCTGAGCAGCTCGGTCTGCGCCGCCGAGGTGTCCTGGAACTCATCGACCAGAATGTGACGCAGCGCAAGACCCGCGCGCAGCGCGAGATCCGTCGGCAGTCCTTCATCGGTGAGCGCGGCGCGCGCCGCGCCTGCGATGCAGGTGTGATCCACCCGGCCGTCCCTGGCGAATTGCACCTCGAGCTGGGCTGCGGCATGGCGCAGCAGGCGCGAGAGGGCCGCGAGCGCCGCCGCATCCGCCTCGGGCAGCTGCGCGGGCGGCAGCGCCGCCACCTCGAGCAGCAGCTCCCGCGCGGCGGGCAGCGCGCGCAACGCCTCGATGCACTCGCGCAGCGCCTGCTTGCCCGCAGCGCTCTCGAGGCCCTCGCCCAGCCTGCGATCGACTCTCTGGCGCCACTCGCCCTTGTCGGTGAGGGCAAGATGTGCCAACGCCTTCCAGGCCGGGAGCGAGTCCGCCCCGGGCTCGAGCGGCCCGACGCCCGGGAGCCTAGCCGCCGCGCCCCTGAGCGGGGGCCCGAGCAGTGCGCACGCTTGCTGCAGGCGGTCGGCCACGATGTGCGCGAGGCTCGCCCCGACCCGCAGCCCGAGGGCGTGCGGCTCGTGCCCGAGCAGATGCGGCAGCCAGTGCGCCCGCACGGCCAGCATGTCCGTGAGCATGCGCTCGACGTTGCGCCACTGATTGTCGAGGCGCTCGAACCACAGGCCGACATCGGCGCTCAGGCACGGATCGGCCTCGGCCGCGAGCAGCGTCTCGCGCGCAGCCAGGCGATACTGCTCCTCGGGCCGGGGGCTGATCACCAGGCCGCCGCCGGCACGGGCCGCAAGCGGCAGGCGGCTCGCCAGCGCCAAGTTGAACGAGTCGATGGTCTGAATGCGCAGCCGCCCCGGGTCCTGCTCGAGGCGCCAGCCGCGCTCGGCCGAGCGCACCAGCACCGCCGCGGCCAGAGCGTGCAGACGCTCCCCCAGGGCGCCCTTGGCCGCCTCGCCGCTCAATGCTTGCAGCACGCGCGCACGCATCTCCGCCGCCGCACGCCGGGTAAAGGTGATGGCGAGAATCTCCTCGGGCTCATCGACCTCGGCAAGCAGACGCAGCAGCCGCTCGGTGAGCACCGAGGTCTTACCGGAGCCGGCCGGAGCTTGCAGCGCGATCGAGACGCGCGGATCGGTGGCCTGGGCGCGCGCCGCGTCGTCATCGGGCTGCTGCGGCCCGCGACCGTTCGAGGAGGAGCCGTGCACGGTCACTCTCCGGGCGCCTCGTCCGCGCTCGGGACCGAGCCGGCATCCCCGATGCGGCAAAGGCTGCCGAGGTGACAGTACGCGCAGGCGCCGGGCTTCGGATCCACGCGGGCCTCACCCCCGGCAAACTCCCGCGCCAACTGCTCGACGCGCGCACGCCATTCCTTGACACGCGCCGGCCAGGCCTCTTGCGCCCCGGGCGGCGCCTTCGCGACCCCAACCTTGGGCAACAGCCCGGCCCGCGCCGCGATTCCCTGGAACCGGACCTCGCGCGCCGTCACATTGACGGTGGCCAGGGCGACAACCTCATCCCCGAGAGCGGCGAGATATGTGAGCAGCTGCGGATGCGACGGACGCTCGCCATACCAGTCGCCGCTCACCGGTTGGCCGCTCTTGTAGTCGAGAATGGCGAGGCCGCCTCCCTCGAGCGCATCGATGCGGTCCATGCGCACGCGAACCCGCAGTCCCGCGATATCGAGGTGCGCAGCATATTCGGTATGGCGCACGCTGAAGGCGGGCCGGTCGCGCTCGAGGTCGCAGAGCTCGCCCATCAGGCGCTCGGTGCGGCGCCGCTCCCGCGCCAGCGCAGCCTGGGAGGGCAGCGCGAGCGGCTCGGCCGACAGCGTGCTCAGCGCATGCTCCACAGAGCGGCCGATCAACTCGGTGAGTCCGGCGGGGGACAGCTCAGCGAGCGCCCGGGAATCGCGCAGCGTGTCCCACAGACGCTGACAGGCCGCATGCAGCAGCCGGCCGCGAAAATCCGCCCCAACGCCCGGCTCGCTCGAGGCGAGCTCGAGGGCGCCCAGGCGCAGCTCCGCATAGGCACGAAATGCGCATTGATTCTGCAGCTCGAGGCTGCGGGTGCCGGAAGGCAGCGGCTCGGCCGCCCGCCAGGGCAGCCCGCCGTCTCTCCACGGCTCGGTGAGATCCGGCCGGTGCAGGCGGACCGGCAGCCAGCCGAGCGATTCCTTCCCGGTCGCATCCGGCTGCGCCGAGCCCTGCCACGGCGCAAGCAGCGGGCTCGGCAGCAGCTCGAGGTCCTCGCATCGCCGCGGCGCCGAGAGCACCAGCTCCGGTGCCGCGGCGCGCCAGGCGCTGAGCAGCAAGCGCGCCTCGGCGAGTCTTCCCGAGGCGCACGCTGCCGGCCAGCCGAGTGCGAGTTGTGCCGCGAGCGGCACGAATGGATCGGGCGTGATCGGCTGCGGGAAGGCCTGCGCGGTGAGACCGCCCACCCATACCCCGTCATAGCACACCACCGGATCGGCGAACGCACTGGTGAGGGTGACCGCGGCATCCTCGTCGGCGGGCCGGTAGTCGGTCTGGGCGGCCAGCTCCCGGAGCCGCTCGAGGGCGGGCGCGCGCCCGAGGACCCCGAGTGCCGCAGACAGCTGGCCGAACTCATCGAGCAGCTCGCCAAAGCGCACTACCGTCTGCTGCTCGGCGCTGCCGAGGCTGCGCCCGCCCGGCCAGCCCAAGCGGCCGAGCGCCTCGCGGAAGCGCTCGGCCCATTGCCGCGCAGAGCCGCTCGAGTCGGGCAGCGCCGCCTGCCCCTGCCCGATCCGCGCAGCGACCGAGCGCGCGGCGGTCTCGAGCGGCGCTGGCGCGACGACCAGCGCCTGAAGGAGCCCCGCCCGATCGAGCCTCAAGCCCGCTCGCTCCCGCAGCCACAGCGCAACCCGTGCCCGCCCCGCGAGCGGCTCGCTCCAGAAAGGCGCCAACAGCCACTCCCCGAGGCGCTCGAGCGCAACGGCCTCTGCACACAGCAACGCGAGGCTCGTCAGCGCATGCGCCACCGCCGACCGCGCCGCGAGCGCCTCCCCGCCTTCGATGGCGACCTGAGCATCGGCCTGCGCCGGCCGGACGCTGAGCGCCGCTTGCGGCGCAAGCGCCTGGCGGATGAGGGTGGCGAGGCGCTCGCGCCGGCCGGACGCCCCCGGCAGGACCACCAGCAGCCTGCCGTGCGGGGTCCGCTCGAGGCGCCGTCGGCACCACTCCGCGATGCGATCGAGCTCCTCAAGCTCATCCGAGGGCCTCAGCACGTGCGGTATGACGCCGGCCGCCTCGGACGGTATCGGCAGGCGCGTTTCCCAGCCCAGGGCTCGGCGCGCCTCGGCAAGCGAGCGCAGCGCGGGCGGCGGGCTGAGGAAGCCGCTTAAGACCACGGCCCGCTCATCGCCCGGCACCGCCAGGCGCCCCTGGCACACCGGCAAGGAGGCCGCCCCCAGAGTGCGGCAGCGGGACTCGACCGCCCGGTGCACCTCGAGGAGCAGTGCGGTCTCGGTGCCGGCGGGGGCGCGCAGCGCCGTCAGATCGAGCTGCAGTTGTGCGGCGAGGCGCGCGGCACGGCGCAGGTCGATGGCGAGCCCCGCGCGGTTGACGAGCTCGAGAGTGCGCGTGGCTTCGGCCGTGCATTCCCGCCACAGGAGCCATTCCTCCGCCGGGGACAGCAGCCTCGGCAGGCCCTCTGAGGGAGCACTCGCCGCCCGCCGCTCGATCTCCCGCGTGAGCCAGCCCTCAAGCGGCAGCACATCGGGGCTCTTCCACACCGTGAGGCCCCGCTTCAGCTGGGCCGCCGCGTACGCCAAGCGCACCGCGTGCGCCCGCTGGCGGGAGGGTACCAGCACTGTGCCGCCCGCCTGAATGACCTCGCCTATAGGGGACAGAAGCCTTATCAAATCAATGAATTATAATATATTGTTAAGATTTGGTTCGAAATAAATCACTTGAAGCGGTCGGCCGCGGCGAGCACGTTGTCGGCCTCGGGGCTTGCCACACTCGAGGCGTAGCCCGCCAGCAAGTCCTCGATCCGCGCGAACACCTCGTGCAAGGTCGCGCTGTCCGGCAGCGTCGTGACCCGGAAGTGGTTGCGGTACGGCACGTTGAAGCTCACACCCGGGGCGACCAGTACGTGCTTCTGCTCCAGCAAATCAAGCGCGAAGCGCTGGTCGTCGAAATCCGGCAGCGCGCGCGTATCGACGCCGATGAACGCATACATGGCCCCCTGCGGGCACGCAAGCCTGAGGAACCGGCTGCCCTGCACCGCCGTCTGGATCGCCCGGCGGGACTCGTACAGACGCCCGCCCGGGCTCACCAGATCGCGAATGCTCTGATAGCCGCCGAGCGCAGTCTGCACGGCCCACTGCGCGGGCGCATTGCTGCACAGGCGCAGCGAGCTCAGCAAGTCCACGGCATTGAGGTAGTCCGTCGCCGCGTGCGTGCGACCCGAGAACACCGCCCAGCCGACACGGTAACCGCATGCCCGGTACACCTTGGACAGTCCCGAGAGCGTCGCGCACAGCGTCTCGTGCACCAGAGCCGCCATGGGAATGAACTCGGCGCCGTCGTAGACCATCTGGTCGTAGATCTCGTCGCTGAACACCACCAGCCCGTGGCGCTCGGCGAGCCGCGCGAGCGCCTCGAGCACCGCGCGCGGATACACCGCACCGGTGGGGTTGTTGGGGTTGATCACGACGATGGCGCGGGTGCGCGGGGTGAGCAGCCGGGCCACTTCCTGCGGGTCCGGTACGAAGCCGTTCTCCGGCCGGCAGGGGTAGTGGACCGCGCGGCCGCCGTTCAGCGTCGTCGCCGCCGTCCACAGCGGGTAATCCGGACTCGGCACCAGCACCTCGTCGCCGTCATTGAGCAGCGCGCGCAGCACCAGGTTGATGAGCTCGCTCACCCCGTTGCCGATGAACACTTCCTCGGCGGTGACGCCGGTGACACCCCTCGCCTGCTGCTGCATGACTACGGCCTCGCGGGCCGGGAAGATCCCCTTCTGGTGGCAGTAGCCTTCGGCCGCGGCCATGTTCTCGATCATGGCGAGGCGCATGGTCTCGGGCGTGCGAAAGCCGAAGGCGGCGGGATTGCCGATGTTGAGCGAGACGATCTCGTAGCCCTGGCGCTCGAGCTCGTGGGCGCGCCGGGCGAGGCGGCCGCGGATCTCGTAGCGGACGTGGCGCAGGCTGTCGCTCGGGCGGATGCTGGGCTCGGTGGTCATCTGAGAAGCATATCATCGCCCGGCCTGCGCAAGTGCTGACAGGCGCCCCGGCGCTCGCGGGCGATGTGCTGCCGGACCGGTACACGCCCGCCGGGCAGCTCTCGGCAATCTTACCGATGGCAAGCGCCCCTGCGTGGACGGGATTCGCCCTTTGGGCAAGCCCCCGTCCGCTGCACGCGCGGCGCATGAAAAATCCAAGCTCTGCTATATTGCCGGCCTTTCCTGAGGGCTGTGGACGGAGCGATGAAACGCCTACTGGTCGGCATCAAGCGGGTTGTGGACTACAACGTGCGCATTCGCGTCAAGCCGGACGGCACCGGGGTGGTGACCGAAGGGGTGAAGATGAGCATCAACCCCTTTGATGAGATTG
>JAJZVF010000109.1 GCA_021845825.1 Pseudomonadota bacterium | reverse complement strand
CCGCCCAAAGTGGGCGACTCACGGAGAGATCGGCTTCGTCATGGCTCGTGGCATCACCACGACCAAAAGCGGGGACGTCAAGCTGAGCGCGGCGCACAGGCTAGGGCGCTGGACGTACAGCGGCGCTTTCTCGGCCCTTTACGCGAGCACCAATCGCGTGACCACCCAGGAAGACCTGAACGGACAGCTTCAAGTCGATATGGCGCTGAGCAAGCGCACATTCTGGTTCGCAGGGCTCAATTATGACCGCAATCTCTTCGATGGCTTCGCTTACCAGGAGAGCGCGGCGAGCGGCCTCGGCCGGGTTCTGCTGGGGACGAAACAGACCCGCCTCTCCATCGAGCTCGGCGCGGGCTATCGACGTGAGCTGCCGGAAGCTCTGCAGCTGAACAGCTTCGGCGGCGTCAAAAGCCGCAAGCGCGAGCCCGTGGTGGGCGATGCGGTGCTGCATGCGGGCATGACGTTCTCGTATTCGTTCAGCGCCTCGACGAAGCTGCAGAACAGACTCCTGGTCGAATCCGGCGCGAGCGACACCCTGACGATGGACAATCTGTCGCTTCAGGTCAAGATGGACAAGACGCTCGCGCTCTCGGTCGGGATGCAGGCGACCAACAACACCAATCCGCCGCAGGGTGGAAGTGCCCCGCACACGAACACGGTGATGACGGTAAACCTGGTCTACCAGTTCAAGACGAAGAATCTCTCGCCCGGCCCGCCCATGCACGCCTTGCTGGACGGTTTCGATGTGCCGTAGGCGACAGGGCCCGCGGTCAAGCCCCGCGCCTGAGCAGCCTTGCCTTGTCGCGCTGCCAGTCCCGCTCCTTCTCCACCGCGCGCTTGTCGTGCTGTTTCTTGCCCTTGGCGAGGCCGACGGCAAGCTTGGCCCGTCCGTTCTTCCAGTAAAGCTCGAGCGGCACGAGCGTATAGCCTTTGCGCTCGACGGCGCCGATCAAGCCGTTGAGCTCGCTCTGGTGCAGCAGGAGCTTGCGCGTGCGCACGGGGTCGGCGATCACGTGGGTGGAGGTTGAGGCAAGCGGCGAGATGTGCGCACCGATCAGGAAGGCCTCACCTCCGCGTAGATAGACATACGCTTCCTTCAGCTGCGCTCGGCCGGCGCGCATGGCCTTGACCTCCCAGCCCTGCAGCGCGAGGCCCGCCTCGTAGCGCTGCTCGATGAAGTAATCGAAGCGCGCCTTGCGGTTCTCGGCAATCAACCGGGAGGAGGAGTCGGCCTTGGGGGGCATGAGCGCTGTGAGGGCAATTCGAGATAAGTCGGACATTGTAGCGTGGACAGGCCCTGGCGCACGCGGGACGCCTGCCCTTGTGGCGGCAGGGCCGATCCTGGGACAATCCCGCTCATGCGAGAAGTCAAGCGCTCGGCGCTGGTTGCTTTGCCGCCGAGGCGGCTGTTTGCGCTCATCAACGATATCGAGAGCTATCCGGAGTTCCTGCCGTGGTGCTCCCATGCGCGGGTGCTGTCCCGCAGCGAGCGTGAGATCGTGGCGACGATCGGCGTGCACCGCGGGCCGTTGCGGGGGGAGTTCACCACGCGCAACGAGCTCGACCCGGACCGCAGGGTGACCATGCGCCTCGTCAAGGGCCCGTTCACCATGCTCGAGGGCGAGTGGCGGATCACGCCCGCCGGCGAGGGCTCGATGGTGGAGTTGGCGCTGCGGTTCCAATTCAAGCACACGCTGTCGGCCATGCTGTTCGAGCAGAAATTCGCCGAGACGATCGGCTCGCTGGTGGACGCGTTCGTTGCGCGCAGCCGTACCGCGCAGCCCGCCGTCGGCATGGTGGGTCCGTGAGCCCCCACGCCGGCAAGCGCTGCGTGGTGGCCTATGCCGCCGGGCCGCGCCAACTGCTCTTGCCGGTGGAACTGCCCGCCGATGCCACCATCGGCGATGCCATCGAGGCGGCGCGGCGGCAGGCGGCGCACGAGGGCATTCCCTGGGAAAGCGCGCCGGCGGGCATCTTCGGCGAGATTCGCAGCCGCGGCGATGTTCCGGCCGATGGGGACCGGATCGAGCTGTATCGGCCGCTGCGCGAGGATCCCAAGGAAAAACGCAGAGCCCGGCTGAGACGGTAAGCGATCGCCCTTGAGGCGAGGCGCCGCGAAGCCTCAAGCGCGGGTGCAGCGCAATGCGCGCATCGAGCAGAAGCCGCGTTTTTTTTGCGTGCCGCTGCCCGCCGGAGCGGGCGCCATGCACGGCGTAAGCGCCGCCGGGCAAGCGCCTCTATCTAAATAGGAAACTTGTCGACCGAAGGCAGCATGCCCGGGGAAATGGGGCTGCCCTTCGGGACGTTGTACAGCTTGAAGCTCGATACCTTGTCGCCGTGGAAGAACACGGTCACCCGGCTCTCGATGGGTTTTTGCACGTAGCCGCGCTTGAAATAGTAGACATAATCCCAACGATTATGATCGAACAGGTCCTCGATCATCGGAGTGCCGAGCAGGTAGCGCACCTGGGCGCGGGTCATGCCGACCTTCAGTTGCCGCACGGCGTGTCCGTCCAGGTAATTGCCCTGCTGAATGTCCATCCGATAAACGCAGCCGGCGAGCAGCACGCAGAGCGCGGCGAGGGTCAGAGCGAGGCGCCGGGGCGCCGGATTCGGTCGAGCTGGTCGCATGGAGCTCCAATGGGCCATAATGAACGCTGAGGATTGGGGTGGATCATACCCGATCGAGTCATTCCCGCCGCGTCCCTCACGCGGCATCATCCGGAGGCAACGACGCGGTGGAAGGCAAGGACCTTCGCAAAGCGGGCCTGAAAGTCACCCTGCCCCGCCTCAAGATCCTGGAAATTCTGGCCGGCAGCGCCACGCGGCATCTGTCGGCCGAGGACATCTACCGTGGTCTGCTCGAGTCCCACGAGGACATCGGACTCGCGACAGTCTACCGCGTGCTCACCCAGTTCGAGGCCGCGGGCCTGGTCATGCGGCATCACTTCGAGGACGGCATGGCGGTCTTCGAGCTCAACGAGGGGACGCATCACGACCATATCGTGTGTCTCGACTGCGGTTACGTCGAAGAGTTCGTCGATGCCGGCATAGAGGAGCGCCAGACCGCCGTGGCGCGCAAGCTCGGGTTCGCGATCCGCGATCACTCTCTCATCCTCTATGGCAAGTGCCGCCAGACCGACTGTCCGCACCGCCGCAAGAGCGGGAATTAAGCGCTTGGGGGCGCCACCGCCCCAGCGGGATGCGCCCCCGGCGATACCCCGGTGCGCATCACTGCCGGCGCGCCGCGCCGCCCCTGCTGGGCCGCGATGATTTCGGCACCGCCGGCGCTCCGGGGGCGCCCCGCAACATCTCCCGCGCGTGCTCGCGCGCCTTGGCAGTCACGTCGATCCCGCCGAGCATGCGGGCGAGCTCCTCGATCCGCTCCGGCGCCGAGAGCTCGGTCAGGCTGGTGCGTGTGGTGCGACCGTCGGTAAGCTTGCTGACGCGCAGGTGATGATGTCCCTGTGAGGCCACCTGCGGCAGGTGCGTGACACACAATACCTGGCCGCGCTCGCCGAGCGAGCGCAGCTCGCGGCCGACGATCTCGGCGACGGCTCCGCCGATGCCCGCGTCGACCTCGTCGAATACCATGCAGCGCGTCTCGCGCGCGCTGCTGGCGACTTCGACGGCGAGCGACAGGCGCGAGAGTTCCCCGCCCGAGGCGACCTTCGCCAATGCCCGCACCGGCTGGCCGGGATTTGCGCTGACCTGAAAGCCGACCTCATCGTCGCCGTAAGGCGCAGGCTCGTCGGCGCGAGCGGCGACGGTGACTTCGAATCGTCCGCCGGACATCCCGAGCGACTGCATATGGGCGGTGATGGCCTCAGCGAGCGAGCGGGCCGCGCTCCGGCGCGCGTCCGAGAGCGATTGCGCCTGCCGCCGATACCGCTCGAGCGCCGCACGGAGCTCCTGCTTGAGCGCCGCGAGGTCGACCTCGGCTCGCTCGAGCGAGGCAAGCTCGGCGGCCAGATGCTCCGTGCGGGCAATGAGCTCCGGCGGGCTCACGCGATGCTTGCGGGCAAGCTCCTCGATCGCCGCGAGCCGGCTCTCGAGCTCGTTCTGGCGCGCGGTGTCGAGCTCCAGGGATTCCCCATACCGTTCGAGCTCGCGTGCGGCCTCGCGAATGCGCACTTCGGCTTCCTCCGCCAGGGTGATGACCGGGGCGAGCTGCGCATCGAGTGCGGCGGCGGCGCGCAGGGCCTGCAGGGCGCGGCTCACCCCGAGGTGGGCGTTGGCCTGCTCATCCTGATACAGCTGCATGAGAGCGGCCTGAGCTGCTTGCGCCAGGCGGCCCCGGTTCAACAGTCGGGAGCGCTCTTCCGAGAGCCGTTCGACTTCACCCGGCTGAAGCATCAATGCCTCGAGCTCGCCCACCTGGTAGCGCAGCAGCTCGAGCCTTGCCTCACGGTCGCGGGCGGCGCTTTCCAACTCGAGCGAGCGCGAGCGCCTCTCCTGCCACTGCCGGTATGCTCCGCCGACCTCGGCGAGCAGCGGCTCGAGCCGGCCGTACTCGTCGAGAAGCTCGCGCTGGCAGGCCGAGCGGGTCAGGGACTGGAATTCATGCTGGCCGTGGATGTCGATCAGGAGGTTGCCGGCCTCGCGCAGCAGCTGCGCCGGCACGGCCTGACCGTTGAGCCAGGCGCGCGAGCGGCCGTCGGCGGAGAGCACCCGGCGGACGATGAGCTCCTCGCCGCCGAGCGCCTGGGCTTGCAACCACCGCCCGAGCGCCTCCGGCGCATCGGCGAGATCGAACGTGCCGCATATCTCGGCGCGCTCGGCGCCGTGACGGATCATCTCCGGGCCGGGCCGGCCGCCGGCGAGCAACTGCAGGGCATCGACCAGAATGGACTTGCCGGCGCCGGTTTCGCCGGTGAGCACAGTCAGACCTCGGTATAGCTCAAGCTCAAGCCGGTCGATGATGGCGAAATCGCGGATCTGCAGAGCGGTCAGCATGGGTGAGTCGGACGCTCCTTACCGTTGCCCGTTGCGGCGGCCCCAGTGGAGCTTCGAGCGCAACAGCTTGAAGTAATCGTGACCGGGGGGATGCAGGAGCGTGATCCGTTCGTCCGCCGGCTTGATCGAGAGTACGTCTTCGGGCTCGAGCGTCCCGAGGATGACCCCGTCGCACGTGACCTGCGCACGGGCATCGGGCCGATCGAGAAGCCGGATCTCGATGCTCGAGCGGCTCGAGACGACAATCGGTCGGTCCGAGAGCGTGTGGGGACAGATGGGCGAGAGAACCAGGACCTCCAGATTCGGCTCGACTATGGGGCCTCCGCAGGACAGGGCATAGGCGGTCGAGCCCGTGGCGCTTGCTACGACGATCCCGTCGCCGGCGTGCGTGTTGACGTAGTGGCCGGCAACCCGGGTCTCGAAGTCCACCATTCGGCCGGTGGCGAGCTTCTGCAGCACCACGTCGTTGAGCGCCAGCCCATGGGACGCTGCGCCGCCCGCATGGTGCAGCGATGCGGCGAGCAGGGCCCGCTCGTCCGCTTCCAGGCGTCCTTCGAGGGCCGCATCCAGGCTGGCGCGGATATCCTGCGGCATGACGTCGGTCAGGAAGCCGAGCCGACCGCGGTTGATGCCGAGAAGCGGCACGCCGTGACGGGCCACCAGCCCCGCCGCATAAAGAAGCGTCCCATCGCCGCCGACGGCGATCATCAGGTCGGCCCGGAGGGCAAGCTCCTCTTCGGCTACGCGTGTGGCGAGCCCCCGGTCCGACAAAGCCGCTGTTTCATCGAGGAGTACGGTAACCTGCCGGGTCGCCAGATGCGCCAGCACGGCCTGCGCGGATTCCGCCACGCGCGGGTCCGTGAATCTGCCGACCAGCGCGCAGGTGCGGGGAGAGACCATCTGAAAATGCTAGCAGGACGGAGCGCCGGTTGCTTGACGCTCACTGCCGCAGCGCCGAGTATATTTCCGAACGCATGAATATGTCCCAGGATAGCCGTGAAGAATCGCTGAGCGAGCGGGCGCAACACCTGCTGCGGGTGCTCATTGAGAGCTACATCCGCGACGGCCAGCCGGTCGGCTCGCGCGCGCTCTCGCGCGAGTCCGGTCTGCAGCTGTCCTCGGCGACCATCCGCAACGTCATGGCGGATCTGGAGGAGCTGGGGTTCGTTTGCTCCCCCCATACCTCCGCCGGGCGCATCCCCACCGACAAAGGCTATCGGTTCTTCGTCGATTCCCTGCTGCAGGTGCAACCGGTGGACGCGGCGGCCGAGGCCGAGATGCGCCGGCAGTTCGAGACCGGCGCGCCCGAGAGCGCCAAAGACCTCATTACCACGGTCTCGCAGCTGCTTTCCAGCCTCACCCAACTCGCCGGCGTGGTCACGGTGCCGCGTACCGCTCAGGCCTCCGTCACTCAGATCGAGTTTGTGGCTCTCTCGGAAAACCGCGTGCTCGTGGTGCTCGTCTACGGCGAGCGCGAGGTGCAGAACCGCATCATCCAGCTCGAGCGGTACTTCTCGCCCGATGAGCTCAAGCGCGCCTCGATCTACCTCAACGAGCAATTCCGCGGCCGCTCGCTGCCGGAGGTCCGCCAGGAGATCCTGCGCCAGCTGAGCGAAACACGCGCGCACCTGAACCAGGTGATGCTGGACGCCATCTCCATGGCGCAGCACGTCTTCGAGGCCGGGGCGGGAGAAGGACAGCTCGAGTACGTCATCAAGGGCGAGACCAATCTCATGAGCGTCGCGGACCTCTCGAACGTCGAGCGGCTGCGGCGCCTCTTCGAGGCCTTCAACGAGAAGCGCGACTTTCTGCATCTGCTCGATCAGAGCCTGCGGGCCGACGGGGTGCAGATCTTCATCGGCCACGAATCCGGCTACCAAATTCTCGACGATTGCAGCGTGGTCACGGCCCCCTACGGGACGCCCGGCTCGGTGTTCGGGGTGCTCGGGGTGATCGGGCCTACCCGCATGGCCTACGAACGGGTCATTCCCATCGTGGACATGACGGCTAAACTATTGGGCGCCGCCTTGAATTCCCGGCGCTGATCCCCTAATCGACTAGCGAGATGACTGTCGCGCCCGCGACAGTTGCGCAAAAAAGACGTGGTTTTTTTGCAGAGGGTTCTCGATGAGCATGAATCAGGTCGGCGAGTTCGGCGAGCGTCCCCAGGGGGGCGAAACTGTCCCATCCGAGGCCGACCCGCAGCTCGAGGAGCTCGCGCGACTGCGGCAGGCGCTCGCCGACGCTGAGGAAAAGGCGCGCAACCATTGGGAGCAGTACCTGCGGGCGGCGGCGGAACTCGACAATGTCCGCAAGCGCGCCCAGCGGGATATCGAGGCGGCCAATCGATATGGCCTGGAGAAGTTCGTCGCCGAGCTGCTGCCGGTGCAAGACAGCCTGGAGCTTGCGGTGCAGAGCGCCCAGCAGGCTGAGGTGGACGTGCATGGCCTGAAGCAGGGGCAGGAGGCGACCCTGCAGCTGCTCGTCAAGGCGCTCGAGAAGCTCGGGGTGAGTCCCCTGCGGCCGTTGGGCGCGCCCTTCGATCCCACCCGGCACGAGGCCATGATGGCCCGGGAATCGGCCACAGCGGAGCCCAATACGGTGCTGCAGGTGGTCCAAAGCGGCTATGAGCTCAACGGACGACTCCTGAGACCCGCCCGGGTCATCGTTTCGAAGGCCCCGTCCAGGGAAACGTAGTCACCGCAAGATCGGCGGGCAGACCTTGAATCATCCCCGCGACACCCCACAAAGTCCTTCAACGGCAAAATTTACAGACGGCTTCGATTTCAGCAGCCTTCGGCGGAGCAGAATATGGCAAAGGTAATCGGCATCGACCTCGGCACCACCAATTCGTGCGTGGCCATCATGGAGGGCGGCAAACCTCGCGTGATCGAGAACAGCGAGGGCGATCGGACTACTCCGTCGATCGTCGCCTTCACCAAGGATAACGAGGTGCTGGTCGGCCAGCCGGCCAAGCGCCAGGCGGTCACCAATCCCCAGAACACGTTGTTCGCCGTCAAGCGCCTGATCGGACGGAAGTTCGAGGACGAGGTGGTGCAGCGGGACGTGAAGATGGTGCCTTACAAGATCGTGCGTGCCGACAACGGCGACGCATGGGTCGAGGCGCAGGGCAAGAAGATGGCCCCGCCGGAGATCTCCGCGCGGGTGCTCATGAAGATGAAGAAGACCGCCGAGGACTATCTGGGCGAGCCGGTTACCGAGGCCGTGATCACTGTGCCGGCATATTTCAACGACTCGCAGCGTCAGGCGACCAAGGACGCCGGGCGCATTGCCGGCCTCACGGTAAAGCGCATCATCAACGAGCCGACCGCCGCCTCGCTCGCCTACGGCCTCGACAAGCAGAGCGGGGATCGCAAGATCGCGGTCTATGATCTCGGCGGCGGCACGTTCGACATCTCCATCATCGAGATCGCCGAGATCGACGGCGAGCATCAGTTCGAAGTGCTCTCGACCAATGGCGACACCTTCCTCGGCGGGGAGGATTTCGATCTGCGCATCATCAACTTCCTCGCCGATGAATTCGTCAAGGAGTCCGGCGTCGATGTGCGCCGCGACCCGCTCGCCATGCAGCGCCTGAAGGAGGCCGCGGAGAAGGCAAAGATCGAGCTCTCCTCCACTCAACAGACCGATATCAATCTGCCGTACATCACGGCGGATGCCTCGGGCCCGAAGCACCTGAACATCAAGCTGACCCGCGCCAAACTGGAGGCGCTGGTGGAGGAGCTGGTGCAGAGGACCATCGCGCCCTGCCGGACTGCGTTGAAGGACGCGGGGGTGTCCGCGAGCGATATCGCCGAAGTCATTCTGGTCGGCGGTCAGACCCGCATGCCGATGGTGCAGAAGTACGTGAAGGATTTCTTCGGGCGCGAGCCGCGCAAGGACGTCAATCCCGATGAGGCGGTCGCCGTGGGCGCGGCTATCCAGGCCGCCGTGCTCACCGGCGAGGTCAAGGACGTCCTGCTGCTCGATGTCACGCCACTGTCGCTTGGCATCGAGACTTTGGGCGGCGTCATGACCAAGCTGATCGAAAAGAACACCACGATCCCGACCAAGGCCTCGCAGGTGTTCTCGACCGCCGATGACAGCCAGACGGCGGTGACCATCCACGTGCTGCAGGGCGAGCGCGATCGGGCGGCGGACAACAAGTCGCTCGGCAAGTTCGACCTGACGGACATCCCGCCCGCGCCGCGCGGCATGCCGCAGATCGAGGTGTCCTTCGATATCGACGCCAATGGCATTCTCAATGTGTCCGCCAAGGACAAGGCTACCGGCCGCGAGCAGAAGATCGTCATCAAGGCATCGAGCGGCCTCAACGAGGATGAGATCAAGCGCATGGTGCGCGATGCGGAGGCGCATGCGGCCGAGGATAAGAAGTTCCGCGAGCTGGTCGAGGTGCGCAACAAGGCCGACGGCATGATCCATGCCGTGGAGCGGAGCCTGAAGGATCTGGGTGACAAGGTTGACGCCCAGGAGCGCGCCGGCGTGGAGTCGGCGATTTCGGATCTGCGCACCGCGCTTAAGAGTGACGACCAGGCCGTTATCGAGAAAAAGACCGAGGCCCTGGCACAGGCTTCCGCCAGCATCGCCCAGAAGGCGTATGCGGCCGGCCAGGCGGGCGCCGACGGGGCCGCCGCGGCGGCCGGACACACGGCCGGCACTGCCGGCGGCGCCGAGGGCGCCGGTGCCAAGAAAGAGGATGTCGTCGACGCCGAGTTCGAGGAGGTCAAGGACAAGGGACGCAAGGCGTCCTGACCGGTCCGGGAGTTGCAACACCGCCGGCGTGAAGCCCCGCCGGCGGGCGGCGCTCGCCCGGCGAGATCGAGCGCAGGTCAGTGAGCTCTCGTGCATATGGAGAGTTCCGACACCTGACTTTTAGCGTGCGCGCGTATGATTCGCGCTAACATTGCTGCATGGCCAAACGCGATTACTACAAGGTACTCGAGGTACCGAAGACGGCGACCGAGGCGGAGATCAA
>JAJZVF010000003.1 GCA_021845825.1 Pseudomonadota bacterium | reverse complement strand
GCCGGATCCCGTTGCAGCAACAGGCCGACCTTGCCCCCGGTGCGCACTGCCTCCTGGGCGGCGGCGATGCTCTCCTCCCGCCCGAGCGTCACCGGCAGCACGATGCCGGGGAACAGCACCACGTTGCGCATCGCCACGATCGGGATCGCATCGGATGGGAGCGGCGGCAGCTCGATCCGGGGTGTCGAGGCAGGATTGTCGGTTTCCGTCATGGTCATCTCTCCAGCGCCCGCTTAAGACGCACCTCCAGGCAGCCGTGCTCGTAGCGAGTGGCCGATACCGCAAACGGCACGCCGGTGAGGGGAACGCGCCGGATGAACCGGCCGTGCGGGATTTCCAGGCGCCGGATGACGGCGTCCGAGTGCGCGAGCTTCAGGCGGCGCACGGCACTTACGGCGAGCGCGGCCGGCTCGAGCCTGACGTCGATGTCTTCGGGAGCGACGCCCGGGAGCGCAAACAGCAGCACCACCCCTTCGGCACTCTCCAGAATGTCCACCGGCGGCTCCCATACGGCCGCATCGGCGCCCGGTCCGACATAGCGCAGAAATTGCCGCTGCAGCCGCTCGGCCCGGTCGAGGACCTCCAAGGCCTCGACCCACATCCAGCCGTATTGTCGCTCGCCGCTCATGCGCATTCACCCTCCGGCATGCCATCCCCGTACGTCCGGCGCTCTCGCGGGGTATTGCAGGGCACAATGGCCGCCTCCCGATCGAGATGCGGCCAAATGCGGACAAGTCAAGGCAGCCCGGCGCACAGCGCCCGGCAAGGCTCCGCCTCCGCGCCGCGCAATGCTATTGGGGGGTATGCGTATGCAAGGATGGAATTTCCGGCTTCGCCGGCGCGGCACCGTGCGCGGGCTGCTCGAGTCGGCCGCTCTCAGGCATCGGGCGTGGCCTGCTCGCTCACCATCGTCAGCACGTCGTAGGCCGCCACCGTCTCACCGTCCTGATTGGTGATCTGCGTGTCCCAACGCACCTCGCCGTAACCTTGGCCGATACGCAACGATTTCTCCTTGCAGGTCAGACGAACCCTGATGCGATCGCCCGGCCTGACCGGTTTGGTGAAGCGCAGCCCGTCGATCCCGTAGTTGGCGAGCACCGGGCCGAGCGGCGGATCGACGAACAGTCCGGCCGCCGCCGAGATGAGGAAATAACCGTGCGCAACCCGGCCGCCGAACAAAGGATTTCGCCTGGCCGCCGCCTCGTCCGTGTGCGCGTAGAAGCGATCGCCGGAGAGCTCGGCGAACCGTTCGATGTCCCCGTCGGTCACCTCCCGCTCCCCGGAGTTGAACGTGTCGCCGATCTTCAGCTCGCCGAATGTTTTGCGGAAAGGATGCACGCCCGGATCGAGCTGACGAGCGCCTCTGACCCAGCGTCCGGTGACGGCCGTCAATACATCCGCAGTCCCCTGCACCGCCGTGCGCTGCATGTAGTGCAGCACGCCGCGGATCCCGCCCATCTCCTCTCCTCCGCCGGCGCGTCCCGGTCCGCCGTGCACCAGATGCGGGAGCGGGGAGCCGTGGCCGGTCGAATCCTTGGCGCAGTGCCGATTGACCACCAGTACCCGGCCATGCCAGGGCGCGAGCCCGAGCACCAGGCGCGCCGCGATCGCCTCCTCGGCGGTGAACACCGAGCCCACCAGACTGCCGGCGCCGCGGCGGGCAAGGGCGATCGCCTCCTCCAGGCTCTCATACGGCAGCACGGTGCTCACCGGACCGAACGCCTCGATTTCGTGGATCGCCCTCGCACCGGCGACATCCCGGCAATAAAGCAGCGTGGGCGCGAGGAACGCGCCCCGCTCCGCATCCGCATCGGCAAGCGAGAGCTTCCCGTCCCGGCCGTAGACGACTTCGGCCTCGCGCTCGAGCTTCGCGACCTGCTCGAGCACCTCGCGCCGCTGGGCGAGCGAGGCCACCGGTCCCATCCTCACCTGCTCCTGGCGCGGGTTGCCGACTACGACCTTGCCGAGGGCGGCGCGCAGCGCCTCGATCACCGCAGCCGCCTGGGCGGCCGGTACGATCGCCTTGCGGATCGCGGTGCATTTCTGCCCGGCCTTGGCCGTCATCTCGCGCGTCACCTCGCGGATGAACAGGTCGAACTCGGGCGTACCCGCCACCGCATCCGGTCCCAGGATGCAGGAATTGAGCGAGTCGGTCTCGGCAGTGAAGCGCACCGAGTGGTCCACTACGGCCGGATGCGTACGGAGCCTGCGTGCCGTGGAGGCCGAGCCGGTGAAGGCGACGACGTCCTGGCAGGTCAGATGATCAAACAGGTCGCCGACGCCGCCGCAGATCAGCTGCACCGAGCCCTCGGGCAGGAGCGCGGAATCGATGATGCGGCGGAAGGCGAGTTCGGTGAGGTAGGCGGTCGCGGTGGCCGGCTTGACGATGGCCGGAATACCGGCGAGCAGCGCAGGAGCGAGTTTCTCGAGCATGCCCCAGACGGGGAAGTTGAAGGCATTGATGTGCACCGCCGCCCCCTCGAGCGGGACGTAGATGTGCTGGCCCAGAAACCCTCCGGACTTCGAGAGCACCTCCACCGCGCCGTCAACGTATAGGCAACCGTCCGGCAGCTCCTTCATCCCTTTGCTGGCATACACGAACAGGGTGCCGATGCCGCCGTCGATGTCGATCCAGGCGTCCGCGCGGGTCGCGCCGGTGGCGAGCGAGAGCCCGTACAGCTCCTCTTTGTGCTCGGTGAGGTGCTTGGCAAGGGCCTTGAGGCGCGCGGCGCGCTCGTGAAAGGTGAGGCGGCGAAGGTTCGGTCCGCCGACCTGGCGCGCGTGCTCGAGCGTGGCGGCGAAATCGAGCCCTTCGCTCGTGGCGCTCGCGATGACCTCACCGGTGGTGGCGTCACGGAGCGCGGTAGCGGTGCCGGTGCCCGCGAGCCATCGGCCGGCGATGAAACTTTGTAGCTGCATGACATTACCCCGTGCCGGCCCTACTCGAGCAACAGCCGCGCACTTCTGCTATTTCCCGGTGAACTGCGGCTCCCGCTTCTCCATGAACGCCGCCACGCCCTCGGCGTAGTCGGCGCCGAAGCCGAGCTCGCGCTGGTAATCGCGCTCCACATCGAGCTGCTCCTCGAGCGTGCACCCCCAGCCCGCCTGCATCGCCTGCTTGGTCCGCGCCAGCGCGCCCGTCGGCGCGCAGGCGAGCTGGCGCGCGATCGTGTCCACTTCGCCGGCGAAGTCCTCATCATCGATGCAGCGCCAGATGAGCCCCCAATCGGCCGCCTGCTCGGCCGCGAGCTTCCCACCGAGCATCGCGAGCCCCATGGCGCGTGCCTGACCGATGAGCCGCGGCAGGAACCAGGTGCCGCCGGAATCGGGCACCAGGCCGATGCGCGAGAACGCCTGCACGAAACTCGCCGAGCGCGCCGCCACGACCAGATCACAGGCGAGCGCGAGGTTCGCGCCGGCGCCGGCGGCCACCCCGTTGACGGCCGCGATGACCGGCAGCGGCAGGCGGCGCAGCGCGAGCACCAGGGGCTTGTAGTTGCGCTCGATCGACTCCCCGAGATCTGCCGCGGCACCCCCGGGCGCCACGCGGCGCTCGCCGAGATCCTGCCCCGCGCAGAACGCCCGCCCCGCCCCCGTGATGAGCAGCACGCGCGCCGGACTCGCCTGCACCGCCGAAAGCGCATCCCTCAGCTCCGCGTGCATGGCGTCGTTCAGACTGTTCAGACGCTGCGGCCGGTTCAGCGTGAGCCGGGCAATGCCGTCGGTCACGTCGATGAGGATGGTCTGGTAGCTCATGGCAATCACTCCCACCCTCGGCCACTTAGGACACGCCCCGGCGGCGCGCGAAAACGCAGCGGCAGCGAGGGAATTTCCCGGACGCTCGGGGGCAGCCGAGGCAGCCGCGCCCCCCTGCCGGGCGGGTACCGGCGGCACATCCGGGCAATCCGCTCAAGGGCGCCCGCCGGGCGGTTGGCGTCACTTTTCATCGTAGTCGAGCTCGAGCTCCGCCGTCTTGCACCTCGACTGGCACGCCAGCACATAACCCTGCGCGACCTCCCAGTCCTCGAGCGCGTAGTTCTGCAGCATCTCGACCTCGCCCCGCACCACCTTTGTGCGGCACGTCGAGCACACTCCCGAGCGGCAGGAGAACGGCAGATCGAGCCCCGCGCGCTCGGCCGCATCGAGCACGGTCTCCTCCTCGAGCCTCATGGTGAATGAGCGGCGGCGGCCGTCGAGCGTGAGCGTCACTTGCGCAAGTCCGGCCGCCTCGCGCTTTGCCTGCGCGCCCGCGGGCCTCGCCGCGGTCTCACCGGGGACAACCGCCGTGAAGTGCTCGATTCTGATCCGCTCCGCCGGCACCCCGAGCTGCGCGAGCGCGCCGGCAACCGTCTCGGCCATCTGTCCGGGGCCGCAAATGAAGTACTCCGCCACGGCCTGCGGTGCGCAGAAGGCGGCGCTCAGCTCCCGGACCTTGTCTGCATCGAGCCGGCCGTTGTAAAGCTCCACTTCCTGCGGCTCGCGGCTCATGAGAAAGTGCAGCGACAGCCGATCCGGGTAACGGTCCTTCAGCCCCTCGAGCTCCTCGAGCCCCATGGTACGCGCGGCGCTGCGGTTGCCGTAGAACACGATCATCCGCCCGCCCGCGGCGAGCACGCTGCGCGCGACCGAGAGCACCGGCGTGATGCCGCTGCCGGCGGCGAAGGCCACGCGAATCCCTGCGCCGAGGGTGCCGGCGTGCGGGGTGAAGCTGCCGTTCGGCGGCAGGACCTCGAGGGTCTCGCCGGCGTGCAGCCGCGAGAGAAACCCCGACATGCGCCCGCCCGGCTGCATCCGCGCGAGAATGCGCAGCGGCCGCTCCTGCGGGGCGTTGATCAGGGAGTAGGTCCGCCGGGTCTCCTCCCCGTCGATCATCGCGCGCAGCACGATGTGCTGGCCGGGGCTGGCGCGAAACTCCTGCTCGAGCTCGGCCGGCACCGCCAGCGCGATGCCCAGGGCGTCCTCGGCCTCCGGTTGCACCTGCACCACGGGCAGGGAATGGAATTTCAACATGCAGGGCCTAAATGCATTTGAAGGTGTCGAAGGGCTCGAGACAGGCGCTGCAGCGGTAGTGCGCTTTGCAGGGTGTGGAGCCGAACTCGCTCACCCGCTCGACGGCCTGACTCGCGCAGCGCGGGCATGCGATACGGCCCGAGGGCGTGCGCTCGACCGCGATGCCGTACGCTTCGAGTTTTCGCCGCCCCTCCTCGGTCAGCCACTCGCTGGTCCACGCGGGCCACAGCACCGTCTCCAGTACGACCTCCGGGAGGCCCTCGCCGAGGAGCGCCTCGCGGATCGATCTGTGGATGAGCTCGGTGGCCGGACAGCCGGAGTAGGTCGGGGTGATGCCGATATGGACCCGCCCGTCCTCCCACAGCCTGACGTGGCGCACGATGCCGAGATCGACGATGCTCACCACCGGAATCTCCGGGTCCATCACCGTCTCGAGCACTTGCCAGACCCGCTGCACGAGCGGCTGTGTTCCCGACGATGTCCCCGCGGCTACCATGTCGCCCCCGGATGCACGCGCTGCAGATGCTGCATCTCGGCGAGCAGGTGCCCCAGGTGCTCGGTGTGCACGCCGCGCTTGCCATGCCACGGGAAATACGCCGGCGGGGGTCGTCGCAGCGTGGCCTGCTCGAGCGCCGCGTCGATCCTTGCCTCCCAGCGGCTGCGGATCGCCGCCAGGGGCGGGGCGATGCCGTGGGAGGCCATGTGCGCATCGAGGGCGTCGGGGGTGAGCAGCTCGCCGGTGAAGCGCCAGAGCCCATCGAGCGCGGCCTGCACGCGGGCGTGGCTCTCCTCGGTGCCGTCGCCCAGGCGCACGAGCCAGCCGCAGCTGAAGCGCCAGTGGTAGCGGCACTCCTTCATCGCCTTGGCGGCAATGCTGGCGAGCTGCGCGTCCGTCGAGCCGACCAGGCTCTGGTAGAGCTCGACCTGCCAGGCATCGAGCAGCACCTGGCGCACGATCGTCTGGCCGAAATCCCCGTTTGGCTGCTCCGCGAGGCTGACATTGCAGAATTCCGCCGCATCGCGCAGGAAGGCGAGCTGATCCTCGTCCCGGCCGCGCCCCTCCACCTGTGCGGCATACGCGAGCAGCAGGCGCGCCTGGCCGATCAGATCGAGCGTGATGTTACCGAGCGCCAGATCCTCCTCGAGCGTCGGCGCATGGCCCACCCACTCGCTCAGGCGCTGGCCGAGCACCAGGCTGGTGTCGGCAAGCCGCAGCAGGTAGCGCAAGCGCTGCTCGGCTGACACTGCATCCGTGTTGGATTCTGCCGCCGTGATCATATGTTCTTCACGTCTTCCGGGATCGTGTAAAAGGTCGGGTGCCGGTAGACCTTGTCGCGGGCCGGCTCGAACAGCGACTCGGCCTCACCCGGGTCCGAGGCGACGATGTCGCTCGAGCGCACCACCCAGATGCTCACACCCTCCTGGCGGCGGGTGTAGGTGTCGCGCGCGTGCTCGAGCGCCATGCGCGCATCGGCGGCGTGCAGGCTGCCGACATGCTTGTGCTCCAGACCCGAGCGGGCGCGGATGAAAACCTCGTACAGTGCCCAGTCTTCGTTCATGACCTGTGACCCTCAGCTCGCCTGCGCATACCCTGACCGGCCCGAAGCGGGCCGAGCGCGCTGTTTGTCGGCGTAAGCGGCCGCCGCCTCGCGCACCCACTGGCCCGACTCGTGCGCGGCGCGGCGCGCGCCCATGCGCTCGCGGTTGCACGGTCCCTCGCCCTTGAGCACCGCCTGAAACTCGCTCCAATCGATCGGGCCGGTCGCGTAGTGCTGCGTTGCCTCGTCCCAGCGCAGATCCGCGTCGGGAATGGACAGGCCGAGGAAGCGGGCCTGAGGGACGGTCGCGTCGATGAACTTCTGGCGCAGCTCGTCGTTGGTGAAGCGCTTGATCCTCCAGCGCATGGACTGGGCCGTGTGCACGGAGTCGGTGTCGCTCGGGCCGAACATCATGAGCGACGGCCACCACCAGCGATTGAGCGCATCCTGGGCCATCTCGCGCTGCGCACGCGTGCCGCTGCGGGCGAGGGTCAGCATGATCTCGTAGCCCTGGCGCTGGTGAAAGCTCTCCTCCTTGCAGATGCGCACCATGGCGCGCGCATAGGGACCGTACGAGCAGCGGCACAGCGGAATCTGGTTCATGATGGCCGCCCCGTCGACGAGCCAGCCGATCGCCCCGATGTCCGCCCAGGTGAGCGTCGGGTAGTTGAAGATGCTCGAGTACTTGGCCCGGCCAGCGAGCAGCTGCCCGATCAGCTCGCCCCGGGAAACCCCGAGCGTCTCGGCGGCGCTGTAGAGGTACATGCCGTGCCCGCCCTCGTCCTGCACCTTGGCGACGAGCACCGCCTTGCGGCGCAGGCTCGGGGCGCGGGTGATCCAATTGCCCTCCGGCAGCATGCCGACGATCTCCGAGTGCGCGTGCTGGGCGATCTGGCGAATGAGGGTCTGCCGGTAGGCCTCGGGCATCCAGTCCTTGGGCTCGATCTTCTCGTCCCTGTCGATACGCTCCTGGAATCGCCGCTCACGCTCGGCCTCGGCGGCCGGCACGGCGGACGCAAGCTCCGGTCCGGGGGAATCGAGCGCCTGAGTGTACATGGTGGACGCCAGCAAGCTTAATATGATACAAAAACTTTAAATCAATTCTCATTTTTGTGTCAAGAAAAATCAATGATTCAATCGATCCCTCCGCGCTCGAACCGGTGACCCATGGACCGCGCGCATAATCGGCACGAGGCGATCGATGCGCTGCTGCGGCGCTTTCGCCGCCAGCGGCCGCTGCGAGGCGGATCGCTGCTCATCACGATCTTCGGCGATGCCATAGCGCCGCGCGCCGGGCGGGTGATGCTCACCAGCCTGATCGGGCTCGCCCGGCCCTTCGGGCTCTCCGAACGGCTCGTGCGCACGGCCGTGGCACGGCTCGCAGCCGAGGGCTGGCTCACGGCCACTCGGCACGGCCGGCGCAGCGAATACCGCCTAACCGACAACGGCGAGCGGCTGTTCGCCGAGGCGACCCGCCGGATCTACGGCGCCAGTGCGCGAGTCTGGGACGGCCGCTGGACGCTGGTGATCCTGCCGCCCTCGGGCGGGCCGCCCCGGCGCGCGCTGCGCGAGGAGCTGCGCTGGCTCGGTTTCGGGGCGCTCACCCCGGGGGTGTTCGCACATCCGTCCTGCACTCTGGAGGAAGCGCGCGAGTGGCTGGCAGGGCGCGCGCATACCGGGGAAAGCTGGCTCTTCAAAAGCACCACAGAGGGGCTCGAGCATGACCGGCGGCTCGCGGCGGCGAGCTGGGATCTCGCCGGGATTGCGCGCCGATACCATCGGTTCCGCGACGTCTTCGCACCGGTGCAAAGCGCGGCCGCCCTCGGGGCCCTGACGCCCCAGGACGCCTTTCTCGTGCGCACGCTCCTCATCCACGAGTACCGTAAGATCCATCTGCGCGATCCGCAGCTGCCGCCGGATCTGCTGCCCCGGGCGTGGATCGGCGCCGAGGCACACGAGCTATGCAGGAAGTTGTATGCCGCGGTGTTCGCCGGCTCGGAGGAGTACCTGACGCAGACCGCGCAGTCGGCGCAGCAGGTTCTGCCGCCGCCTGGGCCGGCGGTGTACGCGCGATTCGGCGGGCTTGCGGACCCCCGCTCCGAACCCGGATCGGCCCCGGAAGCCGGCTTGCCCCGAATACCCTGAAACGCTCGCGGGAGGATCCCTGCGGTGCCCCTCGGGAGAATCGAGCCTCCCAAGCGGCTTGAACTGAATCGGAGGTAGCGGCGCCCGAGCTTCGCCGTCACCCGCACAGCCGGGCTGCATGCGCGGATCTCCCCCGCCCGGATCATTCACGTACGGCACAAGCATGCAGCGCAGCGGCGGACAGCCTCCCAGCCCGGTCAGTCCGGCCAGTTCGCCAGGCGCTGCGTGAATACCCGCATGAAACGGTTCGCCTGCTCTCCGTCCATGACGCGATGGTCGATCGTCAGCGTGGCATAGCAGCGGGGACGGACGACGATGACATCGTTATCTGCGCCGTGCCTGCGGACCTCGGCGGCTCCGTCCTGCTCGATCACCACGGCGCGCTTCTCGAGCTTCCCTATCCCCAGGATCGCCGATTGCCCCTGCGGCAGGACGATGGGTGCGGCGAGCAGGCTCCCGCTGACTCCATGGTTCGAGATCGTGAAGGTGCCGCCGCGCACCTCCGCCGGCGTCAACTCGCCCGAGCGGGCCCTGCGCACCAGATCCTCGATCCCCTGCGCGGTCTGCAACAGATCCAGCGTCTGCGCACAGCGCAGCACGGGCACCACCAATCCGCCCGCAGCGGCCGTACCGATGCCGAATTCCACGCTGTCAAATACCTCGAGCGCATCGTCCGTCCAGCGGCTGTTCGCCTCCGGCACCTCGCGGATGGCATCGACCGCCGCACGCACGAAGTACGCGGTCAGCGTCAATGCGACGCCGCGGCGCTCGAACTCGCCGCGATGGTGCTGGCGGTGGGCAAGGACGGCGGCCATGTCAATCTCGAACACGGTGGTGACGTGTGGAGCGGTGTGCAGCAGGCTCTCCACCATCCGGGCGGCCGTGCGCTTGCGCACCGCGGAGTGCGGCACTGTGTGACTGGGCACCGCGGCCGAGGCCGCCGCTGCCCTTGCAAGGGAACTCGCCTGCGCCGCGCCCGAGGATTTGCCCGGCGACGCGTCAGGATTTGCGCGCTCAGCCGCGGCGCGCAGGACATCGTCGACCGTAATGCGCCCGCCCTCGCCCGTACCCGCCATCGCCGCCGGATCGAGTCCGTGTTCGGCCAACAGGCGGCGCACGGCGGGACTGAGGCGCATCGGCCCGTCGCCCGCTACCGTGGCGGCCGGGCCTGCGCGCACCGGCACCGCGGCGGCGGGCGCGGGGTGTTGCAAGCGCGGCGCGAGAGTCTCGCCCCTCGCCCCAGCAGCTGCCGTCGCCGCGGGCCTCGTCGCCGCCGCGGCGGTCTCGGCCGCGCAAGTGCCGGCCGGCAAAGCACTGTTGGGGCTGATCCGCCCCAACAGCTCCCCCGGCGAGACTTCCTCCTGCTCGCCCTTAGCGATCTCCCTGAGCACGCCGGCGGCGGGCGAGGCCACCTCCACCGTGACTTTGTCGGTCTCGAGCTCGATCAGCGGCTCGTGCTGCGCGACCGACTCGCCGACCGCCTTGAGCCAGCGCAATACCTGAGAGCGCGTGCCCTCCTCCTGGTCCGCCGGCGCGCGAATCTCAACCCACTCGCCTGCCATGCTCAGACGCTCGCGGTCGCGCGGATGGCACGGGTGATCGACTCCACACCCGGCACGACGGCCTCGAGCAGCACCGGGCTATGCGGACTCGGAATATCCGGCATGGCCAGCCGCTCGAGCGGCGCGTCCAGGCTGAAGAACGCCTCCCTGGCAAGGGTGGCGGCGATCTCGGCGCCGAAGCCGGCGGTCAGGTTGTCCTCGTGCACGATCAGACACCGGTGGGTCTTGCGCACCGAGGCGAGCACCGCCGCGCGATCCCAGGGCGAGAGTGTCCTCAGGTCGAGGATCTCCACGTCCACGCCCGAGGCGGCGGCGGCGAGCTCGCATCGCTCGACCATCGCTCCCCAGGTGACCACCGTCAGCTCCTTGCCCGCGTGCACCCGCCGGGCCGTCCCGAAGGGCACGACGTACTCATCGCCCGGATAGGGCCGCCGGGCCCACGCGCCATCGAGCAGCGCGCGGTGCTCGAAGAAGATGGTCGGATCATTGCCACGCAGCGCGGCGCGCAGGAGCCCCGTGGCGTCCTCGGCGTTCGAGGGCACCGCCACGCGCCAGCCTATGCCGCGGACCCAGGCCACCTCGTTGGTCTGGCTGTGCCAGGGATCGCCGCACTTGAAGAACCCGCCCGGCATGCGCACCACCATCGGGGCGGCGAAGCGGTTGCGGGTTCGCCAGCGGATCGTGCCGCAGTCATTCAACTGCTCGGTCGCCGGCTCGGCGTACTTGCGGAATTGGATCTCGGGCACCGGCAGCAGGCCCGAGAGCGCCATGCCCACGGCGCGCCCGATGATGCCTTCCTCCGACAGGCTGGTGTCGAACACACGCGCCGCACCGTGCTTCTCCTGCAACCCCAGGGTCGCCCCATGCACGCCACCCTTCGGTCCCACGTCCTCCCCAAAGACCACCATGCGCGGATTGAGCGCGAGCTCGACATCGAGCGTGCGCCGGATGGCCGTCAGCATATTGATGCGGTTCGGCTCGGGCACGGGCTGTGTGCTGCCGCCCGGCAATCCGAGCCCGAGCGGGGCGATGCCGCCTTGCTGCTGAAGCTCCGGCCGGCCGTCCGCGCTCTGCTCCGCGAACACGTAGCGAGTCACCTGCGCCGGATCCGGATGGGCTCTGGCGAGCGCATGCGCCACGGCGCCCTCGACCTCCCGGCGCGCCTGCTCGGCGAGCAGCGCCCACTGCGCCTCGGACATCTGCCGGGGCACCAGATGCCGATACAGGCGCTGCAGCGGGTCGTTCGCCCGCTCGCGCGCGAGCGTCTCGGCCGACTTGTAAGCCTGGGTGTCCTGCCCGGAATGCCCGCACAGGCGCGGCACGGTCAGGCGCAGCAGCGCCGGCGCGCGCTGTCCGCGCACATAACCGACCGCCTCGCTCACCCGCTCGGCGGCCTGCTGCGGATAGACGCCGTCTCCCTCGAAGAGAGCGAGCCCCGAGAACGAGCGCAGGTTGGCGGCGATGTTGCCTCCCGGGGTCTGCAGGCGCGAGCCGACCGAGATGCCGAAGCCGTTGTCCTCGATGTAAAACAGCATCGGCAGACTCAGGGTCGTCGCCAGGGTGAGCGCCGACCAGAAGCCGGCCGTCGCGACCGAGGCGTCCCCGCCCAGCACCACCGCGATGCTGCGCTCGTAGCTCGCATCGCCGAGGGTCTCGCTATGGTAGCGGATGGCCTGCGCCCAGCCGGCCGCGGGCGTGTACTGGGCGCCGACGCCGCCACAGGCGGGCAATACCGTGGGCCCGCCGCAGCCGGGCTTGTTGAACACCACGCCGATATCGCGGCCGTCGCTGAACGAGCCGGCGCGCGCCAGCGGTCCGGCCGCCGCCGCTTCCACCCCCACCCCGAGGGCCAGCATCATCGGCCGGGAGCGGTAGTACACGGTCACCCCGTCGTGCGGATCGGTCAGCTCGAGGCCAAGCAGAATCTGTGCCAGATCGTGCCCGCGGGCGGAGAACTGATACAGCACTTCCCGCTCCGGCAGCAGGCGCGATTCCTCAATGTCATCGAGCGCGCGGGAGAGCTGCAGCAGGTGCGTCACCCGATGCCAGTCTGTCTCCCGCGCCGATGAGAGAGCGTGGCGGTCGAGGGAAGCCGCGGATGCGAGAGCGGGCATCGAAACGCTCCAAGCGTAAAATATTGGACATAGACTATGCCGTTATTCGAGAAATAGGCTTGCCTCAATTGCCGATATTTCCGATTTCCTGGCAATATGATTGCTTAAATTTCCTCAAAGCCGCTCCGGAGCATTCCTGTGGCCCGTCAGCCCGATCACCTCGATCGCCGCATCCTGGAAGAACTCCAGCTCGATGCCCGCATCACCAATCAAGAGCTCGCCAAGCGGGTTGGCCTCTCCCCCGCGCCCTGCTGGCGGCGCTTGAAGCGTCTGGAGACCGAGGGGTTCATTTGCGGCTATGCAACGCTCCTCTCGGCCGCGGCGCTCGGCCTCGCTGTACAGGCCTATGCGCTGGTCTCGCTCGAGAACCACCACCCCCAGACCGTCCAACAGTTCGACCAGATGGTGCGCGAGCGGCCGGAGGTGCTCGAGTGCCACTCCATGAGCGGACCGAACGACTACCTGCTGCGGATCGTGGCGGCCAGCATGGAGGCCTACGAGCACTTCCTGTCCACGCACGTGCTGCAGCTTTCGGCGGTGCGCTCGGTCAACACCAGCTTCGTGCTGCGCACGAAGAAGTTCACGACGCGGCTGCCGGTGGGTTGAGCCGCGTCCGCGGGCAGGCGCACCGCTTGAAGCGGGCGCGTGCGCACGGGGCCCCCTCGACGCGCATGGCCGAGTCACGCTATAAGTGCGCGAGCCATGCATTCCCCCGATGCCCGACCCGCCGTTGACGCCGGCCATGTAGTGGAAGGACAAATGACGCCCACGGTGCGCGTCATCGGGCTCGGTATCGCCGGCATGGTCCTGTTGGCGATCGCCTTGGGCGTGTGGCGCGGCATGGCCAGTCCGCAGCCGGCCAGGGACGGGGTCGTGACCGGTCTGATCACCGCCGAAGTCATTTTTGCCGCGGCGCTCGTTCTGCTCGGCAGCATCGTCGAGGGCTTCGGCTACGGCCTGTCGCTCGGCACACGCTGGCCGTACACACGCAACATCATCGTGCTGATGCTGCGCGGCGATCCCGAGGCCGCGCATCGCGTGCTCGCCACGGCGGTCGGGCTGACCGCCCTCGCCCTCGCCATCGTGCGGCCCGATTACATGACGCTCCTCGGGCTCGGTCTGATCGTGCTCACGGCGCTGTTCGGCATGGGCACCCTGTACGTCCTCGCCGGCCGCGCGCCGGCTTTCGTGCACGGCACGCACGGACTGTTGGCCTACCTCGTATTCATCAACTATCTGGTGGCGGTGAATTTCCCGGCCGCCCATCTCGGCGCCTACCTCGCGAGCGCATTCCCCCTGCATGCCGTGCTCTTCGCCGTCTTCATGGGCGGCATGGTCACCGGCCAGCGCGGGTTCGGCAAGCCGATCGAGCCGTTCCTGCGTCCACGACGCAGCGCCCAATGGATCTTCGTCGTGCACGGCCTTGCCGCGCTCGCGGTTTTGGCGACCCTCGGCTGGCTGAGCGCAGGTTATCCGGTGGCTTTCGCTCTCGCGCTCCTGCAGGCCGCAGTGGGCTTCTTCCTGTTTCACGCGGTGAACTTCCGGCCGAAATCCCCCGGGACTCTCGTCGTGTTTCATCAGCTCATGGCTGTGCTCATCACTGTCGCCATCGTGCTGCAATGGCATTGGTAATGGCGCGGCGCATCACCGGCCGGCGGGCGCGCGCCGGCTCTGCCCCTCGCGCCCGCCCCGCCGCGCCCTCGGCGGCTCAGAGCACCTCGAAGATCCCCGCCGCGCCCATGCCCGTGCCGATGCACATGGTGACCATGCCATAGCCCTTCTCGCCCCTGGCACGCATGCCGTGCACCAGCGTCGCGGTGCGGATGGCGCCGGTCGCACCCAGCGGATGGCCGAGCGCGATGGCGCCGCCGTGAGGATTGACGAGCGCCGGATCAAGGTCGAGATCGCGGATCACCGCGAGCGCCTGGGCGGCGAAGGCCTCGTTGAGCTCGATCCACTTGAGCTGCCCCTGCTTGAGGCCCGCGCGCTCGAGCGCGGCCGGCACGGCCACCTTGGGTCCGATGCCCATGACGGCCGGCGGCACCCCTTTGACGGCGAAAGTCACATAACGGGCAAGCGGCGTCAGCTCGTAGCGCTTGAGGATCGCCTCCGACACCAGCACCACCGCAGCCGCCCCGTCCGAGGTCTGCGAGCTGTTGCCCGCCGTGACGGTTCCCTTGGCGTCGAAGACCGGCTTCAGCTTCGCGAGCGCCTCCGGCGAGGTGTCCGCCCGCGGGCCCTCGTCCTCGGCGAGGATCCTCGTTGCATGACGCACCTCATGGGCCTGAAGATCCGCCGTCCGCTGCGTGACCTCGATGGGCGAGATTTCCGGTCGGAAGGCGCCCGAGGCTCTCGCCGCCACCGCACGCCGGTGCGACTCCAGGGCAAAAGCGTCCTGATCCTCTCGCGAGACGTGCCACTGCGCAGCGACTTTCTCAGCCGTAACGCCCATCCCGTAGGCGATCGCGTAGTTCTCCTCCTTGGCAAAGATCTGCGGATTCAACGCCACCTTGTTGCCCATCATGGGCACCATGGACATCGACTCGGCACCCCCGGCGATCATCACGTCGGCTTCTCCCAGGCGGATGCGGTCGGCGGCGATCTGCACCGCGTTCAGCCCCGAGGAGCAATAGCGGTTGACCGTGATGCCCGCAACGGTGTCGGGCAACCCGGCGAGCAGCGCGCCGATGCGGGCCATGTTCAGGCCCTGCTCGGCCTCGGGGAAGGCGCAGCCGACGACGACGTCGTTGACGAGCTGGGCCTCGATGGCCGGCACCTGCGCGAGGGCGCTCCTCAGCACGTGCACCAGCATGTCATCCGGGCGCACCTGCCGCAGCATGCCGCGCGGGGCCTTGCCGACCGGCGTACGGGTGGCGGCGACGATGTAGGCGTCTTGAATCTGTTTGCTCATGGTCAGCTTCTCCAGGCACTGGCTGTGCCGGCCGGCGCAGCCGGCGAGCGGCGGGAAAAATCCGCGTTTCTTGCTCGCCGCCGCACTCCGGCGGACAGGCATGACGGGATCCGGCGCTGCATGTCAATTGCGCAGCGGCTTGCCGGTGGCGAGGGTGTGGGCGATGCGCTCCTGGGTCTTGGGGTTTTTCAGCAGCCTGAGGAAGTGCCGCCGCTCGAGCTCGAGAATCCATTGCTCATCGACTTCGGTGCCCGGCTCGACATCGCCTCCGGTGAGAACCTCGGCGATCCGCGCGCCGATCTCGAAGTCATATTCGCTGATGAAGTGCCCCTCGAGCATGTTGACGAGTTGACCCTTGATCGAGGCCGCCGCGGTGCGGCCGCCGACCGGGAAGCGCCTGCCCGGCAGCGGCGGACGATAGCCGGCCTCGGCGAGCGCCAGCGCCTGCTGTTTTGCCACGTAGAGCAGCTCGTAGGGGTTGAGCAGCACCACATCGCCCGCCCCGAGAAAGCCGAGCTCGCGCGCTTCGATGGCGCTCGTGGCGACCTTGGCGGTGGCGATCATCAGGTAGTAGTCCTGGAGCGAGGCCAGCAGGTCGCCCTTGCTCTGCTGCGCCGCCCGCAGCGCAAACTCCTTGCAGCCCCCGCCGGCGGGCAAGAGGCCGACGCCCGCCTCCACCAGGCCGAGGTAGGACTCGAGTGCCGCCACCACCCGGTCGCAGTGCAGCGCGAACTCGCACCCGCCGCCGAACACATAGCCTTCGGTCGCCGCCACCGTGGGGATCTGGCTGTAGCGCAGGCGCTGAGAGGTTGTCTGAAAGAGCGCAATCACCCCGTCGATGCTCGTCCAGTCCCCCGCGGCGAGCGCCGGCCGCAGCGACTCGAGGTTCGCGCCGACCGAGAACGGCGCCTCGGTCTGCCAGATCACCAGCCCCTTGAAGTGCGCCTCGGCGAGGTCGATGGCCCGATTCAAGCCCTCGAGCACCTCCGGGCTGATCGAATGCACCTTGGTCTTGAAGGAAGCGACCAGGATGCCGTCGCCGCTCGTGAAGGCCCGCACGCCCGGATTCTCGTACACGGTCTCCCCTGGCGTTCCCCTGTCCTCGCCCAGCACGGTTGCGGGCCACAACTGCCGCCGATACACATCGAGCGTGGAGCGTCCCGCCAGGGCATTGCCGGCGGCATCGTACGATCCCTGGGGGAAGTGCACGCCTTTGCGCCGCGACTCCCGCGCCCACTCGGGCAGCGGCACCTCGGTGAGCGCCTTGCCGGCGCGGATGTCCGCCTCGATCCAGCCGGCCACCTGCGCCCAGCCGGCCGCCTGCCAGATCTCGAAAGGTCCGAGCTTCCAGCCGAAACCCCAGCGCATCGCCAGGTCCACGTCCCGCGCCGAGTGGGCGATGTCCGCGAGGTGGCAGGCGGTGTAATGGAAGGTGTCGCGAAAGCAGGCCCACAGGAACTGCCCCTGGCTGTGATCGCTCTCGCGCAATCGCCTGAGCTTCTCCGCCGGGTCGTTGATCGCGAGGATGCGGGTGACGCTCTCCTCGGCCTTCGCCCCAGCGACGACATAGCCGCCGCCGGCGGGATCGAGCACCTGCAGGTCCCTGCCCTTCTTGAGGTAGATACCGCGCTTCGTCTTGGCACCGAGCGCGCCCGACTCGATCAGCCGGGTGAGCCAGGGCGGGCAGTGAAACAGGTCGTGCCACGGATCTTGCGCCAGCGTGTCGCGCATCGTGTTGATCACGTGCGCGAGCGTGTCGAGCCCGACCACATCGGCGGTGCGGAAAGTGGCCGACTTGGCCCGCCCGAGGCGCGCTCCGGTGAGATCATCGACCACGTCGAAACGGAGGCCGTACTTTTCGGCGTTGGCGATCGTCGCCAACATGGAGAACACCCCGACCCGGTTCGCGATGAAGTTCGGGGTGTCCTTGGCCCGGATGACGCCCTTGCCGAGGGTGCTGACGAGGAAGCGCTCGAGATCGTCGAGCACCAACGGGCTGGAGGCCGTGCAGGGGATGATCTCCGCGAGGTGCATGTAGCGCGGCGGGTTGAAGAAGTGCACACCGCAGAACCTCGGGCGCAGCCCCTGCGGGCAGGCCTCGGCGAGCCTCTCTATGGACAGGCCCGAGGTGTTGGTCACAAAGACGGTGCGCGGCCCGAGGTGGGGCGCGACCTTGCGGTACAGCTCGCTCTTCCAGTCGAGGCGCTCGGCGATCGCCTCGATCACGAGGTCGCATTCGGCAAGCCGCTCGAGGTGCTCGTCGTAGTTGGCCGGCTCGATGCAGCCGGCGGTCTCGCGGCCGGCGAGCGGCGCGGGCTGAAGCTTCCTGAGCGCCTCGACCGCCCTGCGCACGATGCCGTTCTTCTCACCGCTTTCGGCCGCGAGGTCGAACAGCATCGTCGGCACCCGCGCATTGACCAGGTGCGCAGCGATCTGCGCGCCCATCACCCCGGCGCCGAGCACGGCCGCCTTGCGTACGATGAATTTCGTCTCGGACATGTTTTCCCCTCAGTACACAACTCTCGCCGGCAATCCCCTCGTCAAGACGCGCGCAAGTCGCATCGCACTCATCCGCGGTGAGCGCCGCCCGCTCGCGCCTGCGGGCCTGCGCGCGCGCAGCCCCCCGTCCCACCCGGCGGCGATGTCAAACCGGCGACCATGAACGGCACGATGTGCTTGACGATCAAGTCCGGGTGGCGCGCCGAGACGAGCGAGGGACCGAACACCTTGAGGATGTCATTGCCGGCGAAGGCGTGGAACATCACACTGAACCCGAGGTGCATGCGCCACTCGACCTCCTCCTCCGACAGGCCGGGCAACGCCCGTCCCAGCGCCTGCGTATAGCGAGTAACGAGCTCGCCGTACTGCCGCGACAGCGTCTCGCGCAGCTGCCGGTGGTTCTCCACCAGCACGCGCGAGAACAGCCGCACGAACATCGCACCCCCGCAGGCCGGGTCTTTCGACAACGCAAGCGCGGGGCGGACGTAACTCATCACCACCGCCTCGACTGCCAGCGGCTCCTTGCCCCCCGCCACGCGCTTCTCCAGAGCGTCGAGCTCTCCGATGCACTCCGTGGCCCAGGGGCCGAAGCGGCGCAGGAACACCGCCTCGAACAGCGCGTCCTTGGAGCGGAAGTGATAGTTCACCGCCGCCAGGTTGACCCCCGCCTGCTGCGTGATCAGCCGCAGGGACGTCGCCTCCATGCCGAGCTCCGCGAACAGTCCTTCGGCTGCATCGAGGATGCGGATGGCCGTTTCGGAATACTTCGGCTCGCAGGACCCGGCCCGGCCGACACGGCTGGATGGTTTCGACTGACCCATTGCTAAAACATCCGTTTGAAACGTACGTTCATTTTGCACGCCAGTCAAGTGGCCCCCTCCGAACCTCGACCGGCGCCGGGCAGCGTCGCTGCGTCTTCGGCCTGTGCCTTATGCCGTCCACTCCCCCTTCTCTGCCGCCTGCATCAGGCCCTTCGCCGGCAGCCAACGGTGTCCGTGGCTCGGCGCCAGCTCCTCCATGGTCTTTACGACCTCCCCGAGGCCCGCCTGCTGCGCCCAGAACATCGGTCCGCCCTTGTAGGCGGGAAAGCCGTAGCCGTAGATATATACGATGTCGATGTCACCGGCGCGCAGAGCGATCCTTTCCTCCAGGATCTTCGCCCCCTCATTGACCAGCGGGTGCAGCAGCCGCCTGAGGATCTCCTCGTCGGAGATCTGCCGGCGCTCGATCCCAAGCTCGCGCGAGACCCGCTCGATGAGGGCGAGCGCCTGCGGATCGGTGCGGCGTGTGCGGCCTTCGTACCGGTAGAAGCCACGACCGCTCTTCTGGCCGAGCCGGCCCTCCTCGGCCATCCTCTGCAGGATGGGTGACCAGCGCTCATCCGGCGGAAGCGTGCGATTGCGCCGGATCGCCCAGCCGACATCATTGCCGGCGAGGTCGCGCATCGCGAGCGGACCCATCGCGAAGCCGAACGCCTCGATCACCCGGTCGACCTGCTCGGGAGTGGCGCCCTCCTCGAGCAGCCGCTCGGCCTCTGCGCCGTAGTACTGCAGCATGCGGTTGCCGATGAACCCGTCGCAGTTGCCGGCGAGCACCGGGATCTTGCCGAGCGTGCGCGCGAGCGCCATCACCGTGGCGAGAGTGTGCGGGGAGGTGTGTGCGCCGCGGACGTTCTCCATGAGCTTCATGACATGGGCGGGACTGAAGAAGTGCGTTCCGAGCACCTGCTGCGGACGCGCAGTCGCCGCGGCGATCATATCGATGTCGAGCGAGGAGGTGTTGGTGGCGAGTACGGCATGAGCAGGCGCATGGCGGTCGAGCTTTCCGAAGATCTCGCGCTTGAGCGTGGCATCCTCGAACACCGCCTCGATGGCGATGTCGACATTCGCCAATGCCTCGTAGTCGGTGGCCGTATCGATGAGCGACAACGCCGACTCCACCTTCTCTCGAGTGAGGCGGCCGCGCGCCACGGAGCTCGCATAGCGCGCGCGGATCCCGGCGAGGCCGCGCTCGAGCGCCTCGCCCGATACGTCCAACAAGGTCACGGGGATGCCGGCGGTGGCGAAGCACATGGCGATACCGCCGCCCATCGTGCCGGCTCCGATCACCGCCGCGCGCCGGATCGGCTGCGGCTTGACCTCAGGTCCCACGCCGGGAATCTTGCCCGCCGCCCGCTCCGCCTGAAAGACGTGCATCAGGGCTTTGCGCTGCGGGCTTTCCCGACATTCGAGATAGTACTCGCGCTCGAGCTTGAACGCCTCTGCACGCTCCCGGGTCAAGGCCGCCTCGATGGCATCGCAGACACGAAGCGGCGCGAGCTGCCCGCGGTACTCCTTCGCGATCTTCTCCCTCCAGGCGGAAATCAGCCGCCGATCCGCGGCCGCGATCTTGTCCGCGCGCTCACTCGCAAGGGACAGCGGCGCGCCCGCACTCGCGAGCGATCGGGCCAATGCGAGCGCTGCGGCGAGCGGATCGGCGGCGACCGCATCGATCAATCCCAGGGCGAGCGCGCGGGCCGCCGGCAGGTGCGCCCCGGTGGTGATCGCCTCCAGCGCCGCCTCGGGACCGGTAAGACGAGTGAAGCGTTGCGTACCGCCGGCCCCCGGGATCAATCCGAGCTTCACCTCCGGCAGCCCCATCTTCGCCCCGGGCGAGGCTACGCGCGCGTGGCAGGTCAGGGCCAACTCGAGCCCACCGCCGAGCGCGCTGCCGTCGATGGCCGCGACGATGGGCTTGCCGGCCGATTCGATCTCGGCCTGCACATCAAGCAGGATCGGCGGCGCGAACGTGAGCCCGTTGGCGATCTCTTTGATGTCGGCGCCGGCGGAAAAGCTCCCGCGGGCGCAGATGACGATGCCCTTGACCGCCCCGTCGGCAGCGGCCCTGCGGATCCCCGCCACCAGCTGCGCCCGAACCGGGAGACTGAGCGCGTTGACCGGCGGATTGTCGATCTCCAGCACGGCCACGTCGGCTTCGAGGCGGTACTTTGCAGCCATGGTGCTTTCCGATGGGACGATTGGCCGATGGTATCGTATCCGACCGCGCGCACCACTGCCGTCTTCGTGTGCACCGTTCCCGGCGGGCTCCCCAGCGCCGCGCGTGCCTCGGTCCGCTCGGGCTCAGACACCCCGTGCGACCGTTGCGATCCTCAGCCGATGACGCGCCGCTCGCGCAGCGCATCGAGCACACGACGCGCGGCCTGCTCCGGGGCCAAGCCCGTCTCGAGCACGATCTCCGCGCCCTCCGGAACCTCGTACGGCGAATCGATGCCGGTGAAGTGCTTGATCTTGCCGGCGAGAGCCCGGGCATACAGGCCCTTCGGGTCGCGCCGCTTGCACTCCTCGAGCGGGGTGTCGACGAAGATCTCGATGAACTCCCCGTCCTCCACCAGCTCGCGCACCATGCGCCGCTCGGCGCGAAACGGCGAGATGAACGAGCACAGCACGATCGCCCCGGCATCGACGAAAAGCCTGGCGACCTCGCCCACGCGGCGGATGTTCTCTACCCGGTCTGCGTCGGTAAAACCGAGATCGCGGTTCAGCCCGTGCCGCACATTGTCGCCGTCCAGCATGTAGGTGTGCGCCCCGAGGGCATGCAGCTCGCGCTCCAGGATGTTGGCGATGGTGCTCTTGCCCGAGCCCGAGAGGCCCGTGAACCACAGAATCGCCGGCCGGTGGCCGTGCAGGCGCGTGCGCGCGGACTTGTCGATGAGCAGCGCCTGACGGTGGATGTTGGTCGCGCGGCGCAGTCCGAAGCTGATCATGCCGGCGGCGGCGGTCTGGTGGGTGAATCGATCGATGAGCACGAAGGCGCCGGTCCCGCGGTTCTCGCCGTACGGATCGAAGGCTACGGGGCTCGCCGTGCCGAGATTGCAGAAGCCGATCTCGTTGAGCGCGAGCGTCTTGGCAGCCATGTGCTCGAGCGTGTTGACGTCGGTCTTGTGCTTGAGGCTGGTGATGCGAGCCGGCACGAAGCGGCTGCCGATGCGCATGAGATAGGAGCGCCCGGGCAGCATCGGCTCCTCGATCATCCACAGCACCTGCGCGGCGAACTGATCGACCACCTCGGGCCGATCGTGCGCGTGGGCGAGGACATCGCCTCGGGCGACGTCCACCTCATCGGTGAGAGTGAGCGTGACCGCATCGCCCGGGCGCGCCTCGGTGAGATCCCCGTCCGCCGTGACGATGCGCGCGACGGTGCTCTCCCGGCCCGACTCCGCCACCACCACGCGATCGCCCGCTCGCACCACACCCGAGACCACCGTGCCGGAGAAGCCGCGGAAGTCGAGGTTGGGACGGTTCACCCACTGCACCGGGAAGCGGAACGGCTTCTCATCGAGCCCTTCCGTCACATCGAGGGCCTCCAGGTGCTCGATCAGCGTCGGCCCCTCGTACCAGCGCATGCGCTCGGAGCGGTGGATGACGTTGTCGCCGTAGCGCGCCGAGAGCGCAATGGGCGTGATGGAGCTGAACTCGAGCGCCCGGGCGAACCCGAGGTAATCGCCCACGATGTGGTGAAAGCGCTCGCCGGAGTAATCGACGAGGTCGATCTTGTTGACCGCGAGCACCACGTGCTTGATGCCGAGCAGCGAGCAGATATAGCTGTGCCGGCGCGTCTGCGTGAGCACGCCTTTGCGCGCATCGATCAGAATCACGGCGGCCTGCGAGTTGGAGGCCCCCGTGGCCATGTTGCGCGTGTACTGCTCGTGCCCCGGGGTGTCCGCCACGATGAAGGCGCGCCGCGGCGTCGAGAAGAACCGGTAGGCCACGTCGATGGTGATGCCCTGCTCGCGCTCGGCCTGCAGGCCATCGACGAGCAGCGCAAGATCGAGCTCCTCGCCTGTGGTGCCGTGCTTGCGGCTGTCGCGCGCGAGCGCGTCCAGCTGATCCTCCGGGATGAGGCGAGTGTCATAGAGCAGCCGGCCGATGAGCGTCGACTTGCCGTCGTCCACCGACCCGCAGGTGAGAAAGCGCAGCAGTTCTTTCTCCGGCCCGCCTGCACCGCCCGTCGCCACCGTCACTTGCGGGTGCGCGCCCGAAGTCATGGCAGGGCCTCCTCAGAAATACCCGTCACGTTTCTTCTTCTCCATGGAAGCGGCCTCGTCGGTGTCGATGAGGCGCCCAGAGCGCTCCGAGGTGCGCATCACCAGCATCTCGGCAATGATGTCATCGAGCGTGGCGGCGGTGCTGTCGATCGCGGCCGACAGCGGGTAGCAGCCGAGTGAGCGGAACCGCACCATGCGTATGCGCTCGATCTCACCGGGCTGCAAGGGCATGCGCTCGTCGTCGCGCATGATGAGCTGCCCGTCGCGCTCGAGCACCGGCCGCGGAGCGGCGAAATACAACGGCACCACGGGGATATCCTCGGCGCGCGTGTATTGCCAGATGTCGAGCTCCGTCCAGTTCGAGAGCGGAAACACCCGGATCGTCTCGCCTTGACTGATCTTGGTGTTGTAGAGGCTCCAGAGCTCCGGGCGCTGGTTGCGCGGGTCCCAGACGTGCCCGGTCCCGCGGAACGAGAAGATGCGCTCCTTCGCCCGGCTCTTCTCCTCGTCGCGCCGCGCACCCCCGAAGGCGGCATCGAAGCCCCATTTGTCGAGCGCCTGCTTCAGCGCCTCGGTCTTCATCACCTGGGTATGGAGCCGGGAGCCGCTGCTGAGCGGATTGATGCCGCGCGCGAGCCCCTCCGGGTTGGTGTGCACGAGGAGTCTCACCCCGTAATGCTTCACGATCTGATCGCGATGGCGGATCATGTCGCGGAACTTCCAGCCCGTGTCGATATGCAGCAGCGGAAACGGCGGCTTGGAGGGATAGAACGCCTTCAACGCCAGGTGCAGCATGACGCCGGAGTCCTTGCCGATCGAATACAGCATCACGGGGTTGTGGAACTCGGCGGCCACTTCGCGCAGGATCCCGATCGACTCGGCCTCGAGGCGCCGCAGGTGCGGCGAGAGCCGCGCGCGCAACACTGTGCTCGTGCTCATAAGCGATCAGGCCGGCAGCGGGACGAGCTCGAGCGGCCCGCCGGCGATGAAGAAAGGATTGCGGAACTGCGGCTTGCCGTACAGCAGCGGCCCGCCGCCCGGGACGAGCACCTGGCCCCCCGCCGCGGCGAGCACCGCGTGGCCCGCGGCGGTGTCCCACTCCATGGTCGGCCCCAGCCGCGGATACAGATCGGCCTCGCCCGCGGCCACCAGACAGAATTTCAGCGAGGAGCCGATCGAGACCCGATGGCGCACCGTGTAGCGGTGCAGATAGGCTTCCGTCTCCGGGGTGGAGTGCGAGCGCGACACCACGGCGGTCACTCCCTCTGCGGGGACTGGCCGCACGTGCAGGCGCTCGCGCGCGCCGGCCGCCGCCTCGCCGGTGGCATGACGGCAGCGGAAGGCCTCCCCGGCGGCGACATCACCTGCGCAGAGCATTGCGCCGACCGGCGAGTAGACCACCCCGAGTGCGGGCCGCCCGTGCCGGATCAGTGCGATATTGACGGTGAACTCGCCGCGCCGGTGAATGAACTCCTTGGTGCCGTCGAGCGGATCGACCAGGAAGAACTCCTCCTTCACTTCCGGGATGCGCCCGGCCGCGACCGACTCCTCGGCCACCACCGGGATGGCCGGCGCGAGGCGGGCGAGGTGCTCGAGAATGACGGCCTCCGCGGCGCGATCGGCCTCGGTGACCGGCGACCGGTCGGCCTTGTACTCGACCGCGAACTCGCATTCATAGACCGCGTGAGCCGCACGGCCGGCTGCATGGGCGACCCCGAGCAGGGCTTCGAGCAATTCGGCGTCGGCGATGTGAGACATGCGCATATCCTTCACGACGGTGTACGCAGTCTACACAATACGCCGCCCGCGAGGCCGCCGGCAGCGCTGCCGGCGGCCAGATTTTCAAGCTATGTGATTAGACTCTCAGGTTCACTTGCCTCGCACGGCTTCGACCTGGATCTTCAGGCGCACCCACATCCGAAAGCCCATCGCCTTGCCGAAAGTCATGCCGTACTTGGCCCGGTTGAACTCCGAGATGGCATCGGCGCCGCAGCGATACTGATGGAACATCGGGATTTCCTTGCACTCGAAGTGACGGATGGTGAGCGTGAGCGGCCGGGTCACCCCGTGCAGGGTGAACCTGCCGATCACCCGGGTGGGCGAGCCCCGCACGAAGTCCGCCAAGCGCCCGACGTACGTAGCGGTCGGGTACCTGGCCGTATCGAGCAATGTCGGGATCGTTCGTGCATCCTTGTCGAGCTGCTTGTTGCCGAAGTCATCCGAGGCGGTATCCACCGTCACATGCACGGTGCCCGTGCGAGCCTGACGGTTCATGACAATGGTGCATCGCGTCCTCGTAAACATACCACGCCAGATCGACAGGCCCCCGAGGTGATCGGCCGCGAAGCTGGGATGGGTATGCGCGGGATCGCAGACATAGGTGACCGGCTTGGCGAGGGCGCTGCCGCAGAGCGGCAGCAGGGCGAGCGCCAGAACGAGCTGTCTCGAACGCATGGGGTCTCCTCATGGTGTGCAGGCGCCCGACGGAGCGACTCGATGCGCGCGATCCGGGTCGCCGGCGCAGGGCCCCCATAGCCTAACGAAAGCGGCGGCGGCCGCGCCAGCCATCACGCGCAGTCACCCGGCCGGCGCTATCGCAGGGTGCACTTCTCCTGCGCCCGGCGCCGCAAGCCTCGTGCGGCTGCGCGCGCATTCCTGTGCCCTCGGGACGCCGGCTACCGGGGGAGCGGCGAGGCGGCGAGCGGCACGCCGAGCGCCTGGGCCACGGCCGGATGAGTGATGCCGCCGGCGTGCACGTTGAGTCCCGCGGCGAAGCCGGCATCCCGCTGAAGCGCCGCCTTCCACCCATGATCGGCCAGCATCCGGACATACGGAAGCGTCGCATTGGTCAGCGCGAACGTCGAGGTACGCGCCACGGCCCCTGGCATGTTGGCAACGCAGTAGTGCACCACCCCGTCGACGACAAAGGTCGGCTCGGCGTGGGTGGTCGGCCGGCTGGTCTCAAAGCAGCCGCCCTGGTCGATGGAGATGTCAACCAGTACCGATCCCGGCTGCATGGTCGAGAGCATGGCCCGCGTCACCAGCTTCGGCGCCGCGGCGCCGGCGATCAGCACCGCGCCGATCACCAGATCGGCCTCCTGGACCAGCCGCTCGATGGCCTCGGTGGTCGAATAGGCCGTGCGGAGCGAGGAGCCGAACTGGGCCGACAGCTCGCGGAGCCGCTCGATCGAGCGGTCGACCACGGTCACATCTGCGTGCAGGCCGACGGCCATCTGCGCAGCATGTGTACCGGCCACACCGCCGCCGAGGATCACGACCTTCGCCGGCGGTACGCCCGGCACCCCGCCGAGCAGCACTCCGCGCCCCCCGGCGGCCTTCAGCAGGCAGTTGGCGCCGACCTGCACGGACATGCGCCCGGCGACTTCGCTCATCGGCGTCAGCAGGGGCAGCGTGCCGTCGCGGGTCACGGTCTCGTAGGCGATGGCAGTGACGCCGGATTTCATGAGTGCGCGCGCCTGATGCGGGTCCGGCGCCAGGTGCAGGTAGGTAAACAGCACCTGGCCGGAACGAAGCATGGCGCACTCGGCCGGCTGGGGCTCCTTGACCTTCACCACCAGATCGGCACGCTCGAAGACCTCGGTCGCGCCGCCGGCAATGCTTGCGCCCGCCGCCCGGTACTCTACGTCCGTGATGCCGATGCCGACGCCTGCGCCGGTCTCGATCAGCACCTCGTGGCCGGCGGAGGTCAGCTCGCGCACCCCCGCGGGGACGAGCCCCACCCGATATTCATGAACCTTGATCTCGCGCGGAACACCGATACGCATGGGTGCGTTTCCCCCGGAGTGAAAAAACTGCGCACCAGCTTAGAAAATGAGCCCGGAGAGAACTTGCGAAATGCCGGGTCGAGCGCCGCGAATATCGGCATATTCTGCCGAAAACAAAATAATATATGGCAGAATATTGCGCCTATGGAACTCGACCGCTACGATCACGCCATCGTTCGCCGTCTGCAGCAGGACGCCCGAATCACCAACGCGAAGCTCGCCGGCGAGGTGAGCCTATCGGAATCGGCCTGTCTGCGCCGGGTGAAAGCCCTCGAGGAAGCCGGTCTCATCGAGGGCTACACCGCGCTCCTCAACCAGCAGAAGTGCGGCTACCCGGTCAACGTGTTTGTGAGCATCACCCTCGACCGACAGAGCCAGTCGGGCCTGACGGCATTCGAAGCGGCGGTGCGCAAGATCCCCCAGGTCATGGAGTGCTATCTCATGACGGGCGAGCACGACTACCTGCTGCGTGTCGTGGTGGCCGACCTCGCCGACTTCGAGCGCATCCACAGCCAGCACCTCACCCGGCTGCCGAGCGTGGTGCGTGTGCACTCGAGCTTCGCCATGCGCACCGTCACCCGCACGACCGCGCTGCCCGTGCGTTAGACCCGCAGCACGATCTTGCCGATGTGACCGCCGGATTCCATCAGCGCGTGCGCCTGGGCGGCTTGATCGAGCGGGAATGCCGCGTGGATGGGCACACGCATGGAGCGCGACTCGATGAGCGGCCAGATCTCGGCGCGCAGCGCCGCGGCGAGTCTGCCCTTGGCTTGCACGGACTGAGGGCGCAACGTGCTGCCGCCCAGCATCAGGCGCTTGAGCATCAGCTGTCCGAGATCGATCTTCGCTTCGCGGCCACCCTGGGTCGCAATGATCGCGATGCGGCCGTCGATCGCCGCGGCGGCGATGTCGCGGGCTGCATACTCACCCCCCACCATGTCCAGGATGACGTCTGCGCCGCGTCCAGCGGTTGCCGCCAAAGTTGCCGCGACGAAGTCCTCGCGCTTGTAGTCGATGGCAGCGTCCGCGCCGAGCGCGCGGCACGCGGCACATTTCTCGGCGCTGCCGGCGGTCACGATGACGCGCGCGCCGCTGGCTTTCGCCAGCACGATCGCGGTGACGCCGATGCCGCTCGCTCCCCCGTGCACCAGCAGCCACTCCCCGGGACGCAGGCGCGATCGCTCAAAGACATTGTAGTAAACGGTGAAGACCGTCTCAGGAAGTACGGCCGCCTCCTGCAGCGAGAGATTGCCCGGCACGGGCAGGCACTGCACCGCGGGCGCCACCGCGTACTCGGCATAGCCTCCGCCGGCCACCAGCGCACACACGCGTGATCCCAAGGCCGGCTCCTGCACCGAGGCGCCCGCCCGCACCACCTCACCGGCCACTTCGAGACCCGGGATATCGGTCACCCCCGGCGGGGGCGGATAGTGCCCCAGGCGCTGCAGCACGTCCGGTCGATTGACGCCGGCGGCCGCGACCCGGATCAACACCTCGTTCGGCCCGACTGCCGGCACCGGCCGGCGCACGGCGCGCAGCACCTGCGGAGGACCCGGTTGGGCGATCTCGATCGCCGTCATCATGCTGGGGATGCTCATCATCGGAAAGCCTCCGCCTCTATGTCAGGACGCCTCAGCTGCCCCCATGAGCCGGCTGGTGGCGCGCGCGGGCATCGCCCCTCAGATCGGGCACGGCGATTCACCCTGCACTGCCAACATCCCGGACCGGCCCGCCACCGTCCCCGCCTCGATCCGACAGCGCGGCAGACGCTGCGGATCGAGCGAGGCGGCGTAGGTCGCGAGATCCGTCAGCCGGTGGCCTCGCGCGCGCCACTCGCGCAGCAGCCGCTCGAAGCCCGCAAGATACTCGCCTCCCTCGAGCTCGGCGTGCAGCGTGAACACCCGCTCCCCCGCCCCGGCGGTCAAGCCCAGCAGGTGATCCACCGGGTCCTCGCCCGCGAGCTCTTCCCGTCCGATCAGCTCATCGAGCGTCGGCAGCGTGGTCGGCAGCTGCGGAACGGCGATCTCCTTGCCCTCCACGACCGGGACGAAAGGCCCCATTCCGCGCGTGTCCGAGGCGTAGTGCAACCCCATTGCCGCCTCCAGCTCCGGCACCCAGCGGTTCACCTGCCAGCCAGCCGCCCCATGCGTCTCGGGCGCCCGACCGAACACGCGCATAAACTCTTCCCGGGCGAGCGCGAGTTGCCGGCTCGTCCACGCCCTCCCCGCGCGCGCCGCCCCATCCTGCCACTTGATGTGGTCATAGGTGTGGATACCCACCTCGAAGCCGCGCCGCGCCACATCCTGCATCACTCCGGCGCAACGCCTGCCGATGTGCGGACCGGGCAGCAGCACCCCGTAAAGAAGCGTCCGCAAGCCGTAGTGGCTCACGACGGAAGTGCGACGCACTTTGTGAAGAAAGCCCCGTCGGAACACACGCTTGATCGCCCGTCCCGTATGATCGGGACCCAGGCTGAACAGGAACGTCGCCTTCGCGCCGGCGCGCTCGAGAGCGCTAACCAGTCGCGGAACGCCTTCAAGCGTACCGCGGTAGGTATCGACGTCGATCTTGAGCGCGATAGTGCTCACCGAATGTGCCCCCGGCGACGCCGTCATCCCAACAGCAGGGGCTTCGCCTGCCACTCGCGGGCCATGTGCGCCAGATCGAGCGGTCCGTTCTCGTCGGCCGCCGCCAGAATCCTCAGTACGCCTCCGCCCCCGCACGCTGCGTAGCAGGCCCCGTGCTCGCCAAACAGGCTCGCCGGCCCGGGTGGGCCGCTCGTCCCCTGCACGCGCGTGCGATGAATCCACAACCGCCTGCGCCACGCGTCGGTGAACGCGCCGGGAAACGGCGGGGCGACGGCCCGCACGAGGTTGTGAACACGGATCGCCGGCCACGTCCAGTCGATGCGTCCGTCCTCCGGCCGGCGGCCTGCCCAGTACTGCCCGGGCTCGATGGGTTGTGGGCGGCGCGGCGCGCTGCCCGCGAGCAGCGCCGGCAGCGAGCGTGCGAGCACGATCTCGGCGGCGGCGGTCACCTTGGCGAACACTTCGCGCGCATCATCGTCGGCGAGAATGGGCACGGCGAGCTGATCGACGATGTCGCCCGCATCGGCCCGGGCGACCATGTAGTGCAGCGTCGCGCCGGTCTCGCGCTCGCCGTTCAAGACGGCCCAGTTCACCGGCGCCCTGCCCCGATACTTCGGTAACAGCGAGCCGTGAATATTGAGCGCCCCGCGCCGGGCACAGCCGAGCAGCGGCTCGCCCAGCATGGAGCGGTAGTAGAACGAAAAAATAAAATCGGGCTTCGTCTCCCGCACCTGCGCCTCGATCCGGGGCATGTCGGCCCCATCGGGTGCCACGACGGGCAGTGCGTAGTCGCGTGCCGTCTCGGCGACGCTCGCGAACCAGCGAGTCTCGGCCGGATCGTCCCTCACCGTCACCACCAGGGGCACTTGCACGCCGGCGGAGAGAAGTGCCTTCAGGCAACGCACGCCTACGTCGTGGTAGGCGAACACCACCGCCCGTGCCGCGCTCATCGGCGCTGCCCGCCGCCACGACTCGGGCGCGGCACCGTGGCCATTGTGCTCTGCGGTCCCTGCCTCGCCCCTGGTGCAGTGTGCTCATCCTGCCCGCCCGCGGCGCCCGTGGCGCCCGTGTCGCGCATGTGCGGCACCCGGTCAGCGGGCTCCCCGCTTTGCAGCGCACCCACCTCGTGCTCGGCGCGCAGCATTTCCGTGTGATCGACCGATTTGGGCACCGGCTGCAGCGCATCGCGGTCGAAGTCTTCGCTCCCGGGCAGGCCCCCCTCTTCCAGCACCGCGGCGATGGTGTAGCGTGGGCGCTGGCGCACCTGCTCGTAGATGCGCCCCACATACTCGCCCACCACCCCGACGCTCACCAGCAGCACGCCGATGAAGAAGAACGCCAGGCCGAACAGGGTGAACACCCCCTGAACCTCCGGACCGATGAAGATGCGCTGGAACGCGAGCACTGCCACAAACGCGAGCGAGATCAGCGCGACCACCATCCCCACCATGGTAAAGAATTGCAGCGGTACGACAGAGAAGCCCGTCAACAGGTCGAAGTTCAGGCGGATCAGCCGGTAGAGCGAGTACTTCGACTCGCCGGCCGAGCGCTCGGCGTGCGCCACCTCGACCTCCACCGGGTGGCGCGCAAAGGTGTAGCCCAGCGCCGGCACGAAAGTGCTCACTTCCACACAGCGGTTGATGGCATCGACGATGCTGCGGTGATAGCCGCGCAGCATGCAGCCCTGGTCGGTGATGCGGATGCGCGTGGTGCGCTCGCGAATCCGGTTCATCAGGCGCGAGGCGGCCTTGCGCCAGTAGACATCTTTGCGCCGCCGGCGGATGGTGCCGACATAATCGGCCCCCCCGTCCATCGCCGCCACCAGCTTGCCGATCTCCTCGGGCGGATTCTGCAGGTCCGCATCGAGGGTGATGACATAGTCGCCGCGCGATTGCGCGAACGCAGCGAGAATCGCCATGTGCTGTCCGGCGTTTCGCGTGAGCAGGACAACCCGCGTGACATCCGGCCGGCGCTCGAACTGCTCGCGCAGCAGCGCCGCCGAGCGGTCCCGGCTCCCATCGTCGACGAAGATCACCTCGTAGGGGCGCCGGAGCTCATCGAGCACCGGGTAGAGCCGATCGAAGAGCGGCTGCAGACCGGCCTCCTCGTTGTAGACGGGGATGATGACCGAGACAGTCGCACTCAACGCATCGCGCTCCGCAGGATATCGGTCGCCGCCTCGACCACACGGTCGACGTCAGCGAGCTCCATGGCCGGGAAGAGCGGCAGAGTCACCGTCTCGCGGCCGATGCGCTCGGCCCTCGGGAACTGTCCCGCGCGATACCCCATGGCCCGATAGGCGCTGAACAGGTGCATGGCCGGATAGTGCACGCCCACACCGATGCCGCGCTCCGCCATGGCCTCGATGAACTGCCGCCGCGTGAGCCGCAGGCGCTCGAGCGGCAGCAATGCCGTGAACATGTGCCAGTTGTGCCCTGCCTCGCCGCGCGCCGGCAAGCGCAGCGGCGGGTCCTGCGCCCACAGCTCGAAGTAGCGGGCCGCGAGCACGCGGCGGCGAGTATTGAATTCCTCCAGGCGCTTCAGCTGCCCGAGGCCGATGCAGGCGGCCACATCCGAGAGGTTCGCCTTGCCGCCGGCGAACAGGGTATCGACTTCGTCGGGTCCGCTTCTGACCTGCCCGTGGAAGCGGTGCAGCTCGAGTTCGCGCACCTCCTCGGGGGAGCCCCCGACCACTGCGCCGCCCTCGATGGTGGTGATGTTCTTGTTGGGATGAAAGCTGAAGCACACCAGATCGCCGAAGCTGCCGATGCGCCGGCCGCGGAAGGAGGCGCCGATGGCCTGGGCGGCGTCCTCGATCACCCGCAGCCGATGCCGCTCGGCGAGCGCATAGAGCCTGTCCTGATCCACCGGCAGTCCGGCGAAATGCACCGGCAAAATGGCGCGCGTGCGCGGGGTCACGGCCGCCTCGACCTGATCGAGGTCGATGTTGCGAGAATCGAGGTCCACATCGACGAACACCGGGCGCGCTCCCGCACGCACCACGACGTTGGCAGTGGCCACGAAGCTCATGGCCGGGACGATCACCTCGTCCCCGCTGCCGATGCCGCAGACGAGCAGCGCATGCTCGAGGCTGGCGGTGGCCGAGGTCTGCGTACGCACCGGCCGGCCGCCGAAGTAATCCGACAGCGCCGCCTCGAATGCCTTGACCATCGGGCCGCTGGCGAGCCAGCCCGAGCGCAGCACGGCGAGCACCTCGTGCAGGGTCTGCTCGTCGAGGGTCGGGCGCGTGAACGGCAACATCGGCTTCATTGTCGCATCCTGTCTCGCTCCGGGCGCCTCAGGAGCGCGCCACGAGCACCACCCCGAGCATGATCACGAGGATTCCCACCACGCGCTGCGCGGTCGGTACCTCGCCGAACAGCCACCAGGCGAGGCCTATCATGATGACATAGCCGAGCGAGAGGAGCGGATAGGCCTGGCTCACCGGCACCCGCGACAGGCCGACCAGCCACACGATCACAGACACGCCATAGAGGCACAGCGCCACCCACAGCCAGGGCACGGCCGCGATCTCGATCAGGCGCCTCATGATCGGGGCCTCCCCGCCCACCAGCGGGCCGGTGATATCGGTGGCCGCCTTCAGGGCAAGCTGGGCGAACGCATTGAGCAGCACGCCACCGAAGAGAAACCCAAAGGCGCCCCACTTCATGTGCGGCTCACCGCCACGGTGAATCCATCCCGCGCGAGCACCCGTCCCGGCAGGCCCTGCTTGCGGTATTTCCGCCAGGCCTCGGGGCTGAAGAAGGCGATGGCATCGCGGCTGTCGTCCCAGCGCCGCACGAACTGCCGGGGCGTAGCGGTCATCAGCCCCGGCTGAAGCCGCTCGCCGAAGCCGAGCTCGCCCCGGTAACTCACCAGGGTCAGCAGCCGGTGCAGGTAGGGCGGGATGGTCTGGCGATACTGGCCGACGCTGTAGAGCGCGGTGTCCGGGTGCACGTCGTGCTTGATTTCCTGGACCAGCTGATACGCCGAGCGCGACGGCGGAATCACCGTGTACTCGCACAGCAGCGCCTGCCACGCGAAGATGTACATGAGCGCGATGATGAGCGGGCGGATGAGTCCGCCCGGTGCTCCGGCGGCCGCGCCGGCTTCAGCCGGCAAGGCAACGAGTGGCTCCCGCCCCCAGGTGAGCGCCGCCGCGATCAGGGCGGCAAGCGCCGCCGCGGCCGCCCAAGCGATCGCCTGCGCGGGGATGAGGCCATTGCGGTGCTGCGAATACACGAGCAGCCCCGCGGCCACGAACAGCGTCAGTCCCGCGGCCACCCGTGCCGCACGCTCCAGGCTCCCGGGACGTTTTGCCACCGCCACGCCCGTCAGCGCCGCCAGCGGCGGGAACACCGGCAGAATGTAGGTCGCGAGCTTCGAGTCGGAAAACGAAAAGAACACCACCGTCAGCGCGGAATACAGCAGCAGGAACTTCAGCGGCTTGAAATGCGGCACCGGACCGGCCGCGTGCCATGCCGAGCGCGCCGCGCGCGCGAGAGGCACGAGCCAGGCGAAGGCCCCGATGCCCAGCAGTGCAATGAAATACCACCACGGCTCGATCCGCCTCGCCCGATCGGTGAGGAAACGCTTGAAGTGCTGATCGATGAAGAAGTAGTGGGCGAAACCCGGGTTGCGCACCGACACCAGGATGAGCCAGGGCGCCCCGATCGCCACCATGAGCGGCACCCCGGGCCCGGCGTGCAGGCGCCGCCACGGCCGCCCGTCGCGCTCGAGACCCGTATACGCGATGAGCGCCAGCCCCGCGAGCACGTACACCTCCAATCCCTTGGTGAGCAAGGCGAGAGCGGCCGTCGCCCAGGAGACGAGCATCCAGTTGCGCTCCGCGCCCGAGCCCGGATCTGCGCACTGCGCGCGCGTGTAGGCGAGCACCATGGCGGTCAGCCAGAAGGTCAACCCGGCATCGAGCAGATCGAGATGACCGATGATGCCGAAGTACGGGCTCATCGCGAGCAGCACCACGGCCGTCGCGGCCGAGCGCCGGTCGTAGAGCCTCGCCAGCCACGCGTAGATCAGCGCCAGGCAGCCGAATCCGAGTCCCACCGTCCATATGCGCGAGGACCAGTTGCTGACCCCGACCACGGAGTACACGGCCGCGGTCGCCCAGTACTGCAGCGCGGGCTTCTCGAAGTACTTCAGCCCGTCGAGCCTCGGGGTCACCCAGTTGCCGCTGACGAGCATCTCGCGCGGGATCTCCGCGTAGCGGCCCTCGTCGGGGTCGAGCATGGGGCGCACCTGCAGCGTCAGGAGCCAGCAGGCCGCCAGCAGCACCCACGCCCACCATCTGAACCCGGCACGCGCTGTGCTCATGGCCTCGTCCTGATCCGCATGATGAATCGCGCTGCGCGGCCGCGGTCCTTCACAGACTCGACTGCTCGCCGGCGCGGCCGCCGAAGCTGCCGAGCTTGACGTAGTAGTCGATGGTGCGGCGGATCGCCGTTTCGAGGTCCGTGCTCGGACTCCAGCCGAGCACGCGCCGCGCCGCCTCGATCGCCGGCACGCGCACCTGGATGTCCTGGTAATACTTGCCGTAGTACTCCCCGGCCGAGACTTCGATGATCTCGGTCGCCCTGGCCACTTCGCGCAACTCCGGGAACTCCTGCGCGATCGCGATGGTGCGCTCGGCGAGCTCGCGGATCGACACGCAGTTGTCGGGATTGCCGATGTTGAAAATACCGCGCGAGGCGCGTCCGTCCTTGTTCTCGATGATGGTGAGCAGACACTCGATCGCATCGTCGATGTAGGTGAACGAGCGCTTCTGCCGCCCGCCGTCTACCAGTTTGATCGGGCGGCGATACAGCACGTTGGAAAGGAACTGCGTGAACACCCGCGAGCTGCCTTCCTTGGGCTCCTCGATGTTATCGAGGTTCGGGCCGATGAAATTGAACGGGCGAAACAGCGTGTAATCGAGGCCGTCGCGCACTCCGTAGGCGTAGATCACCCGGTCAAGCAGCTGCTTGGAGGCGGCGTAGATCCAGCGCTGCTTGTTGATCGGGCCGTACACGAGCGGGCTCGACTCCTCATCGAGCACCGCATCCGGAGACATGCCGTACACCTCGGAGGTCGATGGGAAAATCAGGCGCTTGCCGTACTTGACGCAGTGGCGCACCACATCGATGTTCGCCTCGAAGTCGAGCTCGAAGACCTTCAGCGGATGGGTCACGTACTGCGCGGGATTCGCGATGGCCACCAGCGGCATGACCACGTCGCATTTCTTGACGTGGTACTCCACCCATTCCTTGTTGATGGTGATGTCGCCTTCGACGAAGTGGAAGCGCTCATTCCCGGGCAGATCGCCGAGCTTGTTGTCGGCGAGGTCGATGCCGTAGACCTCCCAGTCCCGCTGGCGCAGGATCGCGCTGGTGAGCGCGCTGCCGATAAAACCGTTCGCCCCTAGAACCATGATCTTCAGTGCCATCGATATCCTTCACGCCCGGCGCGGGCCGGACGCAGTCGCGGTGTAAAACGGTCGCGGTATAAAAAGATAAATTTTAGCAGCTTCCCGCGCGCCCGTGCCGACCGCCGCGGGCATTGGGGGCCGTTCCGGCACGCGTGCGCTCACCCGCACGGGCCTGGGGGCGGCCCGGCCGCTCAGGCGATGTCCTCGAGCGCCGCCGGAACGTGGCTGCGCATGAGCGCGTTGTGCGCCTCCCACTGTGCAGCCGGATCGAGCGCCTCGAGAAAGCGCAGCTCCCCTGCCGCGAGAGTCGCCACAGGCAATCCGTCGCGGTAGAGCACGCGATTGCCGGCGAGCGCCGCCAGCCGCGCCCCCGGAGTCAGAATGCCGAGCAGATTGAGCGGGTCGGCCGCCGACAGGGAGAGATAGGCGCAATCGCGCGGCCGGCGGCGCGTCTCGCGCAGCAGCCCCACCGCATCCGGTAAGGCGAACTGCTCGCCCGAGAAGCCGGCGACGAAGCGGCCGCCGCGGATCTCCCCGCGCGCCTCCAGGCGCCGATAGCAGCCGAGCAGGTCGCGCCACGGCGGCAGCCAATCCGCCTCGCGCGCAAGCAGCCGCCAGAACACCACACCCCAGCGGCGCAGCAGAGATCTCGCCGCGAGCTCCACGCCATCGGCCTCGGCCGCGGCCGCGGCCGAGGTCTCGCGGCGCACGAGAGACCAGCGGCCCGCCGATTCCATACCAAACAGCGCGCGGCGCCGCCGCGCACCGGACCGGCGGCGCCGCGCGGAAGGCACCAACAGGGCGCGCAGCCCGCCGAAGCTGTCCGAATTGACCAACCCGAAGCCCACGAGTTCGGCGAGCGCATCCTCTGCCTGCGCGGGCAGCAGCCCCGTGCCCTGCACGATCTCATCGAAGAACGAGGCGCCCTCGCCCCGCAGGTGATCGAGCACCCGGCGCGCGCCCGGCCCGGGTGTCGCCTGCGCGGTTGCCGCCAGCGACGCCCACGTGCGCAGCTGCCGCCTGCCAAGGAGCACGATCGGGGTACTGCGCACCGGACCGGCGGTCGCGCCGGAATCGGCCTTGCGCCGCGCGAGCCGGGTCCACACGAACCGTCCGGCAAGACACTGCTCATCGAGCCACGCGCTCTCGTACTCGTTGATCCGCGCCGGCAGGATCTGCGTCTCCCAGGCCCCGGCGGGCGCCTCGAAGCCCTCGAGCTGGGCGAGAACGCCGGCGAGGGCGTCGGGTCCCTGCATCCGCGCCTTGGGCGCAACACGCTGCCACTCGAGCAGGAAGCGCATGAAATCGCGCGGCTCGACCGGCTCGATCTCGGCGCGCAGGCGCTTCACCGTATAGCGATGGATGCGGGCGAGCAGCCCCCGCTCGCACCACTCTCCATCCTCACCGGCCGCAGCCGTGAAGTGCCCGTGCATCGCCCATCCTTCCGCTTGCAACGCGGCAAGCGCCGCCTGCACGGCCGCGCGCGGCAGACCGAGGGAGCCGGCGAGCGCCGGCCCCGAGACCGGACCGAGCCCCTGCAGCCGCCCGCGCAGAATCTCCACGAGCGCCCGCTCGGGCGTCGCCTCGGACGAGTCCCCCTCGGGAGCGGCGATCGCCGGCGCACGGTGCGCCCCGGGCAGCAGCGCGCCGAACAGCCTCAGGCGCTCGGCAGCGACCCACAGCGCCCGCGATCCGAAGCTCAGGCGGGTCGCGCGTCTCTGCGCGACAAGTGACTGCGCCCACCCCAGCCACCCCGGTGCGCCGCGGAGCTCCTCGTCGGTTAAAAAAGTGAGCCAACAGAGCGCATCGTGCAGCTCATCGGCGTTGCCCGCCTCCGGCCAGACCTCCGCGCGCACCCTCTCGATCGCCGCCGGATCGAGCGCGCCCAGGTCCGCGGCGCTTTCCGGATCGAGCCACCGCCGGCTCAACACCGCCTGCGTGCGCCGCTCCTCGAGAGGCGCGTCGTCCAGATACGCGTACGGCCTCGCCGAGAGCACCTCGAGCGCAAGCGGCGAAGGCTGAGTCAGCTCGCAAGCCACCACGCGGATCGTGCCGGCCTCGAGCGCACGCAGCAGCGCCTCGAAGCCCTCGATGTCCATCGCCTCCGTGAGGCAATCGTGTATCGCCTGGGCGACGAGCGGATGATCGGGGATCTCGAGCTCGCCCGTCAGATTCTCCGCACAGGCAAGCTGATCGGGAAACACGGCCGCCAGCAGGTCCTCCGCCGCCATGCGCACAAGGGGCGCCGGCACCTTGCGTCCGCCGCGGAATCTCGGCAGCGCCAGTGCGATCGCCGCACTCCACCGCCAGCGCACGGGAAACATCGGCGCCGCGCACAGCGCCTGCACGAGCAGGGGCCGCACCGTGTCGGCATGCAGGTAGCGCGCAACCTGCGCGAGCTCGAAGCTGTGCGCGCTGGTGAGCGAGACTACGATGGCGTCCTCGGTGGCGGCCGCCTGCAGCTCGAAGTTGAACGAACGGCAGAAACGCTTGCGCAGCGCGAGCCCCCAGGCCCGATTCACCCGGCTGCCGAAGGGCGAGTGAATGACGAGCTGCATGCCACCCGCCTCGTCGAAGAATCGCTCGAGGACGATTGTCTCTTGAGTGGGCAGCGTGCCGAGCGCGGCACGCGCGCCGGCCAGATAGTCCGTGAGCTGCGCCGCCGCGGGCGCGGCGATGCCGAGCCCCTCGATGAGCCAGCGTACCGCCGGCGCCCGCCCTTGCGCGAGTCGCTCCCCGAGCTCACGTCGCAGCCGGGACACACCCGCGGAAAGCTCATCGGAGCGCCCGGGCGCCTCACCCAGCCAGAACGGAATGGATGGCGGCTGGCCGCGGGCATCCTCGACGCGCACCCGACCCTGCTCGACCCTGAGGATCCGGTAGGAGGTGTTGCCGAGCTGGAAGATGTCGCCTTGCAGGCTCTCGACCGCGAAGTCCTCATTGACCGTGCCGACCGGCTGGCCCTGCGGCTCGAGCAGCACCTGGTAATCGGCGGTGTCGGGAATCGTGCCACCGCAGGTGAGCGCGGTGAGGCGCGCGCCCCGCCGTCCGCGTAGCCTGCGGTTGACGGCATCATGATGCACCAGCGCGCCGCGCCGGCCGCGGCGCGTGGCAAAGCCCTGGGCGAGCATGCGCACCACCGCCTCGAACTCGGTGCGCTCGAGATCACGGTACGGATAGGCCCGGCGCACCAGCGCGTAGAGCTCCTCCTCGTGCCATTCGCGGGCAGCCACCTCGGCGACGATCTGCTGGGCAAGCACATCGAGGGGCTTGTGCGGAATGCGCAGCCGGTCGAGCTCGCCGCGGCGCACGCAATCGAGCAGCGCGGCGCACTCGATGAGATCGTCGCGCGACAGCGGAAACAGCCGTCCTTTGGGTGTGCCGCCCACACGGTGTCCGGAGCGCCCCACGCGCTGCAGCAGCGCCGCGATGGCGCGCGGCGAGCCGACCTGACAGACGAGGTCCACCTCGCCGATATCGATGCCGAGCTCGAGCGAGGCGGTGGCAACGAGGCACTTGAGCTCACCCCGTTGCAGCCGATTTTCCGCCTCGAGGCGCAGTTGCCTCGCCATGCTGCCGTGGTGGGCCGCCACCTGCGTCTCGCCCAAGCGCTCCCCCAGATGACGGGCGAGGCGCTCGGCATGCCGCCGGGTATTGACGAACACGAGGGTCGTGCGGTGTCCGCCGGCCAGCTCCGCCAGCCGGTCGTACACCTCGCTCCAGAGATCCCCCGACATCACCGCCTCGAGCGGCGAGGCGGGAACCTCGATACGCAGGTCGCGCTCGCGCGCGTGCCCGTGATCGACGATGACGCAGCCGGCGGCGGGTCCGATGCCGCCGGCACCGACCAGGAAGCGCGCGACCTCCTCGATGGGCCGCTGGGTCGCCGACAGCCCGACCCGGGTGAGCGGCCGGCCCGCGAGCGCCGCCAGCCGCTCGAGCGAGAGAGCCAGATGCACGCCACGCTTGGCGTAAGCCATGGCGTGAATCTCATCGACGATGACGCTGCGGACGCCGGCAAGCATACGGCGGCCGGACTCGCAGCCGAGCAGGATGTAGAGCGACTCCGGCGTCGTGACCAGGACGTGCGGCGGACGCCGCCGCATGCCGTCGCGCTCGCTCCGTGCGGTGTCGCCCGTGCGCACGGCGGTGCGGATGTCCAGATCCGCGAGACCGAGGATGTTCAGCTCCGCGCGTATCCCGGCAAGCGGCGCCTCGAGATTGCGGTGAATGTCGTTCGACAGGGCCTTGAGAGGCGAGACGTACACGATGCGCGTCTCATCGGACAGCCCGCCTTGCTCGAGCCCTGCGCGCACGAGCTGATCGATCGCCGCGAGAAATGCCGCGAGCGTCTTGCCCGAGCCGGTCGGCGCGGCAATGAGGGTGTGGCGGGAGGCGAGGATCGCCGGCCACGCCTGCTCCTGAGCCGGCGTAGGCGCCTCGAAGGCGCGCGCGAACCAGCGGGCGACCGCCGGATGGAAAGCCTGCAGTGCTTCGGTCACCGAGGACAGACTACTCCAAAGCGCGGTCCGCCGCCCGCCGGCCTAGAAACGCAGCCCCACCGTGATCGGCAGGAACTCCGTCGGCTGCGGCGTTTGCACACGCATGTAGCGCGCCTCGACGAAGAAGGTCTGGCCGTCGCGGAGCTTGAAGTCAAGGCCCGCCCCCGTATTCCAGCTGAAGCGGGTGGTGTCGGCGCTCGCCACCACCACCTGCCCCGGCACGAGCCCGTAGTCGCAGTACCCGAAGTAGGGATCGCAGAAGTAGCCCCCGAACGCGACCGTCTGCGTCAGAGCGATGCGCCGGTGATTCACGCCCACCCCGGCGAGGAAAAAGGCGCTCGTCATGGGACCGAGCCGCACGCGCCATTCCCCGTCGACGTTCAGGCCGAATACCTCTCCGTAGCCGTTGTCGATCTGCATCTGGTCGGCCTGCTCGTTGAGCGCGATCAGATTGCGCGTGGCGTAGAAATAGCTGTAATCGAGATCGGCGCGCAGGGCGAGCGGGGTGTTGCGGCTCGGCTGCCAGGTGAGCCCGCCGCCGAGCGTCCAACCACCATCGAGGTACTTGGAGGTTTGCCCCAGAGTGGGACTGTAGCCGGCGTCCACGTGCCAGTGCAGGGGCTGCCAGGGCTGGAAGGTCTGCTCGTAGTAGGTCTGCGCCGAGACCCGGCCGACGACGCTCATCAGCAGGAGCCCTCCAAGGAGACAAAACGATCGTTTCAGGGGACTGGTCACGTGAGTCGACTCCTTCAACATAAAGTGTGCCTGGGTGCTGTGCGCCCGCGACCGCTGCCTCAGGCTCCGCGCTCACCCGGCATGCAGTTTACGCCGCAGAGCGTGCGTGATCTCGCGCACCTCTTCGATGCCGAGCAGTAGCGCCATTCCAAAGAACGCGCCGACGGCGACCACGATGACCGCCATCAGCGCGCCGAGCTTGGGCCAGAACCGCTCGAGCGCCCAGTCGGCGAGCAGCCAGTGCGAGCCGCCCCAGCAGATGAGCGCCAGCACCCCGCAGGCGAGGCCGAGCTTCACCAGCATGGCGAGCATGGCGCGGGACTCGAGCCGCCCGAGATGGCGACGCATGAGCCCGTACAGCACCAGGAAGTTCGTCGTGGCAACACACGCGGTGGACAGCGCGAGTCCCTGCGGACCCCAGTGAAGGCGCACGGCCAACAACCAGCACAGCAGCAGATTCAGTCCCATCGCCGCCAAGCTCACCAGCATAGGGGTCTTGCGCCGGTCGATGGCGTAGAAGGCGTTGACGAGCACCTTGAGCGCGGCGTATCCGCACAGCCCGAGCGCGTAGTAGCGCAGCGCTGCGGCGGTCTCGGCCGCATCGGCGGCCGAGAACCGTCCGTGCTGATACAACACGGACACGATCGGCGAGGCGAGCACGATCAAGCCGACAGCCGCCGGCACGGTCATCACGAAGACCATGCGCATGCCGCGGGCGAGTTCGCTGCGAAATCCCGCATGATTGCCCGATGCGGCCATGCGCGAGAGCATGGGCAGCGCCACGGTGCCGAGCGCCACACCGAACATGCCGAGGGGAAACTGCATCAGCCGGAAGGCGTACGAGAGCCAAGTGATCGGCCCGTTACCCATCAGCGAGGCGAACGCCGAATTCACCACTACGTTGACCTGAACGGAGCTCGCGGCGATCACCGACGGCCCCATGATCAGCAACATGGCCTTGACCCCTGAATCGCGCCAGCGGAAATCCGGACGGAACCGGTAGCCGAAGCGCCACAGCGACGGTAACTGCACACCGAGCTGCGCCAGGCCGCCGATCAGGGTCCCGATCGCAAGACCGACCGTGGCCTTGGGACCGAAGTGCGGATCAAGCCACCAGCCGAGCCCCGCCCCGGCGATGATGGTGGCGAGATTGAAGAAGCTCGAGGCCATCGCCGGCATGCCGAACACGTTGCGCGCGTTGAGCATGCCCATCACGAGCGCGGCGAGCGACACGATCATGATGAACGGATACATGATCCGCGTGAGTTCGACGGTGAGGGCAGCCTTGGCGGGACTGAATCCCCAACCGAGCAGCGCCACCAGCCACGGCGCGACCGCGATTCCGATGAGCACCACCACGCTGAGCGTGATCACCGCGAGCGTCAGCACCTTGTTCGCGAGCTGCCAGGCAGACTGCTCGCCCTCGCGCAGAAGCGTCTTGCTGAAGGTGGTGACGAAGGCGGTCGACAGCGCTCCTTCGCCCACCAAGTCGCGCAACAGGTTGGGAATGCGAAACGCCGTGATGTAGACATCCATCAATCGGCCGCCGCCGAATAGCGCGCCGAACACCATCCAGCGCACGAGACCGAGCACCCGGCTGCACAGCACCGCCAGGGCAATCACCCCGGCGGCCCGGGTGTTGAGCCTCTCGCCCCGCTGCGCCGGGGGAACCGCCCGCTCTTGCATCACTTGAACCGCCTGTCCTCAGCTAAAACATGCGGCGGCAAGCATAGCCGCGGCCCGGGCCGTGCGCGAGTCGCGCCGCAGCCCCTCGGCGGGGAGCTTTAAGGCTTTCGCGTCCCCACCTCGACCCAGATGCCCTGCGCGCAGCGCAACCTCGTGCTGCCGCTCAGCACCTCATCGCCGTCGGCGTAGCGCACGTCGTTGAAGTAGCAGCACCCGGTCTCGTCGCCGACCTGCTCGCGCAGCAGCTCGAACTCCTCCTCCGGGTCGGTCGCCAGAGGCGAATTGCGCCGCTCTGGGTCGGCGGCGCCGACCTGTGCGACCCGGGACATCGGTGTCAAAGGATCTCGTGCCATCGGATACCTCCTCGTGCTGCGCACTACAGCGGTTCAAGGTCCTCCCCGGCGAGGCGGACCACGTAACGGCCGCGCGCTCGCCCGCCGATCAGCTCCTTGCTCGCGAGCGGGGCCTCCTCGAGGCCGATCACCGCTTTGACGATGCGCCCCCTGAGATCGGCCAGCTTCCACTCCCCGGCGAGCCGCTCCCACAGCTTGAGCCGCCACTCCCGCGGCATCTCCACCGAGTGAATGCCGAGCAGGCTCACTCCGCGCAGGATCAGCGGCATCACCGTGGTATTGAGCAGTGGAGACTCGGCGAGTCCGATGCAGGCGATGTTGCCCCAGGGCTTCACCGTGCGGGTGAGATACGCGAGCATCTCTCCGCCGAGATTGTCCACCGCGCCGCCCCAGACCGCCTGCTCGAGCGGCTTGCCGCCCAAGTCGAGGTGCCGCCGCTCGATGACCCGGTCGGCACCCAGCGTGTGCAGATACGCCTCGGCACCGGCCTTGCCCGTGATCGCCGCGGTGGCAAATCCCGCCTGCTTGTAAAGGCAGAGGGCGATGCCGCCGACCCCGCCCGTGGCACCGGTGACCGCGATCGGCCCGAGCTCCGGCGACTGATGATTCTCGAGCATGCGCATCAGCGCGAGGGCCGCTGTGAAACCGGCCGTGCCGAGCGCCATGGCATCAAACATCGTCAGCGAGGCCGGCAAGGGCACCAGGGCCGGCGCCGGCAGACGCGCGTACTCGGCGAGCCCGCCGTCCAGCCACTCCCCGAGTCCGGCACCCGTGGCGAGCACCCGATCGCCCGCCTTGAAGGCGGCATGGTCACTGCGCTCGACGACACCCGCAAGATCGATGCCCGCAGTGCGCGGATAGGCCCGCATGATGGCGCCCTTGCCGGTGATCGCGAGCGCATCCTTGTAGTTGAGGCTGGAGTAGGCGACCCGGACGAGCACCTCGCCCGCGGTCAGCTCATCGAGCGAGACGGACTCGATCGAGGCGAAGCGGCCGTTCTGTCCCTGATGGACGCGCAGGGCCTTGAAATGCGGCATGTCGGTACCCGGGAACGACGGGCCGCTATTGTATCGGCACGTAGCCTCGGAAGACGATTGGGGAAACCGCAGCTCCCGGCGTGGATAGTGGTTCGTGCATCCCGTATCGTAATAGGCTGGACTGAGTCATGAAACACATTATTTTCAATAACTTGGATACTATTTATGAACCACGCGTTCATCTGTGATGCCATTCGCACGCCTTTTGGCCGATATGCAGGAGCTCTCGGGACCCTACGCACCGATGATCTGGCCGCCATCCCGATCCGCGCGCTCACCGAACGTCATGGCACCGTGGACTGGGCAAGCGTCGATGACGTTTATTACGGCTGCGCCAACCAAGCGGGCGAGGACAATCGTAACGTCGCGCGCATGGCGGTCCTGTTGGCGGGATTGCCCGAGAGTGTGCCGGCCTCGACCGTCAATCGGCTCTGCGGCTCAAGCCTGGACGCGGTGGCCATCGCCGCCCGCGCCATCACCGGGGGCGAGGTGCAACTCGCCATCGCCGGGGGTGTCGAGAGCATGACGCGCGCACCGTTCGTGATGGGCAAGGCGAGTGGCGCCTTCGAGCGGAGCGCGCGGCTTGAGGACACCACCATCGGCTGGCGCTTCGTCAATCCGCTCATCGAGCGGCGCTTCGGCATCGACTCCATGGCCGAGACGGCCGAAAACCTGGTGGCCGAACGCGGCATCTCCCGTGAGGATCAGGACGCATTCGCGCTTCGCAGCCAACAACGCTATGCGCGGGCGCAAGCACGCGGGTTCTTCGCGAGGGAAATCGTCCCGGTGCTCATTGCTCGCCCGAAAAAGGAGCCGCAACGCATCGAAGCCGACGAGCATCCCCGGCCCGAGACCTCCTTGGAAGCCCTGGCGAGGCTCAAAGGTATCGTGCGACCCGACGGCTCGGTCACCGCGGGCAATGCATCGGGTATCAACGATGGTGCCGCCGCCGTGCTGCTGGCAAGCGAAGCGGCCGCCCGGCGTTTCGGCCTCACGCCCCGGGCCCGAGTGATCGCGAGCGCGGTTGCCGGCGTGCCACCGCGCATCATGGGCATCGGGCCGGTGCCGGCCACTCGCAAGCTCCTCGAGCGCACGGGATTGACGCTATCCGATTTCGACGTCATCGAGCTCAACGAAGCCTTCGCGGCGCAGTCGCTGTCGGTGCTACGCGAGCTCGGGCTGCCCGACGATGCCGAGCACGTCAATCCCAACGGCGGAGCGATTGCGATCGGCCATCCGCTTGGAGCGAGCGGCGCGCGACTGGTCGCCACCGCCGTCAGTCAGTTGGAGGCCGCCGGCGCAAGGCGCGCGCTGTGCACCATGTGCATCGGCGTGGGACAGGGCATTGCGCTGGCGTTGGAACGGTTATAAGGGAAACAGCAAGGGGACAGCAACGCGGCCGTTCAGACGATGCGCACGTGCAACGTTTCCAGGCCGCCGATGCGCCCCTCGAGCGCATCGCCGGGCCGCACCGCGGCAACGCCCGCGGGCGTGCCCGTGTAGATCAGGTCACCGGGCATGAGTTCCCAGGCCGTGGACAGCCGCGCGATGATCTCGGGCACGCTCCAGATCATCTGGCTGAGCGCCGCATGCTGACGCAGCTCGCCGTTGACGCGCAAGGTAATTTCGGCGCGGGTGATCTCACCGGCCCGCGCCGCGGGGGTGATGGGTCCGACAGGTGCGGCATGATCGAACCCCTTGCTGATGTCCCACGGTCCGCCGCGCTTCTTCATCTGCCCCTGCAGGTCGCGGCGGGTCATGTCGAGGCCGACGGCATAGCCGAAAACATGCCGCAGAGCCTCATCTGCCGCGATGTTGCGGCCGCCCTCGCCGAGGCCCACCACCAGCTCGACCTCGTGATGCAGCTCGCGCGTGAGCCCCGGATAGGCGAACTGCCCGGTTTGCCCCGCCTCCACCACCAGCGCCGCATCGGCGGGCTTGAGGAAGAACACCGGCGGCTCGCCTGCGCTTTCACCCATCTCCTGCGCGTGCTCGGCGTAGTTGCGACCCACGCAGTAGATGCGGTGAACCGGGAAGCGCGCACCCGAGCCTATGACGGGCACGCTGACAACGGGGGGAGGTGGGAAGGTGTAGGTCATGGGAGACACCTTAACAACTGAGGTCCGTGGAGCGTACAGCATAACGGCGTCCCGGCGCCGGCCGAGAGCGGTAATCTG